>CAYWKV010000035.1:0-20533 GCA_964458835.1 uncultured Gammaproteobacteria bacterium | reverse complement strand
GCCTTCATCAGGCCGATGTTGCCCTCCTGGATCAGGTCCAGGAACTGCAGGCCGCGGTTGGTGTACTTCTTGGCGATGGAAATCACCAGACGCAGGTTGGCCTCGACCATCTCCTTCTTCGCGCGGCGGGCCTTCGCCTCGCCGATCGACATGCGGCGGTTGATGTCCTTGATGTCGCTGATGCTTTGGCCGGTCTCCTGCTCGATGGTGACGAGCCGGTTCTGGGCGCGGCGGATGTCGTCGCGGAACTGTTCCAGATCGCCGGCGTATTTGGCGCCGCCCTTGATCTGCTTGTCCAGCCACTGCAGGTTGGTCTCGTTGTCCGGGAACGAGGTAATGAAGTCCTTGCGCGGCATCTGGGCGCGATTGACGCAGATGTCCATGATCACGCGTTCATGACTGCGGATGCGCTCGACCATGTCGCGCAGACGGTTGGTCATCTCATCGACGATGCGCGGTACCAGCTTGAATTGCATGAACAGATCGCTCAGCGCGGTGCGGTACTTCTCCAGCTGCTTGGCCGACTTCGTGGTCATGCACTTCTCGTACAGCGACGCCAGTTCGGTGAAGCGCGCGCGCGCCTCTTCCGGATCGGGGCCGGTGTCCAGGGCGCTGGTCTCGGTGTCGCCGCCGTCTTCCTCGTCCTCGTCGTCGCTGGCCGCGGCGCGGGTGCTGGCGGCCGAGTCTTCGTCGTCGTCGAGGCTGATCTCGACCGGCGGGGGGATGACGGCGTCGTCGGCGTTGGGGTCGATGAAGCCGCTGATCAGATCGGACAGCCGGACCTCGGCCGCCTCGACCCTCCTGTACTCGCCGAGCAGCAGGGCGATGGAGTCCGGGTAGCTCGACAGCGCCGACAGAACCTGACGCAGGCCGTCCTCGATGCGCTTGGCGATCTCGATCTCGCCCTCGCGGGTGAGCAGCTCCACAGTGCCCATCTCGCGCATATACATGCGGACGGGGTCGGTGGTGCGGCCGAACTCGCTGTCGACGGTGGCCAGTGCGGCGGCCGCTTCTTCCGCGGCGTCTTCGTCGGTGACCGCCGTGCCGCTGAGCAGCAGGGTATCCGCGTCCGGAGTCTCCTCGTGGACGGAAATGCCCATGTCATTGATCATGTTGATGATGTCTTCGATCTGTTCGGGATCGACGATTTCATCGGGCAAGTGGTCATTGACCTCGGCGTAGGTCAGGAAGCCCTGCTCCTTGCCTTTGGCAATCAATAACTTCAACTGGGACTGCTGCTCTTGGTTCATGTAGGTTCGCTAATTCAGGTGGCACATCCCGCTCGCGGCGCTTCGCGGGGTCGGCGCAAAATGAAACCTCCAGTGTAGCGGACGACTTTGCATATTACCAGCCACTAATACATGCCTGTGACCGGCTTCCACTACGGCCTGGATCAGGTTCAGGCGGATCGCTCCCCCGGCTTCAGCAAGGTCTTCAGCTCTTCCTTTTCCTCGGCCGACAGCTCGCTGGGCTGCTTGCGCGACAGCTCGGCGATCCTGGCCTCCCGGCGGTGATCGAGGGGCTTCGCCAATAGATGCGCGATGCCGTCGAGGAATTCCTGCTCCAGATCGCCTGCCAGCCTGGGTGCCGGCTCCATGGCCAGTCTGGCCAGATGCCGCCCGGTATCCGTGCCGCGCCAGTGCTCGACCAGGCCGCCGGTATGGATGTGGGGGTGATCCTTCAGAAAGTCAATCAGTTCAACCAGCAGCGGGACGCCCTGCAAAGGGACATCGGCCAGCCGCCGAGGTTCCGCAATCAGGCTGCCGAGGCGCGGCTCCTGCAGCAGCAGGGTGATGAGCCGCCGCACGGGGCTGATCCCGCCGGGGCGGGGCGCGGACAGGCGCGGCTGCGGCACCTGTACCGGCAACGGCGAGCCGGGCACCGGCTGGCCGTGCAGTTCTGCCAGTGCGTGACGGGGCAGGCGCGCGACGTCTTCCAGCCGGTCGACCAGCATGCGTCGAAAAACGCCAGTGGGTACCTGATTCAACAAGGGTTTTGCCAGCTCCACCAGACGTGCGCGCCCATCCATGCTGGCTGTATCGACTTGGGCTTCCAAAGCTTCATAGAGGAATTCCGAAAGTGGGATGGATTTTTCGGCGCGCCGCAGGAAGGCGTCCCGGCCTTCCTTGCGCACCAGCGTGTCCGGATCCTCCCCTTCGGGCAGGAACAGGAAGCGCGCCTGTCGCCCGTCCCTGAGCACCGGCAGGGCGTTCTCCAGCGCCCGCCAGGCGGCGGCGCGGCCGGCGCGGTCGCCGTCGAAGCAGAACACCACTTCGGGCACCACCCGGTAGAGCTGTTCGAGGTGGTCGTGGGTGGTCGCGGTGCCCAAGGTGGCGACGACGTTGCCGATGTCGAACTGGGCCAGGGCGACCACGTCCATGTAGCCTTCGACCACCAGCAGGCGGTCGAGTTTGCGCTCCCGCTTGCGTGCCTCGAACAGGCCGTACAACTCCCGCCCCTTATGGAAAACGGGCGTTTCCGGTGAGTTGAGGTATTTGGGCGTGTCGTCGCCGAGAACCCGGCCGCCGAAGCCGATCACGCGGCCACGACGGTCGTGGATGGGAAACATGATGCGGTCGCGGAACCGGTCATAATGCTCACCGTTATCCTTCTTTATGAGCAGGCCGGCGCGCTCCATCCGGGCCTGGCGCTCCTGGTCGGTGCCGAGCACCCGCAACAGGTTGTCCCAGCCGGCTGGGGCATAGCCCAGCCCATAGGCCTGGGCGACCTCCCCGCTGAGACCGCGGCGTTTCAGATAGTCCACGGCGCGGCCGGCGTCCGGATGCTGGCGCAGCTGCTGGCGGAAGTACTTCGCGGCCTGGTCGAGAAGCTCGTAGAGCGGGGTGGTGACATCGGTGCGGTCCTGCGCCGCGCCGGTCTGCCGCTCACGCGGCACCTCCAGGCCCGCCGAGCGCGCCAACTCCTCGACCGCGTCCACGAACTCCATGTGCTCGTAGTCCATCAGGAAGCCGAGCGCGGTGCCGTGCGCGCCGCAGCCGAAGCAGTGAAAGAACTGCTTGGTCGGGCTGACCGTGAACGACGGGGTCTTCTCGTTGTGGAAGGGACAGCAGGCCTGGTACTCGCGGCCGGCCTTTTTCAGCGGCACGCGGCTGTCGATCACCTCGACGATGTCGACGCGCTGCATCAGGTCATCGATGAACTGCTGGGGGATCCGGCCGGCCATGGCGGAATAGTATGCGACAACGGTTACCGGCGTGGCCACGAAACCCACGGAGTCCACGCGAGGGCGCGCGGCCGCCCCGGCCCTTCGTTGGCGCGGATCGTGTGGATTTCGTGGCTGGTTTGCGGTCGCTCGGCGGCGGCGCTGTCGTCAGGGGCGTACGTGGGCGACTTCAACCGCCGAGCCTGGCCCTGATCTGCCCGCTGACAGCGCTCATGTCGGCGCGGCCCTGAAGCTTGGGCTTGAGGATCCCCATGACCTTGCCCATGTCCTTGATGCCGGCGGCGCCGGTCTCGGCGATGGCGGCGGTGATCAGGCCGTCGATCTCGGCCGGGGTGAGGGGCTGCGGCAGATAGGCCTGCACGACGCCGATCTCGAAGCTCTCCTGATCCGCCAGATCGGCGCGGCCGGCCTGCTCGTACTGGGCGAGGGATTCCCGTCGCTGCTTGAGCATCTTGTCGAGCACGGCCAGGATCTGCGCATCGTCGAGTTCGATGCGCTCGTCCACTTCGCGCTGCTTGATGGCGGCCAGGATGAGCCGGACGACGCCCAGGCGCCGCTTGTCGCCGCCGCGCATGGCGGCCTTCATATCCTCCTGGATATGCGCCTTCAGCGACATGCGGCTTCCCGGACGGAGATCAGTACTTGCGGGTGCGGCGGGAGACGTCGCGCGAGATCTTTTTCAGATGACGCTTGACCGCGGCGGCGCGCTTGCGCTTGCGCTCCTGGGTGGGCTTTTCGTAGAACTCGCGACGGCGCACCTCGGAGAGGATGCCGGCCTTTTCGCAGGAACGCTTGAAGCGGCGCAGAGCGACTTCGAACGGTTCGTTTTCGCGTACACGAACACTGGGCATGAAATCTGTTACCTCGAACGGTGTGTGATTCCGCGGCCCGGACCGGCACGGTCCGAAGCCAAGGGCCTAAAGGGGGACGAATTCTAATACCTCGGACCGCCGAAAGCAAAATCCCGCTTGTGCCGGCCGGTGCCGGCCGGGGACAATGCCGCCCATGCGCGTGCTCGGCATCGAAACCTCCTGCGACGAAACCGGCGTCGCCCTCTACGACGAGGCGCGCGGCCTGATCGGTCACGCCCTCTACAGCCAGGTCGCGGTGCACGCGCCTTACGGCGGCGTGGTGCCCGAGCTGGCCTCCCGCGACCACGTGCGCAAGTTGTTGCCGCTGCTCAAGGAAGTCTTCGAGCAGGCGGGCATCGGGCGGGCCACGGTGACGGGCGTCGCCTACACGGCCGGGCCCGGCCTGATCGGGGCGCTGCTGGTGGGGGCGTCCCTGGGGCGCAGCCTGGCCTGGGCCTGGGGCGTACCGGCCGTGGCCGTGCACCATATGGAGGGTCACCTGCTCGCGCCCATGCTCGAGGCCGATCCGCCGGCATTTCCCTTCGTCGCCCTGCTGGTGTCCGGTGGGCACACCCTGCTGGTGCGGGTCGACGGGGTCGGGGCCTACCGGCTGCTCGGCGAGTCGGTGGACGATGCCGCCGGCGAGGCCTTCGACAAGACCGCCAAGCTGCTGGGCCTGCCCTACCCGGGCGGGCCGGAACTGGCCCGGCTGGCGCAGCGCGGCGATCCGGCCCGCTTCCGCTTTCCACGCCCCATGACCGATCGCCCCGGACTGGATTTCAGCTTCAGCGGGCTGAAGACCTTCGCGCTGACCACGCTGCGCGAGGCGGCGCCCGATCCGGTCGGGGACGACCAGACCCGCGCCGACATCGCGCGTGCCTTCGAGGATGCCGTGGTGGACACCCTCGCCATCAAATGCCGGCGCGCGCTGGACGAGACCGGGCTGAACCGGCTGGTGGTGGCCGGCGGCGTCGGCGCGAACCAGGTCCTGCGGGCGCGGCTGAGGGACCTGGCCGAGGCACGCGGCGGCCGGGTGTACTACCCGCGCCCGGCCTTCTGCACCGACAACGGGGCGATGATCGCCTATGCAGGCTTCCGCCGCCTGCAGGCCGGGCAGCACGAACCCCTGGCGATCGAGGCGCGGGCGCGCTGGCTGCTGACGGACCTGCCGCCGCTGCCGGCGTAAGGCCGCGTCGTCAGCCCCGCTTGGAGCGCAGGCTGATCCTGCCTTCGGTGCCGGCCAGCAGCTTGGCGATGTTCGACCGGTGCCGCCAGTACAGCAGCGCGGCCATGCCGACGCTGGCCGCGACGAACGCCGGCTCCGGGCGCAGCCACCACATATAGAACGGTGCGGCGGCGGCCGCGATCAGCGCGGCCAGCGACGAATAGCGGAACAGCCCGGCCATGAGCAGCCAGGTCGCGACCACCAGCAGACCGACCTGCCACTGCAGCCCGAGCAGGGCGCCGAGTGCGGTGGCCACGCCCTTGCCGCCGCGGAAGCCGAAGAACACCGGAAACAGATGCCCCAGAAACGCGGCGCTGGCGGCCATGGCCTGCACGTCCGCGCCGGCGCCGATGGCGCGCGCGATCAGCACCGCCAGCAGGCCCTTGAGCATGTCGCCGATCAGGGTGAGGGCGCCGGCCTTTCTCCCGCCGATGCGCAGCATGTTGGTGGCGCCGGGGTTGCGCGAGCCCTCCGCACGCGGATCGCCCGTGCCCAGCAGGCGGCCGACGATGATCGCCGAGGCGATCGATCCGAGCAGGTAGGCGGCGATGACGATGAGCACGGTGTTCAGCATGGGCGGAAGATACAAGCGCCGGACAGGCGAGACAAGAGACCGGCCGGTTCCGCCTCTCCGCATGCCGATTCCGTATGCGGAGCGAACCCGAGATCGGACGGATTCAATCCGTGGGCCGGGTTCGACGGCTAAGCCGCGCCCGGCCGTCCATCGCGCAGCCGAACGGGACAGTGCTGCGGCAACCCGGGTGTTTCACTTGTCACTGGCCGCTTGCAACTTGTATCTTGTGGCGATGGACATCATCTTTCTGCGCGATCTGCGCATCGACACGGTCATCGGCATCTACGACTGGGAACGGCGCGTCACCCAGACCATCAGCCTGGATCTGGAGATGGCCACCGACATCCGCAGGGCCGCGTCCACCGACGCCATCGACGATACGCTCAACTACAAGGCGGTCGCCAAGCGCCTCATCACCTTCGTCGAGGGCAGTTCGTTCCAGCTGGTCGAGACGCTGGCCGAGCGCGCCGCCGAGATCGTCATCAACGAGTTCAACGTGCCCTGGGTACGCCTGACGCTCAATAAGACCGGCGCCGTGCGCGGCGCGCGCGATGTCGGCGTCATCATCGAGCGTGGCGTCCGTCCCGCACACTGAATGGCACGGGTCTACGTCAGCATCGGCACCAACATCGACCGTGCCCGGCACGTACGTGCGGCGCTGGAGGCATTGAGCGCGAGCTACGGCCCGCTGCAGTGCTCGCCGGTCTACGAGACCGCCGCGGTGGGCTTCGAGGGCGATGACTTCTACAACCTCGTGGTCGGCTTCGACACCGACGCCACGCCCGCCGAGGTCGCCGCGCGGCTCCACGCCATCGAGGACGAGAACGACCGCGTGCGCACCGGTCCGCGTTTCTCGGCGCGTACGCTCGACATCGACCTGCTGCTCTATGACGATCTCGTTCTCGAAGAAGGACGCCTGCAGCTGCCGCGCGACGAGATCACCCGGCACGCCTTCGTCCTCAAGCCGCTGGCCGACATCGCCGGCAGACTCCGTCATCCGCTGACCGGCAAGACCTACGCGCAGCTGTGGGCCGACTTCGACGCCGCAGGGCAGGCGATCCGCGCCGTGGATTGGCCGCGCTGACGGTGCCGCGGCGGGTTCTCATCGCAGCGCAGCGCATCGAACGGTCTCCGTCATGAACCGCGCCACCCGCCTGCCCTGGGACATTCCCGCCGACTGGCCGGTGCCGGATGCCGCGGCGCTGGCCGTCAGCGCGGCGCTGGTCGAGCACATACGCGCCGAGATTGCGGCGGCCGGCGGCTGGATCGACTTTGCGCGCTACATGGAACTGGCCTTGTACGCGCCCGGCCTCGGCTATTACAGCGCGGGCGCGCGCAAGCTCGGCGGGCAGGGGGATTTCACGACCGCGCCCGAGACGTCGGCGCTGTTCTCGCGTTGTGTCGCGCGCAGCTGCGAAGCCGTGCTGACGCGGCTCGGCGGCGGCGACGTGCTGGAGGTGGGCGCGGGCAGCGGCGTGATGGCCGCCGATCTGCTGCGGGAGCTGGAGGCCCGCGGCAGCCTGCCGGAGAATTATTTCATTCTGGAGCGCTCCGCGGACCTGCGCGAGCGTCAGCGGATGTACCTGACGCAGCGCCTGCCGCACCTGGGTGCGCGCATCCGCTGGCTCGACCGGGCGCCAGCGCAGGCCTGGCGCGGCGTGCTGGTCGCCAACGAGGTCCTGGATGCGTTGCCGGTGACGCTGTTCGGCTGGCGTCCGGACGCGGTGACCGAATACGGCGTGGTCTGGGACCGCGATCGCTTCGCCTGGGCGGCGCGGCCCGCCGCGCCGGTGCCGGCCGGGCGGATCGCGGCCTGGGCGGCGGCCTGCCGCTGGGATGCCGATTACCGTTCCGAGTTCACGCCGTCGCTCGCGGCCTGGCTGGAGGTGCTGACAGAAAATCTGGCCGCCGGCGCCGCCCTGTTCATCGATTACGGTTACCCACGTCACGAGTACTATCACGCCGACAGGCGGCGTGGCACACTCCTGTGCCATTATCGCCACCGCGCACATCCGGATCCCCTGGTGCTGCCGGGCCTGCAGGACATCACCGCGCATGTCGACTTCACTGCCGTCGCCGAGGCCGCGGACGCGCTCGGGCTGCGGATCGGCGGATTCACCCCGCAGGCGCAGTATCTGCTCCACGCGGGCATCGAAGGCATGCTGGCCGCGGCGTTTCCGCAGACCGGCGGACACGGTGAGTATCTGCAGCTGGCCGCGCAGGCCAAGACGCTGCTGCTGCCGGGCGAGATGGGCGAGCGCTTCAAGGCCATGCTGCTGCTGCGCGGCGTGGAGGGTGATATCGCGGGCTTCGGCGGGCGCGATCTGCGCGGCCGGCTTTAGATCGTTCCAACGCTCCGGCACCGGCCTTCGGTGCGCCGGCTGTGCGCGGGAGCACCGCACACACAGACAACGACATAAACGAGTCATGCCATGACCCTGATCGAAAGCATTCTGCTCGGCCTGTTGGAAGGCGTCACCGAATTCCTCCCCATATCCTCGACCGGACATCTGATCCTTGCCGAGCATGTCCTGGGGATCGCCGACAGCGAATTCACGAAAACCTTTACGATCGCCATCCAGCTCGGCGCGATCCTGGCCATCGTGCTGCTGTATGCCAGGCGCCTGCTGCACGCTCCCCGGCTGATCGGCAAGATCGCCGTGGCCTTCATCCCCACGGCGGTGATCGGCTTCACGCTGTACAAGCTCATCAAGGGTTATCTGCTTGGCAATATCGTGATCGTTGCCTGGGCGCTGGGCATCGGCGGCGTAGTGATGATTGTCTTCGAGCTGCTGCGCGGCAAGCAGCTGAGCGCTGCGCACGACTCCATCGAGGATCTGCCCTACTGGAAGGCGGCGGTGGTGGGGCTTGCCCAGTCGCTCGCGATGATCCCGGGTGTGTCACGCTCGGGCGCGACCATCATCGGCGGCATGCTGCTCGGCATGTCGCGCGAGGCGATCGTCGAATTCTCGTTCCTGCTGGCGATCCCCACCATGCTTGCCGCCACCGCCTACGACCTGCTCAAGACCTACGACCAGCTGTCGTGGGATCACACGGGGCTGGTGGCTGCGGGCTTCGTTTCGGCGTTCATTGCCGCCTACCTCACCGCGCCGGCGCTGCTGCGCTTCATCAAGCGGCACAGCTTCATTCCTTTCGGCATCTACCGCGTCGCGCTCGCGGTGCTCGTTGCAGTGGTGCTGATCTGACCCTGCTGCAGATATCTGACGGTTTCTGTCAGCTTTCCTGACAGCGGGCGGGCGCCGGGCATTTGTTCAAATAAATATTCGCCATCAATGGGTTGGTGGGATGTACCGCCATCGATGGCCGGCCACCGCCTGTCGGGATACCTGACGTGGTGGCCTCTTCGGGACGCGGATCGCCTGGCAAATAATAATTAATATATTGATTTATATATCAATTCATGGGTGTGGCACAGAATCTGCTCCGATTAAGAGATAGTTAATATAGTAATCTTCGCAACTCCTTCTATGGGGTTGCTTCGGAGCACAATCGTGACCATCCGCTGTCGACATCTGGGAGTGATCGCCGGGCTGGCGCTCGCGCTGAGCGTCGTCGCCGCCTCGGATCGGGTCGTCGAGGCGCCGGCCGCCACGCTGGCGGTCCCGGTCACGATGCAGCTCGCGCCAAAGCCCGAGGCCGCTCCGGCGCCGGCGCCGGTGCTGTTCCTGGCCGGCGGGCTGTTCGGTCTCGCCGCCCTGGTACGCTGGCGGCAGAAGCTCGGTGCCTGGTTCGGCCGGTAGGGCGGCGTCCAGGCCGAATGGCACTGACTTGAACCACGCTTGGCCACGGAATCCACGGAACAACACGGAAAGGATTCATGGCGTAAACCCGGCATCATCCTTCCGCGGTCGGGTTTCCGGGTTTTTACGATAAGTCTTTTTTCCGTGTCATATTGCGCCTAGGCCGGAGATTTCGCGATCGCCTTCGCGATCGCGTCGCAGCGCAGTTCCCGCAACCGCTCACCCAGCGCCGCGCCCTGCAGGCCCTGCCCGGCCAGCGCACCGGCATCCACCGCGCGCGCCACGGTGAAGGCGGTGCGGAACACCTCGGCCTGCGCATAGGGGCGGTCGTTCGCAGGCTTGCCATCGGACCCGCGCCCGCGGCTGTCGGCCTCACAGGCCAGCAGGAAATCCTCCAGGATCTCCGGACGCCGGAAGGCGTCCAGACCGGTCAGCGTCTCGAGCAGAGTGCCCGGACGCAGTTCCAGCGCGCGGTGGCAGTGGCCGTGATAGCGGGCAACCTTGACCGCCAGATCGCGATAGTCGTTGGGGATCCGCAGGCGGCGGCACAGGACCTCGATCAGCTCGACGCTGCGCTGCTCATGGCCGACGTGCTGCGGCAGTTCGTCGCCCGGGGTGGTGCCCTTGCCGAGGTCGTGCACCAGCGCGGCGAAGCGCACCCGCGGGTCGGGGCTGAGGCGCGCGGCCTGCCCCAGCACCATCAGGCAGTGCATACCGGTGTCGATCTCGGGGTGCGCGTGGGCCGGCTGCGGCACGCCGAACAGGCGCTCCAGCTCGGGGAAGACCACGGCCAGCGCGCCGCAGCGGTGCAGCACCTCGAAGAAACGGCTCGGGCGGTCCTCGGCCAGGGCCTTCTCGGTCTCCGCCCAGACGCGCTCCGGCACGAGGTGGTCGACCTCGCCGGCGGCGACCATCTGCTTCATGAGCGCGTGGGTGCCGTGCGCGACCTTGAAGCCCCATTTGGCGAAGCGGGCCGCGAAGCGCGCCACGCGCAGGATGCGCACCGGGTCTTCCACGAAGGCCTTGGAGACGTGTTTCAGCAGGCCCTGGTCGAGGTCCTCGCGGCCGTTGAAGGGATCGATGAGCGTGCCGTCGGGAGCCTCGGCCATGGCGTTGATGGTGAGATCGCGCCGCTTGAGGTCCTCCTCCAGCGTGACGTCCGGGCTGGCGTGCACGACGAAGCCTTTGTAGCCCGGCGCGGTCTTGCGCTCGGTGCGGGCGAGCGCGTACTCCTCGTGGGTCTCGGGATGCAGAAACACCGGAAAATCCTTGCCCACCGGCCGGTAGCCGAGTCTCACCATGTCCTCCGGCGTGGCGCCGACGACCACCCAGTCGCGCTCCTTGACCGGTACCCCGAGCAGTTTGTCACGCACTGCGCCGCCGACGAGATAGATGTCCATGCCTCGATTCCACTCAGAAGAAAACCGTTCCCGCAGGGCCCATTGGGTCGCAGGCCGCAATGCGCCGGATGGGGGCCTTGTGCCGCGGTTACCGCGACCACCCGCCCACCCTCGGAGCGTTCCGAACTCGTAGCCTGGCTGGAGGCCGTCCGGCCGGAGTCCGGGACCGCATCGCGATTTCTCCCGGATCACGCTTCGCTTCATCCGGGCTGCGCGGCCGGCGCCCAGCGGACGCATCCGACAGGAGGCCGCCGAGCGCCGGATGTCCACGCTCCGACCGGGCCGTCACGGTGATGCGCGTGCGGGCGAGGCGCAGCGCCTTCGTGCACGGCGCATTCCGTCGTCAGCCGCGCCGCGCCCGTTCCCGGAAGCGCCGGTAGACGTCGCGGCCGCCGAGATAGCCCGGTACCACGGCGTCCACCGCCGTGGGCCGGACGCCCAGCTCGATCAGGCCGTTCCGCTCGCAGACGCTGTCCTTCTGCAGCGATCCGTAGTTGTCGCGGCTGAACGGCTTGCCCGGCACGAACTCCAGCGCGCGCGCCTGCAGGCGCGACAGCGCATCGTTCAGCTTCCAGACGCGTCGGCGCAGGCCGAGCTGGCGCGCCGTGTACTCCACCAGTTGCGCCAGCGTGTAGATCTCCGGGCCGCACAGATCCCAGCGCCTGCCGCTGGTGGAGCGATCCTGGAGCGCGCGCGTCATGGCCGCGACGACGTCGCCGACATACACCGGCGCAAACCGGCTGTCGCCGCAGGCCAGCGGAAACACCAGCGGCGTGACGCCGAGCAGCGTGGCGAAGCGGTTGAAGAAGCTGTCGCCGGGACCGAAGATCACCGAGGGCCGGAAGCTGGTGACCTCGAGGCCGTCGCGCGCGGCGTCGTGCACCAGCTCCTCGCCCTGGCCCTTGGTGCGCAGGTACAGGCTGCGCTCCTCGCGCGGGTCGGCGTTGAGAGCGCTCATGTGCAGCAGCCGCCGCACGCCGGTGTCGCGCATGGCGGCGACGATCTTGCCGGGCAGTTCCACGTGTGCGCGGGCGAAGGCCTGGCCGGCCGGCCCGCGCCGTTCATTGAGTATGCCGACCAGATTGACGACGGCGGCGCAGCCGGCGATCAGGCCACGCAGCGTGGCCGGGTCGTGCACGTCGGCTTCGATCAGCGTGACGCGCGGGTCGACCAGCAGTGCGCGATGCCGTTCACGCCGCCGGGTGGGCAGGGTCACCCGCCAGCCTGCGCGGGTCAGCCGGTGGGCGAGATGGCCTCCGACGAAACCGGAGCCGCCGATGATGCATATCGTCTGGTCTGCCATGGTGTCTTTCTGTCCGGCGCCGCCGGCGCTTCCCCTCGGTCGTGGCGGAATGGTGGCGGCGCCGCGGGATCAGGTCAAGCCCGTCGCGGGCGGGCTCATTCCGGTTTCGGGGCGATGGGCGGCATGCGCGTGTGCAGCGGGGTGACGGGCCTGTCCAGGCGCGCGTCGTAGACCGTGGTGAAGGCCAGCACGCCGCGCACGTAGCCGCGCGTCTCGGTGAACGGGATGGTGTCGACCCACAGCTCGGCCGGCAGCGTGGATTCCGGCAGCCAGCGGCGCACGCGGTGCGGCCCGGCGTTGTAGGCGGCCGTGGCCAGCACCTTGTTGCCCAGATCGTCCAGGACGTGGCGCAGGTAGTTGCTGCCCAGCCGGATATTGGTGTCCGCCTGCAGCAGCGTGGCGCGACTGGGGGCGGGCAGCTTGAGCATCCTGGCCATCTGGCTGCCGGTGGCGGGCATGAGCTGCATCAGTCCCAATGCGCCGACGGGTGAGCGCGCATCGGCCATGAAGGCGCTCTCCTGGCGCATCACGCCCATGATCCACGCGGGATCGAGATCGAGCTGCTTCGCGGCCGCCACGACCTCGCGTTCGTACAGCACCGGGAAGCGCACGTCCAGATCGTCCTGATGCCCCGAGCGTGCCGCGGTGATGATGGCGCGGTCGTGCCAGTTCCAGCGGTGGGCCAGCGCCGCCGCCACCTCCAGGCCGCGCGGGTCGAGGTTGCGGATGGCGTAGGCCCACTCGCGGCGCGCATCGTGGATCAGGTCGGCGCGCCGCAGCTCACGGGCACGGACGAAGGCCGGCTGCTGCCGCTGGAGCCGTTCCAGATCCGCGTCGTCGACGGGAATGGGCGCGTGCCCGAGGCTGTACGGACGGTCGAGGAAGTCCGCGGCCAGGAAGCCGTGATAGGAACGCTCGCCGGCCAGCGGCTGGAAGGCCAGTTCGGCCGCGGCGCGCTCGCCCAGTTCCGCCTGCGCGCGGCCGCGCCAGTAGCGCCATTCGCTTTCCGCCTGCTCCTCCGGCGGCATGGCGTCGATGGCCGCCAGCAGGGCGGACCATTCACGCTGCAGCAGGGCGCTGCGTGCCTGCCATTCGCGCAGCGCGCGGTCGCGCGCGCTGTCCGGCACCTGCGCCAGCCAGACATGCGCCTGCGGGAGACGCTGATAGGCCGCGGCCAGCGCCACGCGCCGGCTGACGTCGGCGCGGGTCTTGTCATCGAACCGGTAGCGCTCCGCCAGCACCGTCCACCAGTCGTAGGCCTCCTGTGCATCGCCGCGCGCCAGGCGCACCACGGCGTGCGCCAGGATCTCGCGGGCCGGCGCGGAGTCGGCTGCGAGCGCCGCATGGCCGCGCGCTTCGCTGGGGCGGTGATGCACCTGGCGCCACAGATCCACCCACTTGCGTTCGTCGGCCGGCAGCAGGCGTGACAGATAGGACGCCAGGCTGAGGGCGTTGTCGTCCATCGCCAGGCGGATGCGTTCCCACACCAGCTCGTGCGTCATGCGCGGGCTGCTGGCGAGCACCTTGAACACGGGGTCGCAGGCGTCGGGCTGCGATTTGCCGACCCGCCAGAGCCCGACGGCGGCATCCAGCCAGGCCGCATCCGCCGGTTCCGTGCGGGTGGCGCGCAGATAGAAGCACTGCAGCTCGGCCGAATCGCTGTTGCCCGGGTAGAACGCCAGGAAGCGCTGCCATTGGTGCTGGCGGGCCAGGTGGTTCAGCCAGCTGTGCCGCAGCCGCCCGGCCAGCGGCGTGTCGCCGAATGCGTCGAGGAACTTCCGGATATCCGCGTCCGTCGCCCGCGAAAAGCGTGCGCGCAGCTCGTCGTAGCGCAGATAGGGATAGAGCGGATAATCCCGCAGCCGCTCGGCGAGCGGTTGATAGCGCGTCAGTTGATTCTGCTGCAGGGCCTTGCGCGCCTCCAGGAAGCGCTGGCGTTCGGCGGCGTAGCCGTCCGTCGCCGCGGACGCGCCGTTCAGCAGCAGGATGCCGAAGAGGAATTGCAGCAGCAGAACGCTGTAACGCTTACGGGTGCTCATACACTATAGTTAACCCGAGTTGCTGTGGGACAACAATCGCGAGCCGAGAAGGGGAATAGGTGCATGGCGTTCAAGTCCGTCAATCCTGCCACGGGTGAAGTCATCAGGGTCGTCGAGACCTGGAGCGAGGCGCAGCTCGACCGGGCTCTGTCCGAGGTGGCCGCAGCCACGCCGGCCTGGGCGGCGGCCGGTTTCGAGGCGCGCGCTGCCGTGTTGCGCAAGGTGGCCGGCGTGCTGCGCGCGCGGCGCGACGAACTGGCGCGCGTCATCACGCTGGAAATGGGCAAGCTCATCGGCGAATCCCGCGCGGAAATCGACAAGTGCGCCTGGGCATGCGATTTCTATGCCGAGCATGCGGCGGCGTTCCTCGCCGATGAGCTGATCGACAGCGACGCCGGCCGCAGCCTCGTCACCTGCCAGCCGCTCGGCACGGTGCTGGCGGTCATGCCGTGGAACTTTCCGTTCTGGCAGGTGTTCCGCTTCGCTGCGCCGGCGCTGATGGCCGGCAACACGGGCGTGCTCAAGCACGCCTCCAACGTGCCCGGCTGCGCGCTCGCCATCGAGGAGGTGTTCGTGGAGGCCGGCCTGCCCGCCAATGCGTTCCGTTCGCTGATGATCCCGGCCGGGCGCGTCAATCGGGTGATCGAGGATCCGCGCATCCATGCCGTCACCCTGACCGGCAGCGAGCCGGCCGGACGTTCGGTGGCGGCCGCCGCCGGCGCACAGATCAAGAAGACCGTGCTGGAGCTGGGCGGTTCCGATCCCTTCATCGTGCTCGAGGATGCCGATCTCGATCTGGCCGTGCCGCAGGCCGCGACGTCGCGGTTCCTGAATGCGGGCCAGAGCTGCATCGCCGCCAAGCGCTTCATCGTCGTGGACGCGGTCGCCGAGGCCTTTCTCGCCAGCTTCAAGGCGGCCGTGGAGGCGCGGCGCCACGGCGACCCGCTGGACGAATCGGTGACGCTCGCACCCATGGCGCGTCACGATCTGCGCGACGAGCTGCACCAGCAGGTGGTGGAGAGCATCGCCGCGGGCGCGGTCGCCGTCACCGGTTGCACGCCACTGGCCGGCGCGGGCGCCTTCTACGCAGCCTCCATCCTCGACGGCGTTGAACATGGCATGCGCGCCTATCGGGAGGAGCTGTTCGGGCCGGTGGCCATCGTCATCCGTGCCCGCGACGAGCGTCATGCCATCGAGATCGCCAACGCCAGCCCCTTCGGCCTGGGCGGCAGCGTCTGGACGCGCGACAGCGCGCGCGGCGAGCGCGTCGCGCGCGAACTCCAATGCGGCTGCGCCTTCGTCAACGGCCTGGTCAAGAGCGATCCGCGCCTGCCCTTCGGCGGCGTGAAGCGCTCGGGCTACGGCCGCGAGCTCGGGCGCCACGGCATTCACGAATTCGTCAACGCCAAGACCATCTGGATCCGCTAGCGGCCATGGAAAATCCCTGTTCCAACCGCGAAGGACGCGAAGGAAAACATTCTTGCCACGAAATCCACGAAACCCACGAACCGGGTTGAACCCGAAAACCGCGATTGCCACGGAAGTACACGGAAGTACACGGAAGGCACTGAAATGAAGCGGCGCCGTGAAGCACCGGCTCATCACGCGGCGGGTAAGCAGGGCGGTCGTGGGCGCATATGATCTTGTCGGTATTTTTCCGTGTGCTTCCGTGTGCTTCCGTGGCTGAATAGGGTTTTATTGGGATGAGTCGGGTTTTGGCCTTACGTGGATTTCGCGGCGAGGATTTTTGCCTGCGTGCGCCTGCGCATCCTTCGTGGTTCGGATTGACTCCCCGTCGTTCATGACCGCATTCCTCGTCTATCTGGCGGTCGGTGCGGTGGCCGGGGTGCTGGCGGGCCTGTTCGGTGTCGGTGGCGGGCTGATCATCGTGCCCGTGCTGGCCTGGGTCTTCACGGCGCAGGGCATGGATGCGGCGATCGTCATGCATCTCGCCATCGGCACGTCGCTCGCCACCATCGCGCTCACCTCGCTGGCCTCCATCCGCGCGCACCACCGGCGCGGTGCGGTGGTCTGGCCCTGGGTGATGCGGCTGCTGCCGGGCATCGTGCTCGGCGCCCTGGGAGGCGCGTGGCTGGCGGATCAACTGCACACCGGCGTGCTCAAGCGGTTCTTCGGCGTGTTCGAACTGCTGGTCGCGGTACAACTGCTGTTCGTGAGCCGCTACCAGGCGCATTTCGTTATGCCGGGCCGCGTGGGCATGGGTGTCGCCGGTGCGGTGATCGGGGCCGTGTCGGCACTGATCGGCATCGGCGGCGGCACGCTGACCGTGCCTTTCCTGATGTGGTGCAGGGCGGCGGCGATCCAGGCCGTTGCCACGGCGGCGGCCTGCGGATTTCCGATCGCAGTGGCGGGTGCGCTGGGCTTCGTCGCCACCGGCTGGCGCGAACCCGGGCTGCCGCCGCTGGCGAGCGGCTATCTCTACTGGCCCGCCTGGGCGGGGATCGTGCTGGCCAGCACCTCGGCGGCGGGATTCGGCGCGTGGCTCGCGCACCGGCTGCCCGCACAGCAGCTGCGCCGGCTGTTCGCACTGCTGCTCGCCGCGCTCGGGCTGAACATGCTGCTCGCGTGACGGCGGGGCAGAGGCACAATTGGCTTGGATATTGTGGGTATTCGGGCCGCTGTCGGAGGCGCACCTGCTTTGCTAGTATCGTGCGACTGACGCAGGTCATTGCCGACGAGCCTGCATGAGTCCATAGTGACCCCGCATAACTAAATACGGCGCTCAACGATGCCTCCTACCCGCACGCAGTCAGGCTATCCACACACCGACCCGGGTTGCGCCTCACCGCGTCCGCCGTGGGCGGTTCCCGAGGATCTGTTCACGGTGCTGTGCACAGGCTGTGGGCAGTGTGTCGAGGATTGTCCGCGCTGGCTGCTCAAGCGCGACGCCACGGGCCGCCCGCGCGTGGACTTCAGTGGCGGCGAATGCAGTTTCTGCGGCGAGTGCGTCGATGCCTGCGGCCGCGGCGCGCTCACGCGGGTGCTGCGCGGGCGCTCCTGGGGGCCCTGGACGCTCAAGGCCGTCGTCGGCAGCACCTGCCTGGTCGGCCAGGGCGTGCTGTGCCGCGTGTGCGGCGAGCAGTGCGCGGCGGCGGCGATCGTGTTTCACGCGGGCGGTGCCCAGCCGCAGGTGGATGCGCACCGCTGCAATGGCTGCGGCGCCTGTGTGCGCAGTTGTCCCGCGCGGTCCGTGGCGCTCTACGATGACAGCACCCACTCCGTCTGACGCCTGACTCCTGCACCACCGCGTTCAGTTTGATTTCAGCCTGACTCTCTAAGCTTCTCCTCACCCCGCGACGACCGGGTTGGCCGGCCGCGCATTCCCGAGGAGGATTCACCCATGTACCCGAAGCAACTGTTGGCGCTCGCGCTCGGGGCGCTGGCGGCCCTGACGTGGCCGACCGCGCGTGCCGACGCGGTGGCGGATGCCCTTGCCGGCTATGCGGCCCAGGGCGCCGGGCCGTTCGATGCGGCGGCCGGCGAGCGCCGTTGGAACGAGACCTTCACCGAAGCGGCCACCGGCAAGCCGGTCAGCTGCGCCTCCTGCCACCGCGACGATCTGCGCCAGACCGGCCAACACACACGCACGCTGAAACCCATCGAGCCCATGGCGCCGTCCGCCAATCCGGAACGGCTCACCGACGTGAAGAAGATCGAGAAGTGGTTCCTGCGCAATTGCAAAGGCACCTGGGGGCGTGAGTGCACGCCGCAGGAGAAGGGTGATTTCCTGGTCTACATCCAGGGTCGGTGAACGTCATGAGCGAGGAGTGGAGCGATATGAAATTGCGTTGGCTGGCGGCGGGCATGTTCGCCACGGTGGTGGGTCTGGCCGCGGGTCTGGCGGTCGGTGACGACGATCATGAGCCGCGCGGCGGCTGGTTCGGCAAGCTGGCCGCGCCGGCCGATATCACGCCGGTGGACAATCCACTGTACGCCGCCGAGTGCGGCAGCTGTCACTTCGCCTACCAGCCCGGTCTGTTGCCGGAGCGCTCGTGGCGGAAGCTGATGTCCAATCTCGGCGATCATTTCGGCGAGAATGCCGAGCTGTCGCCCGAGACGCAGCAGCTGCTGACCGAGTATCTCGTCGGGAACGCCGGCGAGCAGGATCCGGGCAAGATCGCGCGTGGCCTGATGCGCAGCATACCGCCCGCGGCGGCGCCCGAGCGCATCACCGAGACGGCGTATTTCATCCGCAAGCACGACGAGCTGCCGCGGCGCGTGTGGCGTGACAACCCGAAGGTCGGTTCGATGAGCAACTGCAGTGCCTGCCACACCGGGGCCGACAACGGTGACTTCGACGAGGATCGGGTGCGCATCCCGGGCTTCGGGCGCTGGGAGGATTGACTCTGAAGAACCCATGCCAGCCCGTTGCCGCCCGCTGAGACCGGCCACCCTGTTTGCCGCGGAAGCACACGGAAGCACGCTGACAGGAAACCGCGTACTGCAGCTCCGCCCCCCGGTGGCTACAGGTGTCGTGCGTTACGTAAACCTGACTGGGTTGATGTGAAGCGGGGCGGCACGCGCTTTCCGTCGTCGGAGGCCGTGCCCGCCCCCTGATCTTCAGCCGCCGGTCATGGACATGAAGCGCACCACCTGTTCCGGCTTCTCCGTGAACTCATGGCGCTCGGGCTTGAGGTCGATGGCCTGCAGGATGGCGGCCTCGAGCTCCGCGTCGCTCGCGCCGGCGCGCAGCAGCGGCCGCAGGGCGAAGCGGTGTTCCTGGCCGAGGCACATGTAGAGCGTGCCATCGACCGAAAGCCGCACGCGGTTGCAGGTCGCGCAGAAGTGCTGCGAGATCGGCGTGATGAAGCCGATGCGCAGATCGGCGCCGGCGACCTGCACGTAGCGCGCCGGCCCTCCGCCCGGCATGACGCCCGGCAGCAGTTCGAAGCGCTGCGCCAGCCGCGCCTTCACCGTCTGCAGATCGACGTAATGATCCGTGGCCGAGCGCCCGGTGTCGCCCATCGGCATGGTCTCGATGAAGCGCAGCGTGAAGCCGTGTTCGATGCAGAACCCGACCATCGCCTCGACCTCGTCCTCGTTGACGTCTTTCATCACCACCATGTTGATCTTGATCGGCGCGAAGCCGGCCGCTTTGGCGGCCATGAGCCCGTCGATCACCTTTTCCAGCCGGCCGCCCGTGATGCGCTTGAAGCGCGCGGCATCGAGTGAATCCAGACTGACGTTGATGCGGCGGATGCCGGCCGCGCGCAGTTCGCGCGCGTGCTTCGCCAGGCGCGTCGCATTGGTCGACAGGGAAAGGTCTTCGATGCCGGGCAGGGCGGCGAGGCGCGCGGCAAGCACGGACAGGTCGCGGCGCACCAGGGGTTCGCCGCCGGTGATGCGTACGCGCCGGGTCCCCAGGCGCGCGAAGGCGGCGATGACGCGTTCGATCTCCGCGAACGTGAGCCAGTGCTCGGGTTCCTCGAAATCCCGGAAGCCCCGCGGCAGGCAGTAAAAGCAGCGCAGGTCGCAACGGTCCGTCACCGACAGGCGGACGTAATCGATCTTCCGGCCGAGGCGATCGATGAGGGAACTCACGGGCGGCGTCTCCGTGCCGGGGCAGGGTGCCCAAGGCGATGAGCGGACGGCCATTATCGCCGGCCGGCCGGGTCTGAATCTACCCCGTGTACCCTGCTGGTTTGGCCCGCCCGGCTGGGTGGGTGTGTGGGATGGCCTGACGGGGTGTGTGAAATGACACACCGTGGGGCCGCCAGGACGGGCGATGTGACCGAGATATCGCAGTTTCAGGCCTGGCAGGGAATTTGCACCAGCCCCTGCGAACCCATCCGAATGTTTCACGTCGTGCCGGAGAGATCCATGTCGTCGTCGGTCGCCACGCCCTGCCTGGACGGCTATTTCGGGACCCTGCTGCAGTTCGCCTGGGACGCCCCTTCGAGGCGCAACGCGGCGATGGGCCTGGCGTGCGCGCTGTCGCTGGTGCTGCACGTCGGTGGCTACTACTGGTGGGGCGAGCGCTACAGCGAGCCGGCCTTCGAACATGAGGCGCCGGTGGTGACGCGCGTCAGCGTGAATCTGGTCAGGCCCGTGCCGCCCGCGCCGCCGGTCGCGGTGCCGGTGGAGATTCCCGTGGAGGCGGTGGTGGAGCCGCCGCCCCCGCCGCCCAAGATCGTCAAGCCTGAACCGCAGCCGCGCCCGCGCCCCGCGCGCACGC
>CAYWKV010000034.1:5696-20754 GCA_964458835.1 uncultured Gammaproteobacteria bacterium | reverse complement strand
GAGCCGGACGTCTTCGGCGGGCTGCGCGAGCCCGACACCGACGCATCCAGCGTCGGCCCCAGCTGCGCCCCGGCCAGCCCGCGCCGCGCGCGCGCCTCGCGCAGCTGCGCGCGGGCGGTGGCGAGGTCGCGGTTGGCGGCGAGCGCGTCGGCGACGAGCGCATCCAGCAGCGGATCGTGGAACTGCCGCCACCATTCGGCGAGGACGGCCGCCTCCAGGGCGCGCGCATCGGCGGCAGCGCTCCACTGTGCCGGCACGTCGGGCGCGGGCGCCCGGTAGTCCGGTCCCACGGCGCAGCCGCCCAGCGCGATCAACGCGGCGAGCGAGGCAGAGACTGTGGTGGACTGGGCCAAGGGACGACTCCTACCCGACCTGACAGATCGTTTGCGTTGCGGGAAATCCTTGAGGGGAATGGTAGGGGCAATCGGCGGCGCGGGGAAGGCGATTTACACGCAATTACACACGGTGCGGGCAGGTGAGTCCGGCGCACGGCAGCGGGCCGGCCGTGGCGCGATCCGGACGGGGCTTGCGGGTTCCGCCGCGTTGCCGAGCACAGCGCCGCCGGAGGCGACGCCAGTATACACATATGCGCGGCTGCGCTAACGTGGCGAAGTCAGAGCTGCGTGAAGCACATCGCCCCGACCCGGGGAACCGGCCCGCGCGGCAGATCCAACGGCAGACACGCCCGACGCGGCCCTGGCCACGAACTGTCCATCGGGTGCCGGGCTTCACTGGAGGAAAGACGGATGGGGATGAGCGGCCCGAAGTACATCCAGTGGCACCGCGCGGCCGGTGGCATCGGAATCCGGTGCCGGCGCGACATGCCGTGCCCATCGCGTTAGGGATGCGTCTTCGCATCATGGTGCTTGGCCTGAGTGCAGCCCTGCTGGGAGGGTGCGGCAGCTTGCCCTCCCTCGCCGATCGCAGCCCTTCCACGGCTCTTGCCGACACCCACGACACGCGACTCGGGCGGGCGATCGCGCCACGCGCCGCCGCGCACCCCGGAAAGTCGGGGGTCTACCCGCTGCTCGATTCACGCAACGCCTTCGCCGCGCGGGTATTGCTGGCGCGGGCCGCGGAGCGTTCGCTCGACGTGCAATATTACATCTGGCGCCACGACCTGTCGGGGACCCTGTTGTTCGAAGCCCTGCACGAGGCGGCCGAGCGCGGCGTGCGCGTGCGGCTGCTGCTCGACGACCACAATACCGCCGGGCTCGATGAGACCCTCGCGGCGCTCACCGGCCATCCGAACATCGAAGTGCGGTTGTTCAACCCCTTCGTGACACGCCAGGCCCGCTGGCTCGGATACCTGACGGATTTCCCGCGGCTCAACCGGCGCATGCACAACAAATCCTTCACGGTCGATAACCAGGCGACGATCATCGGTGGCCGCAACGTCGGCGACGCGTATTTCGGCGCAACCGAAGGCGTCGTATTCGTCGACCTCGACGTGATGGCGGTCGGGCCGGTGGTGCAGGCGGTGTCGCACGATTTCGACCGCTACTGGTCGAGTGCCTCGGCCTACCCTGTGGACCGGCTGCTGCCGCCGGCCGCTCCCGCCCGGATTTCGGCGCTGGCATCGCAGGCGTCGTTGATCGAGCGCGAACCGGCGGCGCGGTCCTACATGGACGCACTGCGCGAATCGCCGTTCGTGCGCGAACTATTGGAGGGCCGCCTGCGGTTCGAATGGGCCTCCACGCATATGGTCAGCGACGATCCGGCCAAAGGGCTCGGCCTGGTCGACGGCGAGACGATGTTGCCCCATCAGCTCGAACGCATCATCGGCGAACCGCGTACCCACGTCGATCTGGTCTCGGCCTACTTCGTACCCACGAAGACGGGTACCGAGGCACTGACGGCACTGGCCCGCGACGGTGTGGAAATCCGCATACTGACGAACGCGCTCGAGGCCACGGACATCGCCATCGTCCACGCCGGCTACGCCAAGTGGCGCAAGGCCCTGCTCCAGGCCGGCATCCGGCTCTACGAGCTGAAGCGCCTGTCGCCAAGGCTGGAAAGACATGCAGACAGCGGCCGCCTCGGCAGCTCCGGGGCGAGCCTGCACGCCAAGACCTTTTCAGTCGACCATGCGCGCGTGTTCATCGGCTCATTCAATTTCGACCCGCGCTCGGCGCGGCTGAATACCGAGCTGGGTTTCATCATCGAGAGCCCGACCCTGGCGAAGGACATCGAGGACGCATTCAACGACCACATCCCGCAGGAAGCCTACGAGGTGCATCTGTCGGACACCGGTGACCTGTACTGGATCGAGCGCCACGACGACAGGCTGCTGCGGCACGAAACCGAGCCCGGCGCGAGTCTCTGGAAGCGTGCCGTGGTATGGTTCGCATCGCTGCTGCCCATCGAGTGGCTCTTGTAGAACCTGGGGAACCTCTGATTAATTCGTCGTACCGTCATTGCGAACGAAGCGCCCCGGCAAGGCGCGGCCCGAACAGGAGCACACCCACGAAGCGGGAACTACGCTGCATGTATCCGCGCGCCCGTTTCGACGTTTGATCGCGCACGAGAATGAGCATCATGCCGCCACAGCCGGAGACACCTCCGTATCGCGAGACGGCCGACGCGGTGGTGACCGCGCTCGGCACCGATGCGCATCAGGGCCTGAGCGAGACGGAGGCGCGCCATCGGCTCGCGCGCCACGGACGCAATGAGCTGGCCACGGAGAATCCCCCACCCGCCTGGCGCAAGTTCCTGGCGCAGCTCCACGATCCGCTCGTCATCCTGCTCCTCGTCGCGACCGCGATCTCATTCGCTCTCTGGCTCGTCCAGCGTGACGCCGCCCTGCCCTACGAGGCGATTGCGATCCTTGCGGTGGTGCTGCTCAACGCGATCATGGGTTACGTGCAGCAGGCGCGTGCCGAACAGGCGGTGGCGGCATTGCGCCGGATGGCCGCGGCTCAGGCGCGTGTCGTGCGCGACGGCACGCAGCGCCGCATCCCGGCCACCGAACTCGTGCCTGGAGATCTCCTCGTCATTGAAGAGGGTGACACGATTCCCGCCGACGCCCGTCTGCTCCAGGTTGCTGCGCTGCAGACCGCCGAGGCGCCGCTCACCGGCGAGAGCCTGCCGGTATCGAAGGACCCCACGCCGCTTGCGGAGAAGGTTCCGCTCGGTGACCGCCACAACATGGTCTACAGCGGCACGGCGGTGACCTACGGTCGCGGCAGAGCGGTGGTGACGGCGACCGGCATGCACACGCAGATGGGACACATCGCCGGCATGCTGAAGGAGGCGCCGCCCGACATCACGCCGCTGCAGAAGGCATTGGCCCGGGTCGGCCGGCTGCTCGGCCTCGGCGTCATCGCCATTGCGGTCGTGATGATCGCCACGATCCTCCTGGTCGAGGATGTGCGCGGTTTTGCGGCGCTGTTCAACGTGTTGATCTTCGGCGTGGCGCTCGCGGTCGCCGCTGTACCGGAAGGCATGCCGGCGGTGGTCACCGCCGTGCTCGCCCTCGGCGTACAACGCATGGCGAAACGCAACGCCATCGTGCGCCATCTATCGGCGGTCGAGACCCTCGGCTCCGCCGACGTCATCGCCTCCGACAAGACCGGCACGCTCACGCGCAACGAGATGACGGTGCGCGCAGTCGTGACGGCGAGCGGGCATGTCACTGTGGATGGCACCGGCTACGCGCCGGAGGGGGCACTGCGACGGACGGACGGCGGTGAGATCGACGACACCCTGCGCACCGAGCTCAGGCATGCGCTCACCGTCGGCGACCGCGCCAACAACGCAGCGCTCCGGGAGCATGACGGGCACTGGACGGTGCAGGGGGATCCGACCGAGGGGGCGCTGCTGGTCGCCGCGCGCAAAGCGGGGCTCGCTCCCGAGGCGCTCACTGCACGCTTCGAGCGCGTTGGCGAAGTACCGTTCTCGTCGGAGCGCAAGCTGATGACGACAGTCCATGCCGATGCGGAAAATCAGGAACGCCTGCTGGCTTTCACCAAGGGCGCACCGGATGTACTGATCGCCCGCTGCACACGCGAGCTCGTGGGCGAAGCGATGCGGCCATTGGACGGAGCGCGGCGCATTGAAATCCTGAAAGCCAACGAAGGCCTCGCCCGCGACGCCTTGCGCACGCTCGGCGTGGCCGTGCGCGCCCTACCAGCCGCTGCGTTCGACGCCGACACGCTTGACGAAGGCATCGAGCAGGGACTGGTGTTCGCCGGGCTGATCGGCATGATCGACCCGCCGCGCGCAGAGGCCAGGGAGGCGGTTGCGCGCGCAAAGGCGGCGGGCATACGCCCGCTCATGATCACCGGAGACCATCCGGCGACCGCCGCCGTCATCGCCGCGGAACTCGGCATCGCCGTTGACGGCCGGGCCGTCACCGGCGCCGAGCTCGAGGGCATGACGGCGGATCAACGCGCCCGGACCGTACGCGACGTGTCGGTCTACGCGCGCGTCAGTCCGGAGCACAAACTCCGTATCGTGCAGGCCCTGCAGCGCCAAGGCGCGACTGTGGCGATGACCGGGGACGGCGTGAACGACGCGCCGGCGCTGAAGGCCGCCGACATCGGCGTCGCCATGGGCATCACCGGCACGGACGTCTCCAAGGAGGCCGGCGACATCGTGCTCACGGACGACAACTTCGCCACCATCGTGGCCGCGGTCGAGGAAGGCCGCACCGTGTTCGCGAATATCCGCAAGTTCCTGCGCTACCTGCTGTCGTCGAACATCGGCGAGGTACTGACGATGTTCTTCGGCGTGCTGCTCGCGGACACCATCGGCCTCACGGCGGCGGGAACCGGCGCCGTGGTGTTGCCGCTGCTCGCCACCCATATCCTGTGGATCAACCTCGTGACCGACGGCGCACCGGCGCTGGCGCTCGGCGTGGACCCGGCGGACCCGACCGCAATGACGCAGCCGCCGCGGCCGCAGGGTGAAGGCGTGATCACCCGCCGCATGTGGGCCGGAATCCTCTACGTCGGCGCCATCATGTGCGCGGGAACCCTCCTGGTGGTGGATGCAAGCCTGCCGGGTGGGCTGATCGAAGGGGGCGGCGATATCCATCACGCCCAGACGATGGCCTTCACCACCCTCGTGTTCTTCCAGCTCTTCAACGTCTTCAACAGCCGCTCCGACACGGCGAGCGCCTTCCCGACGCTGTTCTCGAACCGCTGGCTGTGGGCGACGATCCTGCTGTCACTGCTGTTGCAGGCGGCGGTCATCTATATTCCATTCCTGCAACACGCCTTTTCGACGCGCCCCCTCAGCCTGGATGACTGGCTTCTTTGCGCGGGTGCCGCCAGCTCGGTCGTGTGGCTGCGTGAGCTGGAAAAGCTGGTCAGGCGCATCGCCGCGTCAGATCGCCCATCGCGCGGCATACCTCCGGCCGCCGACATGGAGGAATGACAATGAATCCATCGCACGACCGCAACACCGCGCCCACGCGCCCCGATACACCGTCGACCGCCAAACCGGACGGAACGCAATCACCGGGCCTGCCGCCGCGCCGTGCCTGGCTGACGTTTCTGGTCATCCTGACCCTGAACTACCTGCTGGTGCAGTACCTCTTCCCGGGGCCCGACACGCCGGTCCCGGTACCCTATACGGTCTTCAAGGCCCAGGCCGCCGCGGGGAATGTCGAGGCGGTCTACAGCCAGGGCCAACACCTCGAGGGCCGCTTCCGGCAGGCAGTGACCTATCCGCCGCCCACCGAGGCTGCAGCGGACGACACCGGGATCGTGCGACCCGCCCGCGACGAGCCACGCAGCGTCACCGGGTTTACGACCACGATCCCGGTGTTCGTGGATCCCGGGCTCGAGGCCTTGCTGATCGCCAACAAGGTGGAGATCAGCGCCGAGCCGATCAAGACCGGCGGCAGCCCCTGGCTGACGCTGCTGTTCGGGTTCGGTCCGGCGATCCTGATCGTCGGGTTTTACGTCTGGTTGTTCCGGCGTGCCAGTCAGCAGGGTGGCGGCGGCGCCGGCGGATTCATGGGCATGGGCATCGGCAAGAGCAAGGCGCGCCGCTACGATGAGGAACGGGACATCAAGGTCACCTTCGACGATGTGGCCGTCACCGGCGAGTGTAAGCATAGTCCGGTTTCCGCGCGGCCTCGATGCCACTACAATGACGGACCGGACCGCCTTCCGCCCGGCCAGCCCACTCACCGCCCAGCAGGTGAACTGCCCAGGACAGCATGCCGCTCCCACCCCGCAAGATCCTGCACATCGACATGGATGCATTCTATGCATCGGTCGAGCAGCGTGACGATCCGGAGCTGCGGGGCAGGCCGGTGGTGGTCGCCTGGCGCGGCGCCCGTTCGGTGGTCTGCGCGGCCAGCTACGAGGCGCGGACATTCGGCGTGCACTCGGCGATGCCGGCGGTACATGCGGAGCGGCTGTGTCCACAAGCGATCTTCGTGCCGCCGGATTTCGTCCGCTACAAGGCGGTGTCGCAGCAGATCCGCGCCATCTTTGCCCGCCACACCGATCTGATCGAGCCATTATCACTGGACGAGGCCTATCTGGATGTCACCGCCAACCTCAGCGGCCTGCCCTCAGCCACCGCCGCTGCGGAGGCGATCCGCGCCGCGATCCGCGCGGAAACCGGCTTGACCGCCTCCGCCGGCGTGGCCTCCAACAAGTTCCTTGCCAAGATCGCTTCGGACTGGAACAAGCCCGATGGCATCTTTGTGCTCCGACCGCATCAGGTCGAGGCATTCCTGACCGCGCTGCCGGTTGGCCGCCTGCCGGGCGTGGGCAAAGTGATGCAGCGCAGATTGGCCGAACTGGATATCACCACCGTCGGCGAGTTGCGCCTGCTGCCAGTGCGCGAACTGGAGCGGCGGTTCGGCCGCTGGGGCCGGCGCCTGCACGAGCTGTCGCGGGGCATCGACGACACTCCGGTATGCCCGGAGCGCCCCGCCGTGCAGATTTCCGCGGAGGACACCTTCGAGCGCGACCTGCTGTTGTCGGAGCTGGAGCCGCATATCCGCCGCCTGGCCGAGAAAACCTGGGCCCGCTACCAGCGTGAGCGCCTGCAATACCGGACCCGCGCCGCCCGTACCGTCGTGCTAAAGCTCAAGACCGCCGATTTCCGCCTGCTCACCCGCAGCCAGACGCCGGCATCGTGGCCGGCGACACCGGCGGCACTGATCGATATCGCCTGCGGATTACGCCAGCGGGTCGACCTGCCGCCGACCACACGTTATCGCCTGGTCGGCGTCGGCCTGTCCGGCTTCATCGACCAGAACGACCCGTGCGCCCAGCCGGATCTGTTCGAATCCGCCTGCGGAGAGAAGGGAATGCCGGCATTTCGCAGGCGGTAAGGCGGGAATCCGCGGCACGCTCGCCGTTGTCCCGGATTATTGAGCCTCGCAAGCTCGGTCATGCGGCGCCGTCTCATGCCGTTACGCGGACCGGCATCGACGCCAGCCGGTCGGACAGCCGCGCCTCGGCACGGATCGGCCACCAGTCGTAGAGGAACACCTCCAGCGGCCGCCACATCGCCACCCAGCCGGCGATCGAGAGGCTGACGCGAACCACGTCGCGCATGTCGCCTGGGGCCAACCAGTTCTCGACCAGCTTGCTGGCGATGAGCGTCCCGCCCAGAAAGGCGAGCCCGATGGCCAGGCTGATCCGGCCGCGGGCGAACAGCTCGTGCAGCCGGCGTCGTTCCACCCCGGCCCGCTGACGAAAATGTTCCCGGACCGCTTCGCCGACCAACGCCGTTTCCTCCGGAACATGATCGACATGCACGACCAGACCGATCTGTACGTTACGCGGCAGGTCCTTTGCCCAGTCGACGATGAACGCCTCGACGCGCGGATCCAGGTCACGGCTGCGCAGCGGCGACGGGTCAACGGCGTCGAATAGCCGATTCAGGTCGGCAACGCGTACTTCGATCTCCTTCACCGGGCGCTTCTCCTCCGCAGCACGGCACCTGCCGCACCGGCTTGCAGCCGTAGCCCGGGTTTGGCCAACCCGCCCTCCCCCGGTGAGCGCGGTTGCAGCCGATGCTTCATGTCACGGCCGCCAGGGTCTTGCGGAACCGTCCCAATGCCAGCATGAACAGCAGCGTGCCGATTATGGCGAGCGCGATGAGCTGCGGCCAGACGACCGCCAGGCCGGCGCCCCGGAACAGGACGGCCTGGGCGATCATGACGAAGTGGGTGTTCGGCGCCGCCAGCATGAGGTCCTGCACGAAGCCGGGCATGCTTTCCCGCGGTGTGACGGCGCCGGAAAGTATCTGCAGCGGCGTGATCGTCAGCATCAGCAACAGACCGAATTGCGGCATGGAACGCGCGACCGTGGCCAGCAGGATGCCCAGGGAGGTGGTGGAGTACACATGCAGGGCGGCACCGGCCAGAAACAGCGGGATGGAACCCTGCACCGGGACCGCGAGCAGGCCCTCGACGACGAATAGCAGCGACAGGCCGGCGGCGACGAGCACCACCAGGCCCATGGACCACAGCTTGCCGACCATGATCTCGAACGGCGTCACCGGCATCACCAGCAGATGCTCGACGGTCCCGTGTTCGCGCTCGCGGATGAACGCGGCGCCGGTGAGTATGATGGACAACATGGTGACCTGCGAGATGACCGCCGTCAGTGCGCCGAACCAGGCCTTGTTCAACTCGGGATTGAAGCGCGACCGCAGCGCCAGTTCGACCGGCAGTGCTACATTCTCCCGGTGGCCCGCCATAAAGGCATTGACCTCGCCCGTGACGATCGACTGGATATAGCCGTTGCCGGTGAACGCCTGACTCATCCGCGTGGCATCGACGTTGAGTTGAATCGCGGGCGAACGCCCCGCGAGCACGTCGCGCTGGAAATCCGGAGGGATGGTCAGGCCGAAGGTGTAGCTGCCGTCGTCCATGCCGCGGTCCATGCGTGCCGGCGCGACCAGCTCCGGCGGTATGAAGTGCGGTGGGTAGAAGGCGTCGATGATGCGCCCGGAAAGCTGGGACCGGTCCTGGTCGACGATGGCGATGGGTGCCTTGTGCAGCGTTTCCGGGATCGCTGTCGCCGAGGAGTATACGGACACGGTGAAAGCGTAGCCGACCAGCAGCAGCATCAGCGGATCGCGCAGCAGGCCGCGAAGCTCCTTGATCCCCAGGTGCAGAATGTTGGCCGCACGCATGCCTAGCGCTCCTGCTTGCGCAACAGGATGACGGCCAGCCCGACGAACACCGGCGCCGCGATCAGCAACGGCATGAACGCGGCGTAGAGATCGGGCAACTGCAGCGCCTTGGCGAAGGTGCCGCGGGCAATGGTCAGAAAATGGGTGGTCGGGTAGATCTGCCCGATCAATCTGCCGAAGCCCTCCATGGAGGACACCGGATTGATCATGCCGGAGAACTCGACGGCCGGCACCATGGTCAGGAGCGCGGTGGCGAACAATGCGGCGATCTGGCTGCGGGTGAAGGTCGAAACCACCAGCCCCATGGCGGTGGCGACGATGACGTAGAGGAACGCGCCGAGGGTCAGCGCGGGCAGGCTGCCCGTGAGCGGAACGCCGAACAGAAACACCGACATCGCGACGAGCAGGAAGAAATTGAGCATGGCGAGCACCACGTAAGGAAACTGCTTGCCGAGCAGGAACTCCAGGCGGGTGATCGGCGTGACGTAGAAATTGACGATGGAACCGATCTCTTTCTCGCGCACCACCGACAGCGTGCTGAGCATGGCCGGAATCAAGAGCAGCAGCAGCGGAATGACGGCCGGCACCATGGCGGGCAGACTCTCGATGTCCGGGTTGTAGCGATAGCGTGTCTCGACGACGGCCAGCCCCGCCACAGCCGCATCGCCATACGTCTCGCGCGCCTTGGCGGTCAGCCAGTGCGCATGCATGCCCTGGACGTAGCCTTGCACCGTCTCGGCGCGGGTGGGATTGGCGCCATCGATCCAGGCGCCGATCCCGACGCGCGTGCCGCGCGCAATGTCGCGGGCGAAGCCGGGCGGGATTTCCATCGCGAGACTGAGCTCGCCCGCGCGCAGGCGGGCGTCAAGATCGGCATAGTCGCGGATCGGTGCCTGTTCGGTGAAGTAGCGCGAACCGGCCACGTTGAGAACATAGTCACGGCTGGTGGTTGTCTGATCGCGGTCGAGCACTGCGAAACTCAGGTTTTCCACGTCCATGCTGATGCCGTAGGCCAGCAGAATCATCAGGATCGCACTGCCCAGCGTCGCCATGGTCAGGCGGATGGGATCACGCCGCAGTTCGAGTGCTTCGCGCCGGGCGTAACTGAACAGGCGGCGCAGGTCGGGCATGCGCCCGCCGGGGGTCGGGGGTTCGGCCGGTCCGGATCCGGTCGGGGGTGGCTGCAGCGCCGTCGCGACGACCGCCGAGGATTCCTTCTCCACCGCCTCTTCGAGGTAGGCGATGAAGGCCTCTTCCAGCGTTTCCACTCCGCGTTTACCGATGAGTGCGGCCGGCGTGTCGCTGGCCAGCACTCGGCCCGCGTGCATGAACGAGATGCGATCGCAGCGCGCGGCCTCGTTCATGAAGTGGGTGGAGATGAATAGGGTGACGTTATCGTTGCGCGCCAGATCGATCATGCTCTGCCAGAAGCTGTCGCGTGCCAGCGGGTCCACGCCCGAGGTCGGCTCGTCCAGGATCAACAACTCGGGGCCATGGATCATCGCGACCGCCAACGACAGGCGTTGGCGCTGGCCCAACGGTAAGGCGCCAGGAAGGCTCTCCATGATCCCGGTCAGGTCGAAGCGCTCTGCCATCGCTTCGACACGCGCGGCGATGCGCTCTTCAGGCATGCGGAACAGGCGCGCGTGCAGGATCAGGTTTTGTCGCACGGTCAGTTCGCCGTAGAGCGAGAATGCCTGGGTCATGTAGCCGACCCGGCGGCGGGTGTCGAGATCGTGCGGGTTCACAGGCTGGCCGAACAACCAGGCCTGCCCCGCACTGGCCGGCAGCAGGCCGGTGAGCATCTTCATGGTGGTGGTCTTGCCGCAGCCGTTGGAGCCGAGGAAGCCGAAGATCTCGCCGCGGCGGATGCGGAAGCTCACCTGATCCACGGCGACGAAGTCGCCGAAGCGCATGGTGAGGTCGCGCGCCTCGATGGCGATCTCATCCTCCGAGCCCTCTTTGCGCGGTGGGATGACGACCGGCCGATGACCTGCGCGCTGCGCCGGCGGCAGCAGGGCGATGAAGGCCTCTTCCAGGGAGCGGGTTTGGGTGCGTGCCAGAAGTTCCTGCGGCGTCCCCGTGGCGAGCACGCGCCCCGCGTTCATCGCCACCAGCCAGTCGAAACGCGCCGCCTCCTCCATGTAGGCGGTGGCGATCAGCACGCTCATCCCGGGGCGATCGGCGCGGATGCGGTCGATCAGCTCCCAGAACTGGCGCCGTGCCAGCGGATCGACGCCGGTGGTGGGCTCGTCCAGGATCAGCAAGTCGGGATCGTGGATCAGCGCGCAGCACAGGCCGAGCTTCTGTTTCATGCCGCCGGAGAGTTTGCCCGCAGGGCGCGCGGCGAAGGGCGCGAGGCCGGTGGCCTGCAGCAGATCGGCGATGCGCCGCTCGCGTTCGCCCCGGGCGTGGCCGAACAGCCGTCCGAAGAAGTCGACGTTCTCGAACACCGACAAGGTGGGATACAGGTTTTTGCCCAGCCCCTGCGGCATGTAGGCGATGCGCGGCAACAGCGCATGACGATGCCCCGCATCGGCCATGTCGCCGCCGAGCACCTCGATCCGCCCGGTCTGGATCACCCGCGCACCCGCCACCAGCGAGAACAGGCTGGACTTGCCCACGCCGTCCGGGCCGATGCAGCCGGCCATGCAGCCGGCGGGAATATCGAGACTCACCGCCGCGAGCGCCTGGGTCGCACCGTAGCGCAGGCCGACATCGAGCAGGCGCACGACCGGCGCAGGCGTCGCCGGGTTCATTCCAGGACGTTCGTTTGCAGGAAGGCAGGCCAGGCGGCATCGGGATCGAGCCGCACGTAAGCCATGCCGGGCAGGCCGGTCTTGACCTGTTCGAGGTGCTTGCGCAGCAGCTCGGGCGGGATCTGAGCCCGGATGCGGAACATCAGCTTCTCCCGTTCTGCCCGGGTCTCCACCGTCTTGGGCGTGAACTGGGCCACATCCGCCACGAAGGACACACGCGCCGGGATGACATACTGCGGCGCCGCATCCAGCACCAGGCGCACCTCGGTGCCCAGCGCGACCCGCCCGGCGACCGCCGTCGGCAGGAAAAAGGTCATGTACACGTCGCTCAGATCCACCAGGTTCAGCACCCGGCCGCCGCCGGCTACCACCTCGCCGACCCGCGCCACCAGGTATTGTACGCGGCCGTCGCGCGGTGCCTTCAGTTCACTGTCGCCGATGTCGGCCTGGATGCGCTCGACGGTCGCCTGCGCGGCCTCGACCTGCGCCTGCGCCCCGTCGATCTGCGAACGGGCGGTGATGATGCCCGCCTCCGTGGCGGATACCTGCGCGCGCGCCGCGCTGACGGCTGCCTCGGCGCTCAGCATGCGTGCCCGGTCGTTATCCGCCTCCTGCCGGGACACTGCGTCGGTTCTGGTCAGTGCCGCCGAACGCGCGGACTGCCGGCGCGCGGCCTCGAATTCCGCCTCGCGCTGCAACACCACGGCCTGCGCCGCGGCCTGTTCGCTTTCGCGCTGGGCGAGCTGGCTGTGCGCCGTCGCCACCGCACTCTGCGCCTGCCGGGCCTGCGCCTGCGCCTGGCGCAGCTGCGCCTGCAGCGTCGCAATATCCATGCGGGCCACCACCTGTCCGGCGGTGACGAACTCGCCCTCGCGCACCAGGATTTCCTGCACCCGTGCGGGCGACTTGGCCGCGACATCGATCTCGGTGGCTTCGATGCGGCCGTTGCCGCTGGCGAGGTTTTCAGTCCGGTCGTCGCTGCCATAGCCGTGCCAGAGCTGCCAAACCAGGATGGCAGCCCCGCCGATAACCAGCCCCCACACGGTCCATCTCGTCCCGGTCTTTCGCTGTGCAGTCACCGTTCTTTCTCCGTAATCGAACCAGGTGATCAGGCCTTGGTCTATCCGACATGCCGCGGCAATCCGCGCAGCCGGAACGCCAGAACGATCATCAGCACACCAAATACGAGCGCGAAGGCGCCGATGACCCATACCATCGCCAGTGCACCCGCGACCGGATTGGCGACCAGCACCCCGCCGAAGACGATCGAGAGGATGCCGCCGAGAATGAACATCCATTCATTGCTGATGATCCGGCGGATCCGGATCGCGCTGATGATTTCGAAGCTGCCCCGGACAATGGCCCAGGCCGCGATCAGATAAAGGAGCGCGACAGCGGTGATCCCGGGATAGATGAACGTCAGGATGCCGACGATCACGCCGAGTACACCGGAAAGCAGGAGCCACCAGGAACGCGCCTTTCCGCCCACCCAGAGCGCCGTCAATCCGTCGGCCAAGGCATACACGCCATAGAGCAACACCAGCGCCGCGAGCGTCAGGGCCGGCAGCGCGAATGCCAGGATGCCGAACAGCACGGCGAAAATACCCCGGAGCAGTGCCACCCACCAGTTTTTGGAAAGTGCATCGACGAGGGGAAGAGTATCCATTTCCGTTTCTCCTTGGGTATGCCGTTCAACGTTGTCCGAGTGGACATTTTCGGACGCTCCAACCAACCCGCGGCCCGGAGTCGGGCTCCGACAAGGGTGATGTGAGCTCGTGCCGGCGCGGGATGTCGCCTTCCGGCGCCGGGAGCCACGTTCACCTCATGGCGAACAGTTCCTGGTGGAAGCGGTCTTCCACCGGCAGGCCCTGCGCGGAAAAATCCCGGCGCAGCGCCGCGCCGAAGCCGGCCGGCCCGCAGAACCAGAGACCGGCGTCGCGCCAGTCCGGCACCGCGGCGCGGATGCGGTCGCCGGTCAGCAGGCCGTCGCGGGCGTCGACCAGCACATGCAGCCGGATGCCTGCGGCCGCGGCATCCGCCGTCAGCCTGGCGATGGCCTCTTCGTCGACCTCGGCGGTCGAATGGAACAGGTCGATCTGCGGCGGTCGGAACGCCTCCGGCTGCGTCTGCCGCTCCAGCGCCAGGTGCTTCATGCGGGCGATGAAGGGCGTGATGCCGATGCCGCCGCCGATCCAGATCTGCCGGGGCCGGCCGTCGTCGAAATCGAAGCAGCCGTAGGGCCCTTCGATCTTCACGTCCTGCCCTACGCGCAGTCGGTCACGCAGGCGGCGGGTATGGTCGCCCAGTTCCTTGGTGATGAACGTGATGCGCCGCCGCTTGTCGTCCCAGCCGGAAGCGATGGTGTAAGGGTGCGCGCCCTCGGTGCTGTCCGACGTGGCGAAGGCGAACTGGCCGGGCTGGTGGCCGGGCCAGCCGTGCGGCACTTCGATCTCCGTCTCCAGGGCCCGCACGCCGGGATAGTACTGCAGCGAGACGATCCGGCCCGCAACCTGCCGTCCGGCGCCGACGCGGCGCAGCAGCACGATCACCGCGCTGTAGGTGCCGGCGGCCAGGAGCACCGCCATCACCACGCCGAGCGGCGCTGCCCAGTCGTCGAACTTGAGCAGGACCGCGGCGTGGAACACGAGGATCAGATACGCGACGGCCAGCAGCCGGTGCGTCTTGTAGAACAGTCGATACGGGAAAGACGTGATCAGTGCCAGCGCGATCAGCAGTACGACGGCATAGAACGTCCATTCGCCCAGGCCTTCCGCCAGGCCGCGCTGATCCAGGAAGAATTGCTCGATCGGATTGGCGATGGGCGGCTGCTCGCCGCGCGCGGGTTTTTCCAGCCAACCCCAGCCCACCGCCCATTTCGGGCCCTTGGCCCACAGCCAGTGGATCACGGATACGACGAGGGCGGCGATGCCCAGCCACTTGTGCAGACGGTACATCTTGTCCAGCCCGCCGAACCCGCGTTCCGGCCAGCGCGGCCGCAGCGCCAGCAGCATCGCCACGCTCATGCTGCCCACGGCGAGGACACCGCTGTACTGCACGATCGCATTGCGCAGCGGGAAGAAGCCGGCCGACGCGAGCACCGACGGCTCCGCCAGCAGCCACAGCACGCTCAACAGCACCAGCAGCCCCCACAATGTGCGCCTGATGTTCCGCATGGCGATCGGTTC
>CAYWKV010000034.1:0-5596 GCA_964458835.1 uncultured Gammaproteobacteria bacterium | reverse complement strand
TTCGCCCGGCTGCCCGGCGCCGAGCACGTAGAGCAGCGGCAGATAGTGATCGGGGGTCGGGATCGACAGTGCCGCATCCGGACCGAGCGTCTCGTAGTCGACGAGCGACTCGAAATCGCCGGCGAGCAGCAGCGCCCTGGCCGCGGACTCGAAACGGACCGCCCACTCGTAGGGCGCTTGCGGCTGCCGGTTCCAGGCGTAGGTGCGGAGGTTGTGCACGAGGTTGCCGCTGCCGACGATCAGGATGCCGTCGTCCCTGAGCGGCGCGAGCCTCCGGCCGGTTTCGAAATGGAAGGCGGCGGGCTTGGTCGCGTCGATGCTGAGCTGCACGATCGGGATATCGGCCTCGGGATAGACGTGCAGGAGCACCGACCAGGTGCCGTGATCCAGTCCCCAGGTAGCGTCCGCCGCCACCGCCAGCGGCGCCAGCACGTCCTGAACGCGACGCGCCAGGGCGGGCGCGCCGGGCGCGGGATACTGGACCTGATACAGCTCCGGAGGGAAGCCGCCGAAGTCGTGGATGGTCTCCGGCGCGGTTGCAATCGTGACGGCCGTGCCGGGCCTGTACCAGTGCGCGGAGATGGACAGGATCGCGTCCGGCCGGGGCGTTTCCCGCCCCACGCGCCGCCAGGCCTCCGTGTAGCCGTTGCGGGTGACGGCGTTCATCGGATTGCCGTGGCCGAAAAAGATCGCGGGCAGCCTGGTGGCCATCGTTCAGTGCATCCCTTCTGCGTGAATCGAGGTCCCGTACCGTCATCGCGGGACGTAGCGGCCATGAACGCCCGTCGAACCTGCGCGCCGCCGGACCACGCCCAACGCCGGTCTGGTCATGGTTATCCCGTCCTGGTTCGAAGTCAAACCACGGCCGGGCGCGGCGTCGAACCGGCGCGCACCCCGCGCGGCACAGTGCCCGTTCCCGCTACCGGTCCCGGACGGCCCTCGCCCACAGCCTCGACACGATCGCGCCGCCCGGTGACCCGAACGGCAGCCGCACACAAAAAAACAGGGCGGCACATCGATGCCGCCCTGTCCGTTTCTGCCGGTCGGGCCGGGGCTGCCCGCCAGCGCGATGCAGGCGATGACAGGGCCGGGGAGCCTCCGATCGGGCCCGTCGTTCCCGCGCAGATGCGTTTCGCGGGAACGACCCGTCCAATAGTTCCTTGGATCAGAACCGGTACTGCCCTCCCAGCTCGAAACTGCGCGAAGGTCCGACGTAAATGCCCTGGCGCAGGCTGGCGATGTAGTGCTCGTCGGTCAGGTTCTTCACCGCGGCGGACAGGGTGAGCTGCGGGCTCACCCGGTAATTCGCCGTCAGATCGACGGTGGTGTAGTCATCCATGCGACCGGTGAAGAAGCCGGAGGTGTTCTCCTGGATCGCCCGGGTGTTGGCCGTGTCGGTGAATTGCGAGCCGACATAGTTGGCCATCAGGGCCGTGTCCAGCCTGCCGGTGCGGTAACCCAGGCGCAGGTTCGCCACCAGCTCCGGCGTATAGGTGACGCGATTGCCAGCGGGGATGGTGATGGTCACGCCATCGGCGGCATAGCGGTTGCCGACGAATTCCGCATCCGGGATGTAGGTGGCGTTGGCGTCGATATGGAAGCCATTGCCGAAGTCGTACCCGATCCCGCCCTCCAGGCCCTGGTGCAGGGTCTCGCCGCCATTGGTGTTCTGGAAGTCGGTGTTGCTGTTGGCCGGGATGATCTGGTTGTCGAACTCCATGCGGAAGGCTGTGAGTTCGTACTGCAGGCGGTCGCGCCTGCCACGCACGCCGATTTCCACATTGACGGAGCGTTCGGCCTCGAGCTGCTGGTCCTGGAGCCCGGACAGGGAATCACCGTTGAGGGCGGGCGCGAAGGCCTTGTACACGCCGCCGAACACCTGCGCCGCCGGCGTCAGCTGGAACGTCATGCCGATGCCGGGCACGTATTCGGTGTTGGAGGTATCGGCCGAGTTGCCGGCGGTCACGCTGACCCGGCGGTCCACCCGCGTCTGCTCGTAGTTCTCGATCCGGAGTCCCGGCGTGAGGCTCAGGCGATCGTTGATGATGAAGCGGTTCTGCGCGAACAGCGCATAGCTGGTGGCGCTGTCCACGACATCCTTGCCAACACCGTTCACGGCGGTGCGCGGTTGATCCCGGGTTGCCCGGATGGTCTGGTCGATCATTTCCTCTTCCATGAAACGGAAGCCCAGCTCGGCCTCGTTGGCCATGCCGAAGCTGTCATGGCGGATGTTCAGCCGGGTATCGAGGCCGACACGATCGAAGGAACGGTTGTTGCCATTGACGTTGTCGCTGTAGTTCCACACGGTCAGTCCGTTCACGGTCTGCGTGGGCGCGCCGCCCACGGTGCCGAAGCGCCAGTAGTCGCGGTTCATCTCGCTCCAGTAGACCAGCGTGTTGAGCGACACGTCCGAGGCGATTTCCCACTCGTGGTTGATGTCCAGCGACTTGCGCGTGGTGAGGAACCAGTCGTCCGGCGCGGGATTGAAGGTGGCACCGGCATTGAAGGCATCCAGGAAGAGCCCGCGGTAGGAGATGTTGGCATCGTTGTCGTAGTGGGTGAATTTGGCGCTCAGCCACTGGTTGTCACCGATCAGCATGCCGCCCTTGAGCATCAGGTCTTCCATCTCGTAGCCCTTGTTCTGGAAGCCGTCGCTGCGCGCGCGGGTAAAGAGGATACCAGCCTTGGCCTGACCGGAGGGCGCGGTGCCACCGGCCTCCAGCATCGCCTCGCGGTAGCTGAAGCTGCCGGCGCGGGCGGAGAGCGCCACGCCATCCGCCGGCTCCCTGGTCTTGTAGTTGATGACGCCGCCGATGGTGTTGGGTCCGTAGCGCAGCGAGGCCGCGCCCTTGAGCACCTCGATGCTTTCCATGCGCTGGATGCGCGGGTTGTAGTAGCGGCCGTTGCCCACGAACAGGCCCGGCGCCACCGGCACCCCATCCTCGAGGATCAGGGATTTGTAGTCGGCCGCGCTGAGACCGCGGATGCCGATGTTGGCCACCACCCCGCTCTCCTCCTCGCGCTTGATCACCACGCCAGGCACGCTGCGCAAGGCGTCCTCGGTGGACAGGGGCTGGAGGGTGGTGAGGTCCTCCTGGGTGACGATGGCAACGGAGCCCGGCTGCCGGGCCACGTCCTGCTCGGTCTCGCCGATGACATCGATGCGCGGCAGGCGCACCTCGCCGGCGTGCAGGGCACAGGGCATCAGTGCGGTGCCGATCGCCAGGGCCAGCGCATGGGGTTTGCTGGAAAGGGAGGGGTGTTGCATGCAGGTCTCCTCGGGTCTTGCAGTCAGTGTCGGTGGCTGGCTGAAGCTCCGGCGGTGATGCCGTGGAGACTTGCTGGCTGGCTGTTTTGCGTCCGGCTTTGCTTACGTCACGTTCGCGTCGGCAAAGCCTCAATATTTCGTCAGGATGAGTTTTCCCTGCCGGGTGATGCGCAGCAGGTAATGTTCGCCCTGGTGTTCGATCAGGATCCGGCCGCCCTGCCCCAGCAGTTCAGCGCTGAGGATCACCCGTGGCGCGGCCGCCGGCTCGCCGGAACGTGGAGGTGACGACGGGTTCATGATCCCTCCGGTTCGGTGATGAAGCCGATGCGCAGCACCCCGGCCGCGCGCGCCTCGGTCAGCAGGCGCGCCAGGCGCGCATAGGCGGTGTGCTGATCGGCGCGCAGGTGCAGTTCCAGGTCCGGCTGCGCCGCCACCGCCTGCTCCAGCCGGGCCGGCAGATCGTCTTCCGCCAGCGGTTCCTGATTCCAGTACAGCGCGCCCTGCGCATCCAGGCTCAGGGTGATGGCCTCGGGCGGGCTTTCGTGGCGCTCATGGCTGGCGCGCGGCAAGTCCACCTTCACCGAATGGGTGATGACCGGCGCGGTGATGATGAAGATCACCAGCAGCACCAGCATGATGTCGACCAGCGGAATGACGTTGATCTCCGCCATTTCGCCGCCGCCGTCCTGGTTGAAGCCGCCGAAGGCCATCAGCGGCCCTCCGCCACGGGGGTGGCGCCGGCGTGGATGGGTGCCACGGACGCGACCTCCATCAGGGCGCCGGTGGTCAGGTAGGCGTGCAGGTCATGGGCGAAGGCGTCCATCGCCTGGGCCTGGGTGCGGTTGAAGCGGGTCGCCGCGTTGTAGGCCAGCACGGCGGGGATGGCCGCCGCCAGGCCCGCGGCGGTGGCCACCAGGGCCTCGCCCAGCGGCCCGGCCACCACGTCCAGGGAGGCGCTGCCGGTGGCGGCGATATCGATCAACGCGTGGTAAATGCCCCAAACAGTACCGAACAGGCCGATAAAAGGCGCGATACTGCCGACGGACGCCAGAATGGTCAGGCCGTCCTGCAGGCGCGCCTGTTCCCGGTTCATGGCGTTGCGGATGCTGCGCACCAGAAACTCGTCGGCGCTGCAGGCATCCCCCAGGCGCACCGGGTCCCGGCTGCGGTAGTGGTTCAGGCCCCGGATACCGGCGCGGGCGATGGCGGCCAGTGGAGAGACGGAGGCCTCGCTCACGGCCAGGGCGGCCGCGCTGCCCCGGGCATCCCAGAAGGCCGACTGGAAACGGGTGCTGGCATGGCGGATGCGCCAGGCCCCCAGGGTCTTGCCCAGGATCAGGGACCAGGTGGCCACGGACATGAGCAGCAGGGTGAGGAACACCCCGATCAAGACCGCATCACCCTGTTCGAATACCAGCGCGAGATTCATTCAGGCCTCCAATTTGAAGTGTATGGGTACGCGCACCCAGGCCTCCACGGGCCGGCTGCCCTGGCGGGCGGGCTCGAAGCGCCACTCGCGCACGGCCTTCAGCGCGGCCTCGTCCAGGCGTTGGGAGCCGCTGGAACGGGCCAGTTCCACCGTCATGGGCTGACCCTGGGGACTGACCCGCACGCGCAGCTCCACTTCGCCTTCCTCGCGCAGGCGGCGCGACAGGCGCGGGTAGGCGGGCGGTGGGTTGTTCAGGTAGTCGGCTTCGTAGTCGGGCGCGACGACGGCCGGGGGCGCGGGCTCCGCCTTGGTTACGGCCGGTTCCGGACTGACCTCGGGAGCGGGCTCGACCGGCTTCGGGGCCGGGGCGCGCTCGACGACCGGCTGCTTGAGCCTGGGTTTCTTCTCCGCAACCGGTTCCGGTCGCGCGGGTGCGGCGGGCGCCTCGATCGCAACGGGCGGCGCGGGCGCCAGCTCCGCTTCAGCGGGGGCGGGTGGAGATTCCGGCTGGACCGGCGGTCGCGGCGCCTCGATGAGGGCCACCTGCACGCGGGGTGCCGGGACTTGCGGCGGGCTGGGCACGTCGCTCAACACCCAGGCCACAGCCGCGCCGTGCAGCAGCAGGCTGCCCCCCAGCGCCAGACGCGTGCCCCGGTGGATGCCGGGGCGGGCGCGGGCGCGAGCGGATGCCGGCAACGGGAGAACAGACGCCTGACTCAACATGAACGCGATTATTAGTGAGAATCATTCTTATTGTCAACACTTCGCATGACATGTCCGCCCCGGGGCACGGGGCCGTCGGCGGTCATTGCCGTTCCGACAACGAATAACGGGGTATCGCTACTCCCACTCGATCGTCCCCGGCGGCTTGCCGGTGATGTCGTAGACGACGCGGGAGA
>CAYWKV010000033.1:18920-21173 GCA_964458835.1 uncultured Gammaproteobacteria bacterium | reverse complement strand
CTTACCAGCCACCACATCGGCCCATTTCTGGATCGGCGCGCGCGAGCGCTGGGCACTGGCCACCATCTCGACGATCTGGGCCAGCATGGTGTCGGCGCCCACCCGGGTCGCCTCCATCACCAGGCTGCCGGTACCGTTGATCGTGGCCCCCGTTACCTTCTCGCCCGCGACCTTCTCGACCGGGATCGGCTCGCCGGTTAGCATGGACTCGTCCACCGATGAGTGGCCCTCGATCACCACCCCATCCACGGGAATCTTGTCGCCCGGACGCACGCGCAGCCGATCGCCGACCTGCACCTGCTCCAGCGGAATCTCCTCCTCCCTGCCGTCGGGGCGGATCACACGGGCGGTCTTGGCCGCCAAGTCGAGCAGCGCCCGGATCGCCGAGCCGGTGCGCTCACGCGCGCGCAGCTCCATCACCTGGCCCAGCAGCACCAGGGTGACGATCACCGCCGCGGCCTCGAAATAGACGCCGACATGTCCTTCCTCATCACGGAATCCGGCGGGGAATATCCCGGGCGCCAGCACGGCGACGACGCTGAAGACATAGGCGGCGGCCACACCCATGCCGATCAGACTGAACATGTTGAGGTTGAGGCTGCGGAAGGAGTGATAGCCGCGCACGAAGAAGGGCCAGCCGGCCCAGAGGATGACGGGGGTTCCAAGCGCCAGCTCGACCCACAGAGAGGCACGCTCGCCGAAGAGTTCACGAATCGCAGTGATGCCGATGTACGGTGTCATGGTCAGGATCAGCAACGGAAGGGTAAAGGCCGTACCTACCCACAACCGCCGTGTGAAATCCACCAGCTCCGGGTTCGGAGCCTCCTCAACGGTGACGGCCCGCTCAGGTTCGAGCCCCATGCCGCAAAGCGGGCAGGCACCGGGCCCGGTCCGGCGCACCTCGGGATGCATCGGGCAGGTATAGACGGTACCGCTATACCCCGGAGGCACGTTGTCATAGCCGCCTCCTGGCGCCGTGCGATGGTCATCGTGTGCATCGGGGCCATTGCCCGCGTGGCCGCCGGGCGGATTACCACGCGGGTGGCGATACCGTTGCGGGTCCTTCTGGAACTCGTGCAGGCATCGGTCGCTGCAAAACAGATAGAGCGCACCGTCATGAAGCAGGCGATGCCCGGTATCCTCGGTCAGCACCATGCCGCAGACGGGATCCGTGGTCGTCATTGCTTCGTTCGATAACGCCTTGAGCTGATCCATTCCTCCACTCCCGTTTGTCGGCCGGCTCGGTTTCACTCCGCCACCACGGCCATCTGGTGACCTTCCCCGGCGGGTAGCGCGATAGTCGCAGTGATCTGCATAGACTGCTGGTCAACCACCCACAACACCGCCTTTCTGCGGCTGGAGACGTACAAGACTCCGGTACCAGGGATCGTGTTCAGATGATAGGGTGCCGGCGCGAGGGGTATCGAGCGCATCTTCCCGAGTTCCGTGTCCACTGCTGTCAGTGTCTCGCCCCTACCGCTACTGACGAACAGAGTCCTGCCGTCATCGCCGATATCCAGACCATGCACATCCGGCCCGATGGTGTAGACACGGGTTACCCGGCCACTCGCCGCCGACACTGCCGATACCGTGCCGGCACGCGGATTGGTCACGTAGATGGTCCGCTCGTCCGACGAGAAGACCAGATGCTCCGGTGACGGACCCGCCTCCAGAGTGCGCACGGACTTCCAGTTCTCCAGGTCGATCTCGGTGAGCGTGCCGTTTCCGCTGTTGCTCACAAACGCACGTTTTCCGTCGCGTGTCACCAGGGTATAATTCGGCGCCGACCCCGTCGGGATGCGCTGGACGATTTGGTTGGTATTCATATCCAGCACGCTCACATAGCCACGGGTCGAGTGGGTGGAAATCACATAGCGCCCGTCCGGCGTGATCGCCTCATGATGGGTCCACCCGGCCACGGGGATGGTCAGCATCACATGGCCGTGACCCGGGTGGATCAGATACAGTCTGCTGGTCGGCGTATCATGGGAGGCCCCTGCGGGGGCCGGCTTCTCCGCCAGGCTGCCGGCCACCAGGTACTCGCCATCCGGCGTGGCCACGAGACCATGGGGATTTTCGATACCTTCGTAACGTGCAGTGATCTGATGGGTATCTGCGTCGATGGCGACTACCTGGTTGGCCGTGCCCAGCGGCACATAAACCGTCGGACCCGCCATCCCGGCGATCGGCCAACAGACGACCGCGATGACCGCCGCGACTTGCATGGATCGGATCATGTTCCCTCCTTTCGCC
>CAYWKV010000033.1:6561-18820 GCA_964458835.1 uncultured Gammaproteobacteria bacterium | reverse complement strand
TACGATCCCGTCCGCACGGCGGAACGACGCACCGGTTGGACACACGTCGACGCAGGGCGCGGACTCGCAGTGCTGGCACAAGACCGGCACCGACTGCTCATAGCCTGTCGCGCGGTCACGCAGATTCACCTTGCGAATCCATTGCGCCTTCTGTTCAGGGGCAGACCGTTGCTCATCGCCCCGGTCCAGCCCGTGTTCCCGGTTGCAGGCATCCACGCATACCGTGCAATCAACGCAGCGATGCGTGTCGATCAGGATCCCCCAGCGCTGTTCCCCGCTGACGGGCTGGTCGGCCGGCTTGGCCCGGGCCAGCAGAGTGAACATCAGGCCGGGCGCGATCGACAGTGCACCGACCACGGCGGCACTGCGTGCCACCGCCCGGCGCCGCCCTGAATCATGGATATATCGATCCTCCTCGTTCATGTCGGGCCCTCCGCGCTATTCACATGGACACCAATGAACGCCGTCCTGCTCCCTGCCGCCAATGGGCCAGCCATCGCACCCTGACGACGGCAATGACGAATATGGCGTCATGTGATACACATGGCATGCAGCCACGTCGATACTCGCGCCTGCCGACGCGCTCAGATAAACGACTCTGGCGCGCGTCACTTCATCTGACGGTGATCATGACGCCTTTCCGCCTGCCTCGATTCCGTCATCTGCTCCATCATCATCTGCATCATGTCCAGGCGCTTCTCCATCATGTCCATACGCCCCATCATGTCGCCGGATTCCGGCGCCATCCCGCCCTTCATCCCGCGACCGCCCTCCCCCATGGCGCGTCCGGCATCCTCACCTTTCTGCATCCCGCCTCCCATCATGCCCTGCATCATGCCTCCGCCCATGCCGCGCATCATTTCCATACTGTCGCGCATGGTCTGCATATGCTCATCGATGAGACGCTCACGTTCTTCATCCCGTTTTGCGCTACGTATTTCCTCCATCTGAGACTGCATTTTTTTCATGTTTTCACGCATGCGATCCATCATTGAGTCATCCATCATCATGCCGCCGCTCATCATTCCTGAGTCAGTCTTCTGGGCGCCCTCGCCGCCGTCCGGATGATGAGCCTGCTCGGCAGACACATTTCCACCGACCATGACGAGAGCCGTCGCCAACACCAAAGCATGCGTCTTCATTTCAACCCTCCTTGACTACCGGTTCGATAACAGACCCTGAATAACCGCACCACACTCCGAATACCAGGCCCATCGCCATGCCGTATTCTCCTCGCCATAAACGCATTTATCATGTCCTGTCCTCATTTACGAAACAGTGACCGGGCGAAATACACGACGAGCAACAGGATGACGACCCAAGTCAGGACACCAAAAACCCAGTGGCCCAATCCGAAGCCCCAGCCCGAAAGACCACCCGCACCTTCCATCATGTGACACCTCCGAATCGGCCATCGCACGGCCCGAACTCAGCCATCATCGCCCGGACGCCACGGATCTATTTCAGTATCAGCCCTCGCCTCCCGCTGGAGCAGCAGCGCGCTCGCGAACTTCCCTTTTCCGGGTTCCTGATAAAGCACATCTATCACAACGCCATCGCCACTGAATACCAGTGTATACGTCGATACGACATGCCCGCCCTCGAGGACACGCCTTTCACGCTCTTCGCCGGAAGGCAGGACGTAACGCTTCTCGTCGCGGACGGTATTTTCGTACACCCATCCCTCGAGTCCGTTTGGAAGTCTGACGTTCTTGTGAGCCTGGCCGTGATGCGAGAACGCCGCCATCCTGGTTATGACTCCGAGAGGATACTCCGTCAAAACGTCATCGCGATCCGCCTCCAGCGAGAAGGACGGGGGCATAGGCATATAACCGGCACTTCTCTGGACTTCTGCCACACTCCCCGTCGCCAAGAGCAACAAGAACATCGAAAGCACCCAATTTTTCATGGCCAAGCCCTCCAGAGTCGCCTATCCGCCTCTCAATCCTAGACATATAAACGACACTTTCCATGCGGACAGCTACGTCAACCCATCGAATATCTCTCGCAACTGAGCCTCTGTCGGTTGCCCGCGGCAGACGACTTGGCCATTCACCACGAGATTGGGGGAATGACGGATCTGGTATCGCGGTATGATTTCCGGATTGTCTTCGATGAAGACGACCTCATATGAGATTCCCAGGCACTGGAGCTCTCGTTCCAGGTTGCTGCGATGACTGCATGTATGGGTCGCGATAATCTGCACATTCATGATTGGCGCCTCGCGCGATCGTGGATTCACCTGCCGGACACCGTGGAACATCCCATGTTACGAACCGAATTTCCCACGTATGTAATACAACACGTCGATGACATCGTCCTCCGTGAGGTCCGGGTTACCCCCCTTTGGGGGCATGGCCATCACCGAACCGGGCGTCTGAAATCCATCGGTGATGTGCTGCAGCAAAACCGAGTCTCCCTTGGACAGAGGTCCGCTCTTTGAAGTGAAATCCGGCACACCCGGCAAGGTGCCGCGCCCGTCGGCACCGTGGCAGGCCACACAGGTCTGGGCGTAGATTTCGGCACCCCGCCCGGAATCGGCCGCCATCACAGGCGACAACCCGGCCATGGCCATGAGCACAGCGCAATTGCATGAAATGAGGAAAGTGTCCAGCCTTGTATTCACGTCGATGCTCCTTGAGCTTGAGGATATCGTGGCGGCCTGGCTGACCGTCGCCGCGCTACACACCCGCGGCGACGGTTTGCGTCCCCTAGTTGCTACGCTGCAGGAATTCGAGAATATCCCGCGCTTCCTGTCCGGTCAGTCCGGCACGCACTCGCATGTGCGTCACGACGGGCTTCCACAAGTCATCGCGGAATTCCTTTGGATCTCGCATGTTATGGCAGCGAGCGCAATTCTGAGCCCAGCTCTTCGCACCACGGGCGAAATCGCCGGCCCTGGGATCGGCATCCGCCGCATTCACGGATTCGCTCTCCGCTGCTGCGAGTGCGAACGCGGCACCCAACGAAAACACCAATATCAGTCTACTTACACCTTCAGTTTTCATGGCGGCATCCCTCAGAATCCGTAGGCTATCTGCGCCAGGAAGCTGTCGGCATCCGAAGATGCGCCAACCTGGCCATCGTTGAACTCGTAGGCAATCTTGGCAATGACGTTCGAGGCGAACAGATAGTTCACGCCGAGCGCCCACTGCTTCTGGTCCTCGGCAGCATGCGGCGAATCGAAATCCGTGTATCGCACCACGCCTTCGAGCTTGGTCGGGAGGAATCGGTAGGCCGCCTGGGTGTACCAGGTCTCCCACTTCGCGCCGGCGGAAGCGGTCGGTCCGCCACTGTCGTCGGCACCCACCTTGGATCGCACGTATTCACCGCGCAGGCTCAGTTTCCGCCATTGCCACGCGAAGTCACCGCCGATGACGTCGTAGTCGCGTGATGGCTCGCCGCTGATACCCGCCATGTCGAATTCCGTCACCGCCGCCTTGCCGGTAATGAACGACAATCCGACCTCCAGCGCCGGAACAGGCAGCAGACCGAACCGCCCGCCGACGACCTTGTCGCCGTCGACATCGGACGTGCGACCTTCCGCCATGATGCCCTCGAGCTGGACCTCGCCGTCTTCGCTGACCGCATCCAGCTCCGGACCATTCGCCACGTACAGCGCGTAATTGCTGCGCATACTCGCCAAAGGGAATCCCCCTCTCAGCTGCAGGCCGGTGTCGGAGATCGGCGCGGCACCATCGTGTCCGAAGCCCGGCGGGGCCGAGGGCAGCTTGTTGATCCAACTGGGGTGGATGTTCTGCCGGAATTGGCCGACGGGACTCAGGAACTTGCCGGCGACGAGGGTGATGTAATCGTTGAGGAACAGGTCCAGAGTCAGATATTCGAGTGCTGTGGAGGTCTCACCGTCGGGATCGTTGGTGATCTCGAGTTCGGACTCCAACATCATCAGGTCCTGATACTGGTAATGAAAAATAGGGGCGAACAGGACCTGGCTGAAGCGCCCCTTGGTGTCCTCGTTGTCCGTATAGCCGACGGCACCATAGCCGGCCAGGTGGACCACGGAGGTCGCCTCTTTCCATTCCGAATGGACCTCGCTGACCTCCTTCACTTCCTTTTTCAGCGCCTGGACGTCGTCCTTACTGGCGGACTTGGCCTGTTGCTCGTCCAGTTCCGCCTGTATCGCCTGCAACTGCCGTTGCAATGCCTCGACCTGCTGTTTCAGTGCCTCGATCTCGTCGGCAGCCAACGCGGGAACGGGCAGGCAGGCCGCGATAGCCAGTGCCACACCGGCACCCTTGGGTGCATTTCGTATCGTACTCATGACAATTCTTCGTTTACTCTTCTGGCAAAACCGGAACGGACGCGTTGCAGCGAGACCTGCGACCGTGAGTCGGTGTCGCTCTCACCTGCCGAATACAGTGAACGTCTGCCGACATGCGCTTGAAGACGTGTCGTCAACAGGACGTGTTTTCCGATGTGTCCGGACGGTTGGACAACGTGTCAGCGCCAGGCGCGAACGCGACTAGATATGCTGGAGACGCGGCGGCTTGAAGAGGGCGTGGAGAGGGACTTTGAGGTGAGGGGGAGAGTAGAGCTGTATCGGATAACTCGGAGAATGATCTTGGATCTGCGCCATCAACTCGTGCAGGGCGGCGGACACATGGGCGCCACAGGCTGAAGCACCACCACAGGTGGCATGTCCGCAATCGCCATCACAACAGCAGCACCGATCCTGATCGGTATCCGCAACCCAGTGATCCGTGGCCATGTCGTGGGTGGACATGTCGACCATCAGCTCATGCATTTCGTGCATCGACATCCCTTCTGAATGATCACAGCTGCCGGGGATCGCCGGCAGTGCGTATCCGAAGGGTGACAGCGCCAGTGCCACCATCAGCACCCAACTCAGGAGGGCGCCGTGGCGATAGGCATGACGTTGTCTTCCACGTGTGTACATGATGTCGAAAATACTATTTCAATCGATGCTTTCAGAACAATGACACAGATCAAGTATAGTCAATCCGCAGTCATGCCGAGAACGCGCCTTGGATCCGATTTGGCCGGGGCTCTTTGTCGCGTGATCTCCGAATACGGCCGCCAGGGTCCTGCGCGACAGAGGATGATCTACGCGTTCGATCGATTCGACGGATTTCTAATGCCTGACAAAGATCGCCCTCGTGCCATCCCTTCCGATCAGGAGCGTGTCGTAGGGCACCGGCGGCGGCCCTTCCATCCCGGGTGATCCCGGAGGCATCCCCGGGACGGCGAGCCCGAGTGCCTTCGGCCGGTCATTCAGCAGACGCCGGATATCCGCGGCCGGCACATGCCCTTCCACCAGGTAATCCTCGATCCGTGCCGTATGGCAGGCCGCGAACTCCGCCGACATACCGAGCCGGGAACGCACGGCGCCGACATCCGCAACGTCATGGGTTTCGACGCGGAAGCCGTTCCGGCGCAGGTGCTCCACCCACTTCCCGCAGCATCCGCATTGGGGACTCTTGAATACCTCCATGGGTGGAGCATCCGGTGGTTCGGCTCCCGCGCCGGTGCAGACCATCACCACCAGTGACAGGACAATCCATCTCCCCATTTCCATATCAACCCCTCGGTCAGGCCGACCCGCGATGTGACTATTTTTCATGGCGTTGAATCGCCCGCCTGCGCCACAACAGAAATGCCGAGGGAATGACCAGTAACGTCAATACGGTCGCACTGACCATCCCGCCGACCATGGGCGCCGCGATGCGCCGCATGACTTCAGACCCGGTTCCGCTACCGAGCATGATGGGCAACAGGCCGGCTATGATGGCGGCGACGGTCATCATGATGGGCCGTACGCGCAACAAGGCGCCCTCCACCACGGACTGGCGCAGTTCTGCGAGATCGACCCGGCGCCCCTCCGCCAACGCACGCTCTTCATGCCGCCGGTATGCCTGGTTGAGATATACCAGCATCACGACGCCGATCTCGACCGCCACGCCGGCCAAGGCGATGAACCCGACCCCGACCGCGACCGAGAGGTCGTAGTTCAGCCAGAACAGCAGCCAGAAGCCCCCGACCAGCGCGAGTGGCAGCGTGGCCAGGATGATGAGCACCTCGGCGGCGCGGCGGAAATTGAGATAGAGCAGAAAGACGATGATGGCTACCGTCACCGGAATGACCAGGGTAAGCTTTGCCTTCGCACGTTCCATGTATTCGTATTGCCCGGACCAGCTCACGGAATAGCCCGGCGGAAGTTCGACGGTTTCGGCGACTGCCGCCTGCGCGTCACGTACATAGGAACCCAGATCGCGACCCTGGATGTCCACGTAGATCCAGCCGTTTGGTCGTGCGTTCTCGCTCTTGATCATGCCAGGGCCGTCATCGACGCGAACATCGGCGACATCGCCCAGAGTGATCTGCGCCCCGGTCGGTGCAATCAGCGACAGATTGCGGACACGCTCCAGAGAATCACGTACGTCTCGCGGATAACGCAGGTTGATCGGGTAACGTTCCAGACCCTCGATACTCTCCGTGACATTCATGCCACCCAACGCCGTGCGCACCACGTCCTGAAGGTCGGCGATCTCCAACCCGAACCGTGCGGCGGCTAGACGATCTATGTCGACCGTCAGATAACGCCCGCCAGCCACACGCTCGGAGAATGCGCTGAGGGTTCCCGGCACCTCTTTCAGTACCTTTTCTATATGCTCACCAATATCCTGAATGACGCTCAGATCCGGACCGGCGATCTTGATGCCTACCGGCGTTTTGATGCCGGTCGCCAACATGTCGATGCGTGTCTTGATCGGTGGCGTCCAGCTGTTGGCAAGGCTGGGAAGATTGACGATCCGGTTCAGTTCCTCCTTCAATTTCTCCAGCGTCATCCCACGGCGCCACTCCGCAGGCGGCTTGAGCTGGATGATGGTCTCTACCATGGTGAGCGGTGCGGGGTCCGTGGCCGTATCGGCGCGTCCGATCTTGCCAAACACCCGATGGACCTCCGGCACGGTCTTGATGAGCCGGTCGGTCTGCTGTAGAACTTGCTGGGCCTTGCCGGCCGACAACGCCGGGAACGTCGTCGGCATGTAGAGCAGGTCGCCTTCATCCAGGGTCGGCATGAATTCGGAGCCGATACCCTTGTGGAGCGGCCACCAGCCGTTCAATGGCCACAGCATCGAACCTGCCGCCAGCGCCGATAGCAGCAGCACGACGGCGGGCATGCGCAACACCCAGGCGATGACCGGCTTGTAGACGGCCGTCAGTGCGCGGTTAACAGGATTTCTGTCCTCCGCCACGATGCGCCCGCGGATGAAGTAGCCCATCAGCACGGGCACCAGGGTGATCGACAGACCTGCCGCCGCAGCCATGGCATAGGTCTTGGTAAACGCGAGCGGCGCAAACATGCGGCCCTCCTGCGCCTCCAGAGTGAACACCGGCAGAAAGCTCAGGGTGATGATGAGCAGCGAGAAGAACAGTGCCGGCCCTACCTCGCCGGCTGCCTTGGCCATGATCTCCCAGCGATTTTCGTCGGTGACCGTCTCATGCTCCAGATGCTTGTGCACGTTCTCGATCATGACGATTGCCGCATCCACCATGGCGCCGATGGCGATGGCGATGCCACCCAGGGACATGATGTTGGCGTTGATGCCCTGCGCGTGCATGACGATGAAAGCGGCCAGAATACCAATGGGGAGGCTGATCACCACCACCAGCGCGGAACGCAGATGGAACAGAAATACGGCGCACACCAGTGCCACCACGAGAAATTCCTCGATCAGCTTGCCCTTGAGCGTCTCGACCGCACGTTCGATCAGGGACGAGCGGTCGTAAGTGGTGACGATCTCCACCCCCTCCGGCAGGCTGCGCTCCAACTCGGCCAGACGCGCCTTCACGCCCTGAATGGTGGCGAGGGCATTTTCACCCCAGCGCATCACCACGACGCCGCCCACCACCTCGCCTTCGCCATCCAGGTCGGCGATACCCCGGCGCATCTGCGGGCCGAGCCGTATTTCGGCCACATCATCGAGCAGGATGGGCGTTCCTGTCCGGTTGACGCCCAGCGGGATCTGGCGCAGGTCGTCCAGCTTTTGGATATAGCCGGTGGAACGCACCATGTACTCGGCTTCCGCCATTTCAATGACCGCCCCGCCGACCTCCTGATTCGAGCGCTGAATGGCCATCCTCACCTTGGACAGGGGCAGACCGTAGGCACGCAGGCGATCGGGGTCGACGACCACCTGATACTGCTTCACCATGCCGCCGACGGTCGCGACCTCAGAAACGCCGGGCACGGTCTGCAATTCGAACTTGAGAAACCAGTCCTGCAGACTCCGGAGCTGGGCCAGATCGTACTTGCCGGAGCGGTCGACCAACGCGTATTCGTACACCCAACCGACGCCTGTGGCGTCCGGCCCCAACCCTGGCGTCACGCCGGGCGGCAGCCGCCCCTGCACCTGACTGAGATACTCCAGTACACGCGAACGCGCCCAGTACAAGTCGGTGCCATCCTCGAACAACACATAAACGAAGGAGTCACCGAAAAACGAGTACCCGCGCACCGTGGTGGCCCTGGGCACTGCGAGCATGGCTGTCGTCAAAGGATAGGTCACCTGATCCTCGACCACGCGCGGCGCCTGTCCGGGATAGGGCGTGCGGATGATGACCTGCACGTCGGACAGATCGGGAATGGCGTCCAGCGGTGTGACCTTCACGGCGTAGACGCCCCATCCCAGCAGCATCAATGTCAGTAGCAGCACCAGGAAGCGATTGCGAATGGACCAGCTGATGATATTGGCGATCATCGGTCGTTCCCTGTGTTACTGTGCCGGGTGCCGGGTTCGGCGGTGTCGTTGTCCAGAACCTGAACGGAACCGATCTGATAGCTGCCATCCTCATCCTGGATGAGGGTAAAGTGAATGCGATCTCCCGGTTGTGCCGATCCGATATCCACCGCATCTGCAACCGGCATTTCCATCGTCATGGCCGGCCAACCCAACGCCTCGATCCGACCGTGCTTCACGGTCAACGTCCGGCCATTGACATCAACGGCCTCGATTGTGCCCATGGCGGTCACGGTATTCGATGCCGCCTCAGCGGCGTCGGATACGGGTACAGGCTGCATGCGCATGGCGCTGGCACGGATACTCGCCTCGGAGTCGATCAGGAACTGCCCGGAGGTCACCACACGCATTCCCGCCTGCAGGCCGGACTTGATCTCCACCTGATCGCCGGATTCCATGCCCGCGACCACTTCGACCGCGCGGAATTTGCCGTCACCCTCCGCGATGACCACACGGTCGGCCTTGCCTGTGCGTATCAGGGCCTCACGGGGAATGCTCAGCACATTATCCTTGGGGCCGGCGAATATCAGCACATTGGCGTACATGTCCGGCTTGAGTGCTTCGTCGGGATTCTCGAATCGCAAGCGGACGCGTAAAGTCCGTGTCTTGGCATCCAGTGTCGGATAGACAAACTCGACCTCGCCTTTGAGAACCTCACCAGGCTTGTATGGCAGGCGCACTTCCGCGGGCTGACCTACCTCGACCCAATCGGATTGCCGCTCGAAGATATCGACCACGATCCAGATGGAGTCGAGATCGACGATGCTCATGGCGATGGTCCCGGGTGTCACATACATCCCTTCCCGAGCATTCAATTCGGTCACCACTCCATCTTGCGGTGCGCGCACAACAATGCGGGCCAGTATTCTGCGTCCGCGCTCCAGTTCACCTATCTGCCGATCATCGATTCCCAACGCGCGCAACCGGTCGCGCGAGGCGTCGATGAGCGGACGTTGACCGACCGCAAGAGCCTGCAGAAACTCCTCCTGGGCGTTGGCCAGTGCCGGGGCATAGATTTCGAACAGAGCCTCGCCCGCCCGTACCCTTTCACCTATGGCCCGAACCTTGAGCTTCTCGACCCAGCCGTCTGCACGCATATGAATATGGGCGATCCGCGTCTCGTCGAACGCGACGTAGCCGACGGTGTCGATCCGGCGCCATAGCCGTCCCTGGGTGATCTCCTGTGTCCGAACGCCAAGATTCTGGACGATCACCGGATCGATACTCACCACCGCTCCCGCCTCCGCCTCATCGGCATAGACCGGGATATAATCCATTCCCATCGAGTCCTTTGCTGGTACGGGCGAGGTGATGGCTGGATTCATGGGATTTCTATAGAACAGCACCTCCCGGTCGCTCTTCTCCTCTGCACTCAGTCCGCTGCCTATAAGCAGCCATCCCGACACAAGCAGACCGGGCAAAGCACGGCGGATGAATGCGCATCCAATATTCATTGACGTTCTCCTGCGATGTACATCAATCGGGTATTCACCTTGTCGCGTTCGACGGCCGTGCGCAGGGCTTGAAGCTGATTGTCGAGCTCCATGAGATAGGCGCGCATCATCGTGGTAAAATCGGTGACGCCGTTGCGATAGGCACTCAGCGCTGCAGTCGAATTGCCATGCGCCTCAGGGAGGATTCGCGTCTCGAAGCCGCGCACGCGTCCGCTGAGGGATTGCCAGCGCGGGTAGTCGGACTCGAGCATGCGAAGCAGCTCACGGTAGGCGTCATCACGGGCATACTGGGATGCCTCTGTTTCACGGATGCTGGCGGCGAGTCGCCTGTCCTGGCGCTTTCCGGTGAACAATGGCACGTCGAGGGTGATCACCGCCGACAGAAAATCAGCCCGCTGACTGCCGTTCGCATTGTTCCCCGTACGATCTCCATACGTGACTCCCAGCATCCAACCAGGCTTGTACTGTTCTCTGGCAACCCGCACCCCTGCCTGGGCGGCCGCAGTGCGTGCGCTGGCCGCTTCCAGAACAGGATGCATGGCGAGACGCTCGAGCAGGCTGGAACGGGGTGGCGGAGCATCGAGCTCCACCGCTGAAATCCTGAGTTCCTCGGCACTCAGCGGGCCTGTCCAACGCTCCAGGACAGCACGCGCAGCGTCATGCTCCCCGCGCACCCCGGTCTCGCGATCCGCCAGCAGGGACAACTCCAGTTGGGCGCGCAGTACGTCTTGCAGCTTATTGCGCCCGGCGCGGTACAGCGATTCGGTGATGGCGACCAGATCGCCGAACACGGCCTGGCTATCGACAACGATATCGAGAGTGGCCTGCTGCAGGTACAGATCCAGATATGCCAGTCGCGTTTCACGCAGCACCCGCAAACGTCGTTCCTCCGCCTCTGCGCTCGCTGCCTCGCCAATGTACGCTGCGCGATCCGATTGATGACGCAATGTCGCGCCCGGCGGGAACGCCTGCGACACACCGACCGCCAACTGCGTCATAGGCTCCTGGGCGCGATCCAGAGTGTCGAGCGGCAGGCTCATCACCCCGACAGTAAGCTTCGGATCGGGAAGTTGGCCGGCAGCGACCGCCTGCTCACGCATGGCCTCCGCCTGCGCCGACCATTGCAACGCACTGACGTCGCGCTCCAGTGCCAGTTGCTCCGCATCGCGCAGCGTGATCGTCGCTGCCGGCAATGGTGTTGCCCCCTGCGCCACGGAACCGACCGACAGCAGAAGAACCGCAGCCATGAGCCGTATCGACATGTACATTTCTTCATTCATCCAAGTATCCCCGCCGAAGTACTGCCCATCCCGAGACCATGGATCTGCAGTGATGCGTTCTGCTGTCATCCATGGCGCAGGCCGTTCGATCAAGACCGCAAGTCTTTCCTGACTACCAGTGGTCATTACCCGCCATGCGGCGGATTCCAGTGGATGGAGGCCATACCCGCGTTCGGGCCTGCTGCATCAGTGGTGCACTACCCGCAGGCAGGCAACACGCATCAATTTAGCATGTAGGAAATGCCACACGATTGCCGCCTGCCATATTCCGGCAGGGCAACGTGTTCAGGCGGAGAACGGACGGGGCGGCCTGTCCAACAACGGAACGAAGAGACCGCTGTAGAGGCTATTGCAGAACTCTTGCGGACGGGACTGCCCTATAACGGAGAATTGCACTGCGGAGGATTGTAAGACGACATTGGCATGGGGGGGCATACATCCCAGGACCGTACACTCGGTGCACTGATCCTCGTCCTGAGTAGCACAGCAATCACCGTGATCGCTGTCCACCATTGGCATATGATCTGCACCGTGCCCGGCATGCCCCATGGATGGCGATTCTCTCGACGGATCGCATTGCGCGAAGACGTTGCCTGACGCCGGTAACACCGAAAAGAACGCCAGAGAGCACACAACCAACCACATCAGGACAGAGCCCCGACGCTGGATGCTAGGTTGTCTTCCAAAGCGAATCATGCAGAAAATATACCAGTTTTTTCGATTATTGCATTGACCTGAATCA
>CAYWKV010000033.1:0-6461 GCA_964458835.1 uncultured Gammaproteobacteria bacterium | reverse complement strand
CACCGCATCGGCATCGGTCTGGGAGACCTGCTCCGGGTGATGTTCGGTGTCCGCAAACACGGCGGGCCCGGTAACCACGGCCACACCTACCATCAGGATTCTCATGATATTCATCTATCTCTCCTTCAAATACGCTACGGCTATGGATCGATGTCAAAAGTGTAAACTCGCCACTGGCGGTGGCATCTGCCCCCGGGATACTGATAGTCGACCGCCCCGATTCTGAGCTCGGCATGCCTGCGCCTGACCGGGCCCGATATGTGGGAGTATATGGACCGGCTGACGCATGCTCAGAGGCTGTGTCACTACAACCGCATCTCCGCCTGTCAAAGCGACTTCCATGATCACATCCGCAATCGTCTCCGCCCATTCACGCACTACGAAGATCTCGACTTGCACGTGATTAGTGAGCCAGTCCCGAGGGTAGCGGGCCGCCACTTCACGCACACTGGCGCCCGGAATCCCGGCCTTGTACAGTCGGGTTTCCACCACCTCCCGCACATCGAGTCCAATGATGGCAGTCACCCTGCTGTATTGCATGATGCCCTGTCCCAGGATTACGGGTGGCAAGTCATATCCCGCCTGTGTACATCCCGCGAACGCCGCGTCTGCTCCGGATCGCGGAGATACGCCACGAGCGCCATTCCGGCGAGCGCGCGGGTGGTGTACGGCCCATGCGACGACCCGTCACTAACCTCGAAATACCAGCCACTACGGTTACTTTGAGGCGCATCCACATGGAATATCCGGTCAACCCGAAAGTGCGATCGGCTCATGGCCATAGCTTCCTTCCACCCCGTAGGTGGCTGCAATCGGGACCGGCAGAATACGATCATTAGGTCCCATGGATATCATCGTGCACATGGTGAATTACCCGTACCGTGCTCGCGGGCGGCAACCGGTCCGCCAAAGTCACGCTGAATGAGAATCTGCGGCTGTCACCACCCGGGGTAGGTACCGGCTCGAGGACGGCTTCTGTCATCAGGATTCGCCGCCCGTCGGGCGCACGCACCTCTATTTCGACGTGTCCCGAGTGATCGCCGGCCCAGTCCCGGCGGCGAATGACCTCGCCCGTCACCTGAATCCCGCGGCTGCCCGCCAGCACGTCGGCCCACCACACCCGTGCGACATCCGATGACACCGTCTCGACAGAGACGGCGCCGTCGCTCACCAGGCTGATCGGCTCACGCACACAGCCTGCCAGTAACAACACGCCGAGCAGAGCGAGCCGTTTCATCGAACCTGCCCTACCGGATCCCGGCCCTGCGCTGCTCGGCCCTGACATAGGCTGTGATGTGAGCCACATCGTCCGGCGTCAGTCCGGACACTGGCTTCATATCACCGAATTGCCAGTGGTGTGCGCGTGTTCCGTTTTTCACTGCGAGCTGAAACGCCAGATCCGCATGATGCGAGGGTTCATAAACACGGTGCAGGAACGGTGGCCCTTTGTCGCTACCCTTCAGGTCGGCACCATGGCAGGATGCACAGCTTTGCTCGTAGAGCACCTTGCCAGCGGCCGGATTCGGCATCAGGCCGGGACTCGGAACGGGAAGACGCATGCCTTCGGCGCGAACCGCCATGCTGAGCACGCCGAGTGCGGCGGAAAGCATCCATAAGCAGAACGGGTGCGCCTTGTTGCGGCCTGTCATCGGTTTCCTCCTTTCTCCATCACCATGGCCAGGAAGACGGTATTCGGGGCTCATTCGACCTTGATCTTTCCGGTCATCCCGGCCTCGAGGTGACCGGGCACGAGGCAGGCAAAATCGAATGAGCCGGTATTGGCGAATTGCCAGACCAATTCGCCGCTCTCTCCGGGGTCCAGCGAGATCATATTGGATTCCTCGTGCGTCATGCCGGGCATCTTCCGCATCATTTCGGCATGTTCCTTGAGCTCGCTCACGGTGCCGATTACCATCTCGTGGCGGATCCTGCCATCGTTGCGCACTACGAAACGCACTGTTTCACCGGTTTTGAATGCCAGCTCCGCCGGGTCGAAACGCATGTTGTCGTTCATTATTACCTCAACGGTGCGGCTGACGCGGTCCGGATCGCCCGGCCGCCCGGTGTCAGCCTCATGAGCTTCATCTGACATGCCATGCATATCGTGTGAACCATGTCCCATTTTCCCCATGCCATGACCTTCGCCCGCCAGGGAAACGGCGGGCAGGATACCCAGCATCAGGATCGCAATCGTCGTTTTCATATAAGCCCCTCGCCTACTCTCAGAAATTTTCCCACTCAAAACCAGAAGCGCACCCCGGCAATGAAGCGTGTCTCACTCGCATCTTCACCGGCAGCCCGCGCCAGATCTTCCGTATCACCGAACTTGCGCGCCCATTCGATCCCCACGTAAGGAGCGAACTCGCGCCGTATCTCGTAGCGCAGACGCAGAGTCGCGGACAGGTCGGACAGCCCGCTGCCCAGCCCGCGACTGGCGTCGCGCGTGCCGTAGGCATTTGTCTCGATGCGCGGCTGCAGGATCAGCTTCTGGGTCAAAAGAAGCTCATACGAGGCATCCAGACGCAGCGCCGTGCGACCGGCCTCGCCCAGATAGCCGGTGGCCTCCACCTCGAACCAGTAAGGCGCCAGCCCCTGCACGCCGAACGCCAGCCAGCTCCGATCCGGCCCTTCGCCGCTGTCGTAACGCACGCCAAGCTGCATGTCCCAGAACGCCGCAATCGCGTGACCCCACAACAGTTCGGTTCGGGCCTCTTTGACTTCGCCGTCATCGATGTCACCCTCGGCCTTGAACACGGCACGGTCGTAGGTACGCCCGTACCAGGCCTGCAGGTCATAGCCCATGGCGGTATTGCCATCGCTGCGCACGGCCTCCAGGTTGTCCACCAGCAAGGCGCCAAGACTGTGGGTATCGGCGAGCCGCAGCGTGTACGGACCGAAATCGTAACCCGCTGCATAGGCATGCGGATCGCGCGCGTCGGGCGGGGCCGAGCCACCCTGCATCGATCCCATATCCATTGTCGGAGGCCCTTCCATGCCGGACATACCGCTGTCTTCCCCTCCGGCGTCGCCGTCCGGAGTCGCAGGCTGTGTGGGCGGCGACATCATCCCGTGCCCCGCATGCGGGTCCGCAGCCTGTTGTTCCTGCGCCCAGGCCGGGTAAACAATGAATCCCGCGATCACCAGGGCTAACCGTGCCACTCGGATGCCCATCATCGTTTCCTTCTGCCGCATTTGTTGCACCATCCTCATGCCACCACCACCTGGCGGAACATGCCCGCATCCATGTGATAGAGAATGTGGCAGTGCCAGGCCCAGCGACCGAGCGCGTCCGCAGTGACGAGAAAGCTCACGCGTTGCGCCGGTTGCACGCTGATGGTGTGCCTGCGCGCCATGAAGCGTCCGTCCGGGCTTTCCAGCTCGCTCCACATGCCGTGCAGATGCATGGGGTGCGTCATCATGGTGTCGTTGACGAGAATCACTCGCAGACGCTCGTTGTAGCGGAAATGTACCGGCGTGGATTTACCGAACTCGAGGCCGTCGAGCGACCAGCTGTAGCGCTCCATATTGCCGGTGAGGTGCAGCTCGATCTCGCGCTCGGCGCCGCGGGGATCAAGCGGTCCGCCGAGTGTGTGGAGATCGGCATAGGTCAGCACCCGCCGACCGTTGTCGCGCAGGCCGATACCTGGATCGTCGAGATTAGTGCGTGGGAAATCGACCCGCATATCGACACTGGGACCATACTCGGTCCGGGCGTGATGTGCCCGCACCGGGGCGGCCATGGCCATGCCGGCGTGCATGCTATGATCCATGGCCGGCATGACATGGCCGCTATGATCCATGCCGCCCATATCACCCATCCCGACCACGTCGTCATGGGTCATGGCGCCCATCATATCGGCCATGGTGAGCGGCTCTGGCGCATCGACCGCCGGAATCTCAGCCTCCATGCCGACGCGTGGTGCGAGTGTGCCGCGCGCGAAACCGGTGCGATCCATGGATTGGGCAAAGATGGTGTAGGCGCGGTCATCCTTGGGTGAGACAATCACATCATAGGTTTCGGCCACACCGATGCGAACCTCATCCACCGTCACCGGCTCGACGTCCTGCCCGTCCACGTGCACCACGGTCATCTTGAGCCCTGGGATGCGCACATCGAAAAAGGTCTGGGCGCCCGAGTTGATGAAGCGCAACCGCACCCGCTCGCCACGACGGAACAGACCCGTCCAGTTGCCCGCAGGCGTGGTGCCGTTCATCAGATAGGTGTAGGTGTAGCCGGAGATGTCGGCCAGATCGGTCGGGCTCATGCGCATCTGGTTCCACATACGCCGCTTGTCCAAGGCCGCACCAAGGCCCTGGCCGGACACGTCGCGGAAAAAGTCTCCGACGGTCAGCTGGTTGAAGTTGTAGTAGTCGCTCTGCATCTTGAGCTTGGCGAATACCCGCATCGGGTCCTCGTCGGTCCAGTCCGACAGCTGCACGACATAGTCGCGGTCGGCCCGAGCGGTGTCTCCGGTCGCTGGATCGATGATAATGGCACCGTACATGCCCACTTGTTCCTGGAATCCCGAATGAGAGTGGTACCAGTAGGTTCCAGACTGCCGTACCTTGAAACGGTAAATAAACGTTTCGCCGGGCCGGATGCCTGGAAAACTGATGCCTGGCACTCCATCCATCTCAAACGGCAACAGGATGCCGTGCCAATGGATGGAGGTGTCCACGGGGAGCCGATTGGTGACGCGGATAGTCACCGTGTCGCCCTCCCGCCAGCGCAGGGTGGGCGCAGGTATTGAACCATTGATGGTCGTTGCCATGCGCGGGCGCCCGGTGAAGTTGACCGGGGTTTCCTCGACCGTGAGGTCGAACTCGGTGCCACGCAATACCGGCGCACTTCCTGCGGCGGTGTCCGCAGACCGGGCCATGACGCGGCTTCCGAACGGTGACAGGCCTAGAATGATCCCACCCGCCGCCAGCCCCTGGAGAAACTGCCGGCGTGTCGGATCGGGCAATATCGGATTGCGGAAGGGGATACGCTTCATCCTGAGTCCTCTTGAATACATATGTACAGTCGCTCTCGGGCCTTGCCGCCCCGTCGGCGCATCCCTTCGCCGGACCCATGGCCGATACCATAACGGCCAGTTCCTGTTTCCAGCATGACGCCAAAATTACAATTTTGTAATGTTGCCTGAAGCCACTCATGCAACCGGTCTCGCCATTGGTATCTTATCCGTATGTCCAATACGGCATCACCACAGTCACACTGGAACGACATGACGACGACACCTCTTCAGGCGGATAACCGATGAAAATCCTGATAGTCGAAGACGAAATCAAGACGAGCGAATATCTCAAACAGGGTCTCGGCGAAGCGGGTTTCACCGTGGACGTCATCCATGACGGAGTGGGTGGCATGGAGATGGCCATGACGGAGCCCTACGATCTGATCATTCTGGACGTGATGCTCCCCGGGCTGGATGGATGGGAGCTTCTACAGACATTGCGCAGATCGGGCAAGGACATGCCCGTCATCTTCCTCACCGCACGCGACCAGGTCGGTGACCGGGTAAAGGGGCTTGAACTTGGAGCGGACGACTACCTCATCAAGCCATTCTCCTTCGCTGAACTGCTCGCCCGTGTACGCACGCTCCTGCGCCGCGGCAAAACAACGGAACCCAGCATCCTAACGGCGGCCGACCTGGAACTGGATTTGCGGAAACGACGGGCACAACGGTCCGGCGTGCACATCAATCTCACCGCCAAGGAATTCGGCCTGCTGGAACTTCTGATGCGTCGCCAGGGAGAAGTATTGCCACGGTCGCTGATCGCATCCCAGGTCTGGGACATGAATTTCGACAGCGACACCAATGTCATTGAGGTAGCCGTACGCCGGTTACGCGCCAAGGTGGACGATGGTTTCTCACCAAAACTGATCCGGACTGTCCGCGGCATGGGCTATGTTCTCGAAGTTCCTGGAGCCGACTGATGACCAGGCAGCGTTCGATCACGGTTCGCCTCACAATGCTGTTTGCGACAGCGTCCACCGCGGTCCTTCTGGCCGTCGGCATCTTGATCGGGATCGTTGTGGAATCTCATTTCGAGGAGCAGGATCACGCCGAACTCCGCGGAAAACTCGAACTGATCCGTCACGCTCTCGTCAACATCCAATCGGTAGCCGATCTGGGAGTTCTTCCCCGTCGGCTCGCCGACGCTCTTATCGGGCATCCTGGATTGTCCGTCACCGTCATCGGCCCGAACAATAAAACGGTATTTTCAACCACAGGGACTGTTTTTCCCGCTGCGCTACTGGACAGAAACGCGGCTGCAAGGGAACAGATGAGGCCTGTCAGCTGGAGACAGGATGGGCATGCATATTCCGGCATAGCGGCTGCGATTCCGGCAGGTCTGACATCGACATCCCCCTTTTTGGTCGCCATCGCCGTCGACACGCAGCATCGCCAGCAATTCATGCGGGTATTCCAACGGACACTCTGGATACTCTTTAT
>CAYWKV010000032.1:3887-21391 GCA_964458835.1 uncultured Gammaproteobacteria bacterium | reverse complement strand
CCGCCTCCGGGCGTGCCGCCGGTGGGGCGGCGGGCGGCGCGGCGGCCATGTCCGGATCGGCGGGCGGCGCGGGTTCGGGCTCCGGGACCGCCCGCTCGGGCGGACCCGCTGGAGGAGGCTCGCCGGGACCGTCCGCCGCGGTCTGCTGGTCGGTGTCGATGGGAGGCAGCGGCTCCGGCGGGAGATTCAGGGCAAGGGCGGGCGTGTCCGCCGGTGCCGATGGGTCGCTCTCACGGCCGGTGTCCATCAGCAGGTAGGTGCCGCCGGCCGCCAGGATCAGCGCGCCCAGGCCGACCATCATCCAGGCGGGTCGGCGCGTGGTCGGCCGCGGGATGGGAGCGCTGTCAGGGCGGTTCCGGGCGGCGATGCGCTGGGCACGCTCCATCAGGGTCTCGTGGGCCAATACGTTCAGCCTGCCGGGCCGGCCATCCGCGGCTTTGTGGATGGCGCGGATCTCGGTGAGGCTGAAGGGGCAGTCACCCGAATAGCCTGCCACGGCGAGACGGTACATGAGGTAGGAGGCCGCCTGCTGCTCGTCGAAGCGCGGGACGTCCAGCCGATGCAGCAGCGGCTGCTGCGGGCGGTGCAGGCCGATGTCGGTCAGTCGCCGTTCGAGGTCTTCATCGCCGAACATGACGATGCGGATGGCCTTGAGTGTTTCATCCGACGATCCGCCGAGACTGAACAGGGCGCGCAGCACCGTGTCGGGGAGGCGCTGCGCGTCGTCGATCACCGCCACCGCGAGCTGGCCGCCCTGCTGGAGTCCCTGGCAATGGCGCAGCAGGCCGGCCCGTGCGCGTTCCGCGTCCTGCCCGGGCGGGAGCCCGAGGCATTCCGCGAGGCTGTCGAACAGCTCCGCCGGCTGCGTGATGCGCGTACCGTCCAGCCGGCAGAAGCGCCAGCCGTGGCCACCACGCAGCAGGAATTGCTGCAGCAATGTGGTCTTGCCCGCGCCATCGGGGCCGATGACGCCGATGAGCATGTCGCCGAAACGGGTGAGATGCTGCAGCAGATCCAGCCGCTGCAGCAGTACCGGGTCGGCATAGAAGAAGCGATCGTCCGGCTGATCCAGAAAGGGTGCCCGCTCCAGTCGCAGCGTGGCCAGATAGTCGGGCGCGGGTTGCGCCGATGTGTTCTGCAGACTCAAGGCTGTTCCAATCCCTGAATGAATACGACGCGGTAGCCGCGCTTGAGCTGCTCGTCGCGTACCTTGAGCAGGGCATTTTCGGCCTGCTCGCGTTCGGGAAAGTGCTCGCGCACCACACGCCCGCTCGAACCCTGGTAACCCCACTCCCGGACCAGCGTCCAGCCTTCCAGAAGATCCTCCTGGAGATGCAGATGATAGTACCGGGGGGCGGCATCCGCACCAACCGGTGTTTGCATGTAGATGCGCATGGCTAGTCAGACCCGAGAGGCCGGGCGCGCGGTGCGGGCACGATGACCAAGCTCACTGCACTGACGCCCGGCCCGGGTCCGGACGCATTCCGGCAGGGTAACGCGCCTTTCGATTCTCGCATCTCGGCGTCTCGGGCCTTCACGTCAGCTCTCTGGGATTGTAGACCCGCTCGTATTCGGCGATGGCATAGCGGTCGGTCATGCCGGCGATGTAGTCGGCGACCCCGCGCGCCCGTCCGCCCTCGCCATCGGCAGCCTCCAGGCACTGGCAGTGCGCCCGGGCCTCATCGGGCAGCAGTCCTGTGTCGCCCATGAAGGCTTGGAACAGCGCGGTGATCACGCGTCCGGCCTTGGCCGTCATGCGATGCACGCGATAATGCTTGTAGAGGCGGTTGCGCAGGAAGCGCTTCAGCTCGAGATTGCGTTCACGCATGGCCTCGCTGTAGCCGATCAGCGGTTCGGGGTGTCGACGGACCGCCTCGATGTCGGCCGGCTCGGCCTGCCGCAGGCGTGCCAGGCTGGTCTCGACCAGGTCGACGACCTGGGTGTTGATCATGCGGCGGACGATCTCGTGCACCGTGCGGCGCTGGGACAGGTGCGGATAAGCGTGCCGGACTTCCTCGTACTGGTCCCGGAACAGGCCGATCTCCACCAGTTCATCCATCTCGATGAGGCGCGCGCGCAGACCATCATCGACGTCGTGGCTGTTGTAGGCGATTTCGTCGGCGAGGTTGGTCAGCTGCGCCTCGAGGCCGGGCTGCTGCCGTTCGATGAACCGCAGGCCGACGTCACCCAGGGTGCGCGCGACCGCGACGGAGCAGTGCTTGAGTATGCCCTCGCGTGCCTCGAAGGTGAGGTTGAGGCCGTTGAAGTCGGCATAGCGCTCTTCCAGTTCGTCGACCACGCGCAGGGACTGCAGATTGTGCTCGAAGCCGCCATAGAGCTTCATGCAGGCGTTCAGGGCGTCCTGGCCGGCGTGCCCGAACGGCGTGTGGCCGAGATCGTGCGCCAAAGCGACGGCCTCCGTGAGGTCCTCGTTCACGCGCAGGGCGCGGGCGATGGAACGCGCGATCTGGGCCACCTCGATGGAGTGGGTGAGGCGGGTGCGGAACAGATCGCCTTCGTGGTTGACGAAGACCTGGGTCTTGTACTCGAGCCGCCGGAACGCGGCGGAGTGGATGATGCGGTCGCGGTCACGCTGGAATTCACTGCGATAGGCAGGCCCGGGCTCGGCATGGCGCCGCCCGCGCGAATGTGCATCGGTCGCTGCGTAGGGCGCCAGGCCCGGGTCGATTCCTGCCGCACTCCGGTTCATCGTGGTCGTGCTCCGGTGAAAGGAAAGAGGTCTGCCGTGCCGTGGCGCCGCCCCGATCGAGGCCGTCAGGCGACGGCGACCCCGTGTGCCGCATCGAGCGTTGCCCGCAGTCGGCGTGGATCGAAATCGTCGGTGACCACCGCCGTGCCGATAGCCTGCAGCAGCACCAGGCGCAGGCCGCCGTCCAGCACCTTCTTGTCCACCGCCATGAGTTCGAGGAACCGCTCGGGGTCCATTTGCGGCGGCACGGTGATGGGCAGGCGGGCGCGTTCCAGCAGGCGGCGGATGCGGTCGACGTCCGCGGCGCCGAGCCAGCCCTGACGGGCCGAGAGCTCGGCCGCCAGCAGCATCCCCGCCCCCACGGCCTCACCGTGGAGCCAGACGCCGTAGCCCATGCCGGTTTCTATGGCATGACCGAAGGTGTGTCCAAGGTTCAGCAACGCCCGCTGACCACTCTCGCGCTCATCGGCCGCCACGACTTCCGCCTTGCAGCGGCAGGAGCGTTCGATGGCGTAGCCGAGAGCGTCGGGGTCGCGCGCCAGCAGGCGGTCCATGTTCGCCTCCAGCCAATCGAAGAACTCCGGCTCGCGTATCAGCCCGTATTTGATCACCTCCGCCAATCCCGCCGACAGTTCGCGGTCGGGTAAGGTGTCGAGCGTATCCGTATCGATCACCACGGCGTTGGGCTGGTGGAAGGCGCCGATCATGTTCTTGCCGAGGCGGTGATTGACGCCGGTCTTGCCACCGACCGAGGAATCCACCTGTGACAGGAGCGTGGTCGGTACCTGGATGAAATCCACGCCCCGCTGATAGCTTGCCGCGGCGAAGCCGCAGATGTCGCCGACGACGCCCCCACCCAGGGCGATCAGGGTGCAGCGCCGGTTAAAGCGGCTTTCCAGCAGTGCGTCGTAGACGAGGTTGAGGGTGTCCAGGGTCTTGTAGGCCTCGCCGTCCGGCAGGCTGATCGAACGCAGCGTGAAGCCCTGCAAGGCGCTCTCCAGGCGTTCCCGGTAGAGCGGCGCCACGGTGACGTTGCTGACCACCAGCACCTGCCGGCCGAGGATGTGGGGCGTAAACAGGCGCGAATCGGGCAGCAGGCCGCTGCCGATGTAGATGGGGTAGCTGCGTTCGCCGAGATCGAGTCGAAGGGTGCGCATGGACTGTCCTGTCACGGCCGGAAGCGCGTGCGTCAAAAGCGAGAGGATAGAATAATCGCCCGCCCAGGCAAAGAGCGGCTAGCGGCGCGGTGCGCGTCCGCGCTTTGGTCGCGGCGGCTTGACGAGGCGCATGATCTGGTTGACGACATCCCGTGCCGAGCGTCCGTCCGTGGGGACGACGATGTCGGCGATCTCCCGGTAGAGCGGGTCGCGCACCGCCAGCAGCTCCTCCAGGCGACGCTTCGGGTCACCCGTCTGCAGCAGCGGCCGGTTGCGGTCCCTCCCCGTCCGCGCCAGGGTCTGCTCGGCCGAGGTCTCGAGATAGATCACGGTGCCGCGCCCCGCGAGGTGGCGGCGGTTCTCGGGGTCGAGGATCGCACCACCACCGGTTGCCAACACGATGTTTTGGATCTGCGTCAGCTCATCGATGACGCCACTCTCCCGGGCGCGGAAGCCGGCCTCGCCCTCGAGCTCGAAGATCAGGGGGATGCCGACGCCGGTGCGCAGCTCGACTTCCCGGTCGCTGTCGATGAAGTCGCGCTTCAGCAGGCGCGCCAGCTGGCGGCCGATGGTGGTCTTTCCGGCCCCCATGGGACCCACCAGAAATAAATTGCCCGGCATGTTGGTCATGCCGGGCAGGTATGCCAGAAAGCCTGGCCGCTTACAAGCGGTGCTGCGGATTTAGAAGGATGCGAGATTCTCCTTCAGGATTCGCGGCGTCACGAAGATCAGCAGTTCCGACTTCTCGTTCAGGTTGGTCGTGCTGCGGAACGCCGCGCCGATGCCCGGGAGGTCGCCCAGCAACGGGATCTTGTCGACGTTGTTGCTCTTGCGGTGGATGTAGATGCCGCCCAGCACCGCGGTATCGCCGTTGTCCACCAGCACCTGTGTTTCCACGGCGCGGGTATCGATGGCGGGGATGCCTTCGGGACCGAACAGGTCGCCCACCGTGTCCTGCGTCACGCGCAGATCCATGACCACCCGGTCGTCGGGCGTGATCTGGGGGGTGACCGTCAGGGAGAGAGTCGCCTCCTTGAAGCTGACGGTTGCCGCACCGCTGGAAGATGCCTCGCGGTAGGGGATCTGCACACCGTCGCGGATGATCGCTTCCTTCTGGTTGGCGGTGATCACGCGCGGGCTGGAGACCACCTCGCCACGGCCTTCGGCCTGCATGGCGGACAGTTCCAGACGCAGCAGGTCGCGACCGGCACGGCCAATGATGAAGTTGATGGCCGAGGTGGCGTTTGGTGCGCGCAGGTCCGCGAGCAGGGCGTCGACCGGCGGGTCCGAATCGTTCGGATTGGCGACGGTGGTCGGGAAAAAGTTCGGATTGTAGGCCACGTCGCCCGGTAAACCACCGCCCACGGCAGTATTGGTGGTGTTGGAGCTGTCCAGGCGGCCACCGCCCCAGCGCACGCCCAGTTCCTTGGCGAAGTCATCGTTGGCGATCACGATACGCGATTCGATCAGCACCTGCCGGACGGGGATGTCCAGCGTGGTGACGAGTTTGCGTATATCGGCCAGCTTGTCGGCCGTGTCGCGGATCAGCAGCGTGTTGGTGCGCTGGTCGATCGTGACGGTACCGCGGTCGGACAGCATCGACGTGCCTTCCTCACCCTTCAGCAGCTCGGCGAGATCGGCGGCCTTCGCGTAGTTGACCTGGATGTATTCGGAGTACAGCGGTGCCAGTTCCTCGATCTGCTTCTGTGATTCCAGTTCGAGTTTCTCGCGTGCGGCAATCTCCTCACTGGGCGCCACCAGGATCACGTCGTTGCTCTTGCGCATCGCCAGACCTTTGGTCTTCAGCACGATGTCCAGGGCCTGATCCCAGGGGACGTTCTGCAGACGCAGCGTCAGGTTGCCGGTGACGGTATCACTGACCACGATGTTGGTGCCGGTGAAATCAGCGATCAGCTGCAGGACCGAGCGGACCTCGATATCCTGGAAATTGAGGGACAGGCGTTCACCCGTGAAACCCAGCTTCTCGCGGCGGCGCGTCTCCTGCTCTTCTTTGGTGGTGGGTTTGATCTCCACCGTGAACAGGTTGTTGGTCTGATAGGCTACATGGTCGTACTCGCCGGTCGGGGCAATCACCATGCGCACATTCCTGCCCTTGGCGAAGGTGTCGACGGTCTTAACCGGTGTGGCGAAGTCGGAGACGTCCAGGCGGCGATGCAGATTTTCGGGCAGCTCGGCGCCGAAGAAATCGAGCACCACCTGTCCCGCTTCCTGACGCATATCGACCGGCATGTTGGGACTTGCCAGGGTGACGATCACGCGGCCTTCGCCCTGATCGCCCCGGCGGAAATCGACGTTCTGGATGGCGTTACCGGACATGGCGGGCTGCGACGTGGCGGAGACGGTGCCGCCGCTCGGTGCCGCCGCCGCCGTGGACGCGGATGCCGCGGCGCTGGCGCTGTCCTGCAGGGTCACGACGATCATATTGCCCTCGACGCGCGTATCGTACGGTGCCATCTGTACCAGATCGATGACTACGCGGGTGCGTCCCTGCGCCTCGATCGCCGTCAGGCTCTTGGCCAGTCCTACGCCGATCGGCTGAGGACCCTTGCCGAGCGCGTTGTGCGTGTCCGGCAGATCCAGAGCGATCCGCGCAGGGTTGTCGATCGTGAAGCTCAGCGGCTTCTCCGGCGGCTGTTCCATCTTCAGGATGACCTGCACCTTGTTCCCCGGCAGGGAGCCGATGTCGATAGCCTCCAGCGTGTTGGCTGCGAACGCGGTCGGGATGCTCAGCGCAAGCCCGCCGATCACTCCGAACAGCCAGCGCTTCGCGACGCTGCCCGGCGAGCCGGCGCTGCAAGTGGACTTATTGGTACTGATACTCATCATGACAGTGCTCCCCCCATGGGATCATTCGCTGAGCGCAAGCGAGGCCGGGCGTTCCATCCAGCCACCGAGGCCATCCGGTACGATTTCCGTAAGTGCGATTTCATATTCGGTTATTTCCTTGATTTTGCCGTGATTCTGCCCGGCGTAGTTGCCCGGCTGAACCCGGTGGATGGTGCCGTCGCTGGCCAGGACCAGCCCCCAGGACTGGCCGTGCTGCTCCAGCGTGCCCACCATACGCAGGGTGTCGAGCGGAAAATCCTCGAGCGCCTCGCGCGGCCGATTGGCGTCCGGATGGATGGTGCTGCCGTTGCCGGCGAGCACCTGCTCCGCCTGACTGGGCGTACTCGGGCTGAACGGGCTGCGCATATCGTTGGCCTGGTACAGGAATGTCTCGTACGGCTTGAATTCCGGAAGCGGCTCGATTCTGGCCTGCTGCCGGCCGCGCACGTCACTGACGAAGCCGCGCAGGTCGTCGGTATTACCGCCACCGCATCCAGCCAGGCCAAGGCCCAGCACCAGGCAGCAGGTCGCGGACATGATGGATTTGCGCTGAATCATCATTTGGCGGCCTCCTCGCTTTCATCCAGATAGCGGTAGGTCTTGGCCGTCAGCTCCATGGACAGTTCGTCATTCACAGCGTCTTTTCCGGCCGACTGGATGGCGATGTCGTGGATGGTGACGATGCGCGGCAGTGCGGCGACGCCACTGACGAAGGCGCCGAATTCGTGATACGTGCCACGGACCTTGATGCTGATGGGCAGCTCCGCATAGAACTCGAGCGGAGCCTCGCCCTGGGGCTTGAAGAGATCGAATTCCAGGCCGCTCGCGAGGCCGGTCTGGGAGACGTCCACCAGTAGGTCGGCGACCTCGGTCTTGTTGGGGAGCTGTCGCAGCATGGCGCCGAACGACTGGCGCATCTCCTCGAGCTGCTGTTCATAGGCTTCGAGATTGGCCGCCTTGCGTGCCTTGGTCTCGAACTCCGCCTTGAGCTCGTTCTCCCGGCTTTTTGCCTGATCGAGCCGCAGCTGCTGATCCTTGATGTCGAACCAGTAGCCGAGGCCGATGACGGCGATCGCGATCAGAATGATCACGAACATGCGGGCGGCCACCGGCCAGTTGGCGATGTTGCTGAAATCGAGATCGTTGATATCAATTTCTGAGAGATTCACGGCGTACCCCCCGTTTCGGCTTCCTGGCCGGCGGTTGCCTTCTGGCTCGCGAGCAGGGTGAATTCCGCGATGCGTCGCCGCTCTTCATTCTTTGTTTCGATGACGTTGAGTTTCGGGTTGCCCAGCCACTCGGAGCCGTCGATGTTACGCATGTAGGCGGAAACCCGCGCATTCGATTGTGCCGCGCCTTGCATGGTCAGTTCCGGGCCCTTCTGGGTGAGCGCCTTGAGGTGCACGCCATCAGGCAAAGTCCGTACCAATTCGTCCATCAGGTGGACGCTGATGGGCCGATTGCTCTGCAGTTCCTGAATGACGTTCATGCGTGCGAGCAGCTTCGCCTTCGTCGATTCGAGGTCCTTGATCTTGACGATGCGTGCATCGAGCGCCTTGATTTCGCCCTCCAGAAACTGATTGCGCTCATTTTGTCCGCCGATCATGCTTTCCATCTGAATGTGGGCGAATACGACTGCGACAGCTGCCAGGACGGCGCCTGCGGCTGCCATGCCCGCGAACTCGCGCTGTTTGCGCTTGCGCTCCCATTCGCGCCAGGGAAGTAGGTTGATGCGCGCCATGTCAGTCGAAGCTCCTCAGTGCAAGGCCGCAGGCGATCATCAGCGCCGGGGCATCGTTGCTCAGCGTCTGAGGTTTGACGCGCGAGGCCAAGGACATGCTGGCGAAGGGATTGGCGATGATCGTCTCGATACCGATGGTTTCGTTAATCAGCGAATCGATGCCTGGAATCGAAGCGCTGCCTCCCGCCAGGATGATCTGATCGATGCTGCTGTACTGGCTGGATGAGAAAAAGAACTGCAGCGAACGGCTGACCTGCTGTGCCATGGCCTCTTTGAACGGCTCCAGCACTTCCGGGATATAGTTGTCCGGCAGGCCGCCTTGACGCTTGGCCATGCCGGCTTCCTCGTAAGAGAGTCCATACCGGCGCATGATTTCTTCGGTGAGCTGTTTGCCGCCAAAGACCTGGTCACGGGTATAGATGATCTTCATATCGTGCAGCACATTGAGCGTGGTCATGGTCGCGCCGACGTCAACCACGGCTATGGTGCGCTCGATACCCTGGTCCGGTAGCTGATCGGCCAGCAGACTGAAGGCGTTCTCCAGCGCGTAGGCCTCGATATCGACCACTTTGGCTGCCAGGCCGCCGGCTTCCACCGCGGCCACGCGCATCTCGACATTCTCGCTGCGCGATGCGGCGAGCAGCACGTCCACCGTGTCGGGGTTTTTCTCTGACGGACCGAGGACCTCGAAGTCGGTGTTGACCTCGTCGAGCGGATAGGGAATGTACTGGTCGGCTTCCAGCTCAATCTGCGCCTCCAGCTCGGAGTCGGACAGGCTGGCGGGCATGGAAATGACTTTGGTGATGACCGATGATCCCGCGACGGCGACGGCGGCGTCTTTCGCGCGCGTGCCCGAACGCTTCACGGCACGGCGGATTGCCTCGCCGACGGCCTCGGCATCGGTCACACTCTTCTCTACCACGGAGTTGGGCGGGAGCGGTTCGACCGCGTAGCTCTCGACCCGGTAGCGGCTTCCGGAGCGGCTCAATTCCAGCAGCTTTACGGCGGTGGAGCTGATGTCGAGGCCGAGGCGTGGGGGGGTGGTCCTTTTCAGCAGTTGCGCAAGCTGCACGGTAAATTCCTTTAATTTTATCTGAGGGTTGCGCCGCAAAAATCCCTGTCGGCATTAGATGACAAGGGCAACTGTTTGTCAATCAATGCTTATGGGCCGTGAAGGGCCTCGAACAAAGGTATCGGGAGATTTATTATTTCCTTTATAGTCTAATACCTGACTTCGATCACAACCTGACAGCCCCCTCGCCTGATGAAACTCCTGCGGCTAGTGTTGACCGCCCTGTTCGGGGTCATGACCGCGGCGCTTGTCCTGGTTGCCGCTGCCTATATCTACGTTGCTCCTCAATTGCCCTCCATCGAGACCCTGCGGGACGTCCAGCTGCAGGTCCCGCTCCGGGTGTACAGCCGCGACGGGTTGCTCATGGCGGAGTTCGGCGAGAAGCGTCGTACCCCTGTATCGATCGGTGACGTGCCCGGCTTGATGGTGAAGGCGTTCCTGGCCGCTGAAGATGATCGCTTCTTCACACATCCGGGCGTTGACTACCAGGGTCTGCTGCGGGCAGCGGTGGAGCTCGTCCGTACGGGCGAAAAGCGTCAGGGCGGCAGCACCATCACGATGCAGGTCGCACGCAATTTTTTTCTGAGCAGCGACAAGACCTATCTGCGCAAACTCACCGAGATCTTTCTTGCGCTCAAGATCGAGCGCGAGCTTGCCAAAGAGCAGATTCTCGAGCTCTACCTCAACAAGATCTACATGGGGCAGCGCGCCTACGGCATCGGCGCGGCCGCGCACGTCTATTACGGAAAGTCACTCGACGAGCTCACTGTGGCGCAGATAGCAATGATCGCGGGGTTGCCAAAGGCGCCCTCGCGCTACAATCCCATTGCTGATCCGGAGCGGGCGGCGATCCGGCGCGACTACGTGCTGGGGCGCATGCGGGACCTGGGATATATCGATGCGGCCACCTATCAGGCTGCCATTTCCGAGGTGGACGTGGCTGAAGTACATGCGACGGCCGCCGAGATTGAGGCTCCTTACGTCGCCGAGATGGTGCGTGCCGAATTGGTGCGGCACTATGGTGAGGAGGCTTACGCACAAGGGTTGCGAGTCTATACGACCGTTGATGGTCGTCATCAGACGGCGGCCAACGCGGCGCTGCGCCGGGGGCTGCTGGACTATGATCGGCGCCACGGTTACCGGGGGCCGGAGCGCCGGGTGACATTACCGCCGGAGGCCGATCGAGCCACGCAGTTGGGATTGCTGCGCGAGGAGAGGGCTCTGGGTGGTTTGTTGCCGGCGCTGGTGATTCGGGTGGCGGACAAGTCCTGCGACGTCGTGCTGCGGGACGGTCGCGAAGTTCAGGTCAGCTGGGAAGGTCTTTCCTGGGCGCGCCGCTACCAGACGCCCAACTCGCGCGCCGGTGCCCCGACCGCGGCCGCAGACGTCGTGGCAGTCGGTGATCTGGTCAGGGTCGTGCCTGTCGAAGCCGGATGGCAGCTTGCGCAACTGCCGGCGGTCGAAGGTGCGCTGATCGCACTGGATCCGATGGATGGCGCCATCCGGGCGCTCAGCGGTGGCTTTGATTTCCAGCGCAGTAAATTCAATCGTGTGGTACAGGCGAACCGCCAGCCGGGGTCGAGTTTCAAGCCGTTCATCTATTCAGCGGCTCTGGAGAAGGGTTTCACGACGGCCAGCGTGCTGAACGATGCACCTGTGGTCTTCGATGACCCGTCTCTGGAGCAGGCGTGGCGTCCGGAGAATTACAGCGGCCGATTCTACGGGCCGACTCGCCTGCGAGAGGCGCTGGTGCATTCCCGTAATCTGGTCTCGATCCGACTGTTGCAGGCCATCGGCATCGGTTATGCGCGCGACTACGTGCGCCGGTTCGGCTTCCGTGCGGAATCCCTGCCGGCCGACCTGTCCCTGGCGCTCGGCAGTGGCACGTTGACACCGCTCGAGATCACGCGCGCGTTCGCCGTTTTCGCCAATGGCGGGTATCTCGTGGAACCGTATTTCATCGAGCGCGTGGTGGACGTCAGCGGCCAAGTGCTGCTCGAATCCCAGCCTTTGAGGGTCTGCCCCGAATGCCGGGACACAGTGCCGCTGCTGGCATCCACCACGGGCCCCGTCACACCCACAGCGCCGACGCCGGTACTGGCCGAGGCGGTGCTCACGCCACAGAACGCTTGGCTGATGGCATCGATGATGCAGGACGTGGTGCGCCGCGGTACCGCCACGCGTGCGCGCGAACTGGGGCGTGATGACATCGCCGGCAAGACCGGCACAACCAACGACCAGCGCGACGCCTGGTTCTGTGGATTCCACCCGAGCGTGGCGGCAAGCGCGTGGATTGGTTTCGACGAGGTGGCGCCGCTGGGTGCGGGTGAGACCGGCGGACGTGCCGCGCTGCCGATCTGGATGGATTACATGGGTGCTGCACTCGACGGGGTGCCGAGCACCTGGCCGGATGCGCCGGAAGGGCTGGTGACGGTCAAGATCGATCCGGACAACGGCCTCCTGGCGGGCAGCAATCAAACAGATGCCGTGTTCGAGACCTTCCGTGAGAACGAAGTGCCGCTGCAAAGCAGCACGGGAGCCGGCGGTTCCGACACGTCCGGCGGCGGTGGTGTCGGCATGCCGGAACATTTGTTCTGAAACGGTGCAGCAGAGCCTGGAGCGGATATGGGGGTTCGCCAGAGTACTCGGGATCGCCAGATGCGGCAGCGGATCGCCCAGGAAGCCGCGCGCCTGATCGTCAGCGAAGGGATACGGGACTATCTGCTGGCGAAGCGCAAGGCCGCGGCGAGGCTGGGCGCGCCCGATACCCAGAACCTGCCACGCAATGTCGAGGTGGAGGCCGAACTCGCCGCGTATCAGCATCTCTTCCAGGAGCAGGATCAGCCGCGACGGCTGCGCGAACTGCGGGAGGCGGCTGCCGGTGCCATGCGGTTCTTCTCCCGCTTCGAGCCGCGCCTGACCGGTTCGGTGCTGACGGGCACGGCGGGCGCGCATTCGGATATCAATCTGCACGTCTTCGCCGATTCGCCGGAAGAGGTCACGCTGTTTCTGATCGAGGCGCAGGTCCCGTTTGAAGAGGGGCAGCGGCGGCTGCGCGTGAACAAGGACGAATTCGCGTTATATCCGCTGGTGCGCTTTCTCGCTGGAGGCGTGCAGATCGAGGCCCTGATTTTTCCGCTCAACGGCCTGCGGCAGGCGCCACGCAGCCCGCTGGATGGCAGGCCCATGGCGCGGGCAAGTCTTCGGCACGTCGAGGAGTTGCTGGCATCGCCGGCCTCGGGGGCGGCCGATGCCTGAACGGCGGCCGGCAGGAACCGGCGCGGCCGCGCCGGACCTTGCCGCCAGCGTTCAAGTCCTCGGCTTGGGGTAGTGCGCGGGATAGGACGTGCGTGCCACACCCGAGTCGACAGCCGCTTTGGCGATCGCCGGCGGTACGAATTCCATCAGGCGCGGATCCAGCGGCTTGGGGATGATGTATTCGGGGCCGAACTCGAGTCGTTCCAGTTTGTAGGCCTTCAGCACGTCCGGATGAACGGGCTCGCGTGCGAGCAGCCGCAACGCGTGGACCGCGGCGATCTGCATCGCCTGGTTGATGGTGCGGGCGTGCACGTCCAGCGCGCCACGGAATATGAAGGGGAAGCCGAGCACGTTGTTGACCTGATTCGGGTAGTCGCTGCGGCCGGTGGCCATGAGCAGGTCGCTGCGCGCTGCGAGCGCGGCCTCCGGACGGATCTCCGGATCGGGGTTGGAGAGGGCGAATACGATCGGTCTCGGCGCCATGCTGAGCAGCATGTCGATAGTCATGATGTCGGGCCCGGATACGCCGATGAAGACGTCGGCGTCCCGCACGGCGTCGGCCATGGTGACGCGGTCGCTGTCGACGGCGAATTCGCGCTTGTATTGATTGAGATCGTCCCGGCCGCTGTGGATGACACCCTTGCGGTCGACCAGCAGGATGTTGCCCGGCGTCGCGCCCAGTGCCAGCAGCAGACGCATCGATGCGATGCCGGCCGCGCCGGCACCGACGCAGGCGATACGGGCATCGGCCAGCGTCTTGTCCTGCAGTTCGAGCGCATTCAGCAGCCCGGCCGCGATGATGATGGCGGTGCCATGCTGGTCGTCGTGGAACACCGGGATATCGAGCATCTCCGTGAGCCGGCGCTCGATCTCGAAGCAATGCGGTGCGGCGATATCTTCCAGATTGATCCCGCCGAAGGTGGGCGCGATGGCGGCGACGGTCTCGATGAAATCCTCGGGATCCTGGGCGCTGACCTCGATGTCGAAGACGTCGATGCCGGCAAAGCGCTTGAACAGCACGCCCTTGCCTTCCATCACCGGCTTGCCGGCCAGGGCGCCGACATTGCCCAATCCCAGGACTGCCGTACCATCGGTGATCACGCCGACCAGATTGCCTTTGGCGGTGTACTTGTAGGCGTTGGCCGAATCCTCCGCGATCGCTCGCACCGGTTCGGCAACGCCCGGCGTGTAGGCCAATGCCAGATCCTGCTGTGTTTCGCAGGGTTTGGTGACCTCGATACCGAGTTTTCCGGGGCGCGGCAGGGCATGGTAATCGAGGGCGGCTTGCTTCAGATCGTGTGACATGACGGGATCCGTGGCGATGCGAAAGGCGCGGGAGCTGCGCGGCTGCCAATCATACCAGGAACCGTGGAATTCTCAGCGCACGATCTTGATCGGTTCGCCCGGCCGGGGTTCGCCGTCCGGATAGTGGCCGTTGAGCAGGCGCAGTTGTGCTTCGGGATGGTTGGGTATGGCGGATTCGTGTGCCAGGCCCGCGAAGCGCGCATTCTGCCCGGCGCGGATGATGTGGATGCGTTGCGCGGTCGCCAGGGCACGTTCCTGCTCCGTCAGGCGGTGGAAGCTCCGTGCCGCCTGCAGGATCTGGGCGTCGTATTTGTAGGGCATGCCGCGGGCCTTGGACAGGCCGGCGAAGATCAGTGCCTTGTCGCCGCGGTAGAGGACAACGTAGCGCACCGGCAGCTGCCCGAAGGAAGTGTTCTGTTCGGCGATGCCGGTGTAACCCTCCATCCCGTCGTGTCTGATGGCTTCGCCGTTGCGGAGGTCGGTGAGCTTGAGGCGCTCGCGCATGAATGCCTGCGGGGCGATGCGCTTGTTCAGGTCCTGCATGGTGAACTGCATCATGCCGTCGTTCTCGGGCGACTGGGCGAGGAGGCGGTCGGGATGGTTCTCGATCCGCCAGCCGGGCGGAAATTCCAGCGCAAAGTCGAGATCGCGGTGATAGAAGCGGTTGCCGCGGCGGATGCCTTCACGCTCGCTGTCGCCAAAGGTCACGCCTTCGAGCTGGGCGAGGAATTCCGTACGATTGGCGGCGTCGCCGTTGGGCGCGACCAGCTTGTTCGCGGCGCCCACCACTTCCTGGAGTCGCTGATCGTTGGCCGGGTGGGTCGAGAACAGCCCGTGATAGACGTGCGGCTCGCGGCCTTCTTCCTTGGCGCGCTGTATCTCGAAGCTCTCCTGATCCTTGAGGACGTGGATCACGCGCAGCATGGCCTGGGGATCGTAGCCGCTGCGCGCCAGGTATTCCGCGCCGAGGCGGTCCGCCTCGAGTTCGTGTTCGCGGCCGTAGCCGCGCACGATGGCAGTCCCGGCGATGTTCGCCAGGTCGCCGGCACCCTGGACGCCCGAGGCGCCGGCCAAAATCGCGCCGAGCAGGCCGGTGGCGGTGGCGGCGCTGTGCTGGCGCACCGTATGGCGCGCCGTCACATGGCCGATCTCATGGCCCAGGACCGCGGCCAGCTCGGCTTCCGAGTTGAGATAGGCGAGCAGGCCGCGCGTGATGTAGATGTAGCCGCCGGGCAGGGCAAAGGCATTCACGTCCTGGCTGTCGAGCACCGTGAAGCGGTAGATGAGATCGGAGCGGTGACTCTTGGCGGCCACCCGTTCGCCGACGCGCTGGACATAGTCGTTCAGGCGCGCGTTGTCGTAAGGTCCCATTTCCTGAAGGATCTGGGGGTGCATCTGCCGACCCAGGGCGATCTCCTGCTCTTCCGTCATGAGCACGAAGTCGCTTCCGCCGGTCACGGGATTGGTGGCGCATCCCGCCAGCCCGACGGCGAGCACGAAAGTCAGCAGCAGGTGGAGCAGTGTGGTTCTTCGCGACATGACTCTAGTCTAGCGGTTGCTTTTCTCCGGAGGGAGGGGGCGGGAGAGGATGGTCAGTGCCGTGGGGTGACGCAGGCGCATCCGCGGCTGCCCCTTGCGGACGTACACCCAGCCCTGCAGCTCGACGTCGGCGCCGGCCAGCCCCGCGAGATCCACGCCGGCAAAATCACGGACGTCCTGGTGTTCGATACGGGCGGCGAAGTTGCCGGCCAGGTTGATCCACACTGCCGAGGCGCTGCGGCTGATGTGGCTTACGCGGCCACGCACCAGCCGGAATCCCTGCTCACGCAGCCCGAGATCCTGAACCAGGACGGGGGCATATTCCGGCAGCGCCCAGATGCCGCTGCGGGCGATCCGCGCATGGGCGGAGGCAGCCGCGTAGCAGTCGGCCTGCCAGGTATTGGGCGGTACGACCAGGTGGCTGCCGCTGCCCGTTTCCAGCAGCCGTTCGGTCAGATTGCGCCCATCGGCGAGGAAGGCGTGGGCGAGCAGCCGGCCGTACCGGTCCTCGCGCTCGCGGTCGAAACGCAGGCCGATCTGCCAGTGGTTGGTGAACATCAGCTGCCGCAGCCGGTTGCGTGCCTCGAGGGCGCCCGGCTCGTGCGCGCCGCCGTCGGTGCCGAGCTCGGGAGTATCGATGCCGATGAGGCGGATGCGGCGGCGGTCGTCTAGGATCAACGTGTCGCCATCGATGACGGTGCTCACCCGTACCCGTTCCTCGATGCGGTCGGGCGGGCAGCCCGCCCAGGTCGCCTGAATGCCCAGGATGCAGGTAAGACAGGCAAGCCCGCAGCAGGTCCAAACGCGAGCGGGGGCGGGTCGCCTCCGACTCGCCCCCGCTGTTGTGCCACCGCCGCCCGCCTGGGGCATGGTGATTACTTCTTCATGCCGTACTTCTGGCGGAACCTCTCCATACGGCCACCGGTGTCGACGATCTTCTGCTTGCCGGTGAAGAACGGGTGGCACTGGGCACAGACCTCGATGTTGAGGTCGCGGCCGGCCGTGGAACGTGTCTTGAAGCTGGCGCCGCAGCTGCAAGTAACCGTCACTTCACGGTAATTCGGATGGATGTCCGCCTTCATGATGCAATCCTCAGATGACTCGCCCGGCTGCGGTTTGGACGCAGGCGTGAAAGGCCGGCGATGATACGGGATCGGCCGCCCGCCGACAAGCCCCGGCGGGGACGCCAGGTCAGCGCGTCCTGCGCAGCGGCAGGACCTCGGCCGCAGGGCGCTGCGGAGAGACCTGCCTGCCTTCCACCAGTGCCTCCAGCAGCCCCCCCGGGCCGGTGATGCGCTCCCACATCATACGGTTGATGCGGACGCAGGCGGCCATGGGCGTCGCCGAAGTCCGTCGCACCTGATCCACTTTCCATTGGAGGCGGCGCAGTCGCATCTGTATGCGGGGCGGGGCGTGGCGGATGGCATCTTCTATGATCTGCGTCCGGCGGGCCTCGAAGTCGGCGGGACTGTTGCGGGCCAGTTCAGACCAGGTGTCAAAGTCGAACGCATGGTGGGCGGACTCGGGCATGGCGAGGTTCTCCCGTCGCTGAGGGCCGCGGCGGACCGCAGCCTGTCGTTATTGTTGTAGTCGCCCACGACTCTAGCACAGTGGACCCCGGTGAGTCATACCTCTGGCGCCCGAAATCTGACGCACACTAGAAAATCACCAATATATCGTTGATTTGTATGAATGTCGAAATTTTGGCATTGCCTGTGAATAGGTCTGTGGACGGCCCTGTGGATAGAATTGGCGGACCGGGTAACCGGCGAGGGTGGATTCGGGTAGAATGCTGCGGCCACCGTGGCGGCTCGGCGCGCCCGCACGGTGCGCCCCGCCCACGGCGGCCACACCGTTTACCCGCGTCTTCAGGTA
>CAYWKV010000032.1:0-3787 GCA_964458835.1 uncultured Gammaproteobacteria bacterium | reverse complement strand
CTGAAGATCTCCGAGGGCTGCAACCACCGCTGCACTTTCTGCATCATTCCGTCCATGCGCGGCGACCTGGTGTCGCGCCCGGCGGGCGATGTCATGGAGGAGGCGGAGAACCTCGTGCAGGCCGGGGTGAAAGAGCTGCTGATCGTCTCGCAGGACACCAGTGCCTACGGCGTCGATGTCCGTTACGGCACCAGCTTCTGGAAGGGCCGCCCGATCAAGACGCGTCTGCCGGAACTGGCGCGCGCGCTGAGCGGGCTGGGGGTGTGGGTGCGCATGCACTACATCTATCCCTACCCCAACGTCGACGACCTCGTACCGCTGATGGCGGATGGCCTGATCCTGCCTTACCTCGATATCCCGTTGCAGCACGCCGATATGCGCATTCTCAAGGCGATGAAGCGACCGGCAGCGACCGAGGACACCTTGCGCCGTATCGAGCACTGGCGCTCCATCTGCCCGGACATCACTCTGCGCAGCACATTCATCATCGGATTTCCCGGTGAGACGGACGCTGAATTCGAGACGCTGCTGCAGTTCCTGGAAGCGGCACAGCTCGATCGCGTCGGCTGCTTCACTTATTCGCCGGTCGAGGGCGCGGCAGCCAACGCGTTGCCCGATGCCGTACCGGAGGAGGTCAAGGAGGATCGCTATGCGCGCTTCATGGAGGTGCAGGCGCGGATCAGCGCTGTGCGCCTGCAGGCCAAGGTCGGGCGCACGCTCGCCGTGATCATCGACGAGGTCGACGCCGAAGGCGCCATCGGCCGCAGCGCGGCCGATGCGCCGGAGATCGACGGCCAGGTCTTCGTGGATGCGCAGGACCTGAAGGTCGGCGACATCGTCGAGGTGACCGTCACCGGTGCGGACGAGCACGACCTGTTCGGGGTGCCGGCGTAGGTACGGGTAGTTGGAAAACACCCTTTGCCACGGAAAACACGCAACGCACGGACAAAGCCCGTTTTGGCCACGAAACCCACGAAAGCATTCACGCTAAAACCCAAAACCGGTGTATCCCCGTACGCGGGATTGCGCCCATTCCGATTTCGTCCGTGCGTTGCGTGTTTTCCGTGGCGGCCTTTCCGGTTCTCCGATCGCCTACCGCGGTGATACAGGCCGCGTTTCCACGATGTGGTCCAGGCGGATCTCCAGTGTTGCTTTCTCGGGTGTTTCGGCGATGAGGAATTCCTCGCCGCTGCGCGTCTGCAGATCGCGCGGAAGCAGGGTTTCGAAGTGCGTCATGCCGTGCGTGTCATGCCAACGGATGCGCAATTTCTGTCTGCGCATGATGGCGAGTTCGTACTCGCTGTGCAGGCCGCAGTCGATGGGGACGTAGTCAGTCATCGTCGCGCCGGGCCGTCAGGCGGACCAGCCGGCCGTCCTCAATTTCGGCGCGGAGTTCGATGGGCCGGCAGCAGACGGCGCAGTCTTCAATGAAATCCTGATTGCCAGCCGAGCAATCCACGCTGACGCTGATGGATTCGCCACAATAGGGGCAGTCGACGGCAGCGTGTTCAAGCATGTTCATCGTCGGGCAGAAACTCCATGAGCAGATTGTTCAGGAAGCGCCGGCCTCGTTCGCTGCAGCGCCAGGGTTCATCCGCTTCCAGCAGTCCGCGGTCGCGGGCGCCCTCCAGTTTCGGCCGCACCTGTGGGAAGTGCAGGCCGGTGTTCCGTTCGAACGTCGCCGTTTCGAAGCCCGCGTTGAGGCGCAGGGCATTCATGAGGAACTCCAGTATCACTTCGTCCACATCCGGCTCGCTGCGGCCGCCGATGCGCGCATCGCTGTCGGCGGCCGCCAGATAGGCGCGCGGGTTCTTGAGCTTCCAGCTGCGCCTGACCCGCTGGGCGCCGGCGTCGGTGATCTTCTGGTGGGCGCCGGCCCCGATGCCGAGATAATCGCCATAGCGCCAGTAGTTCAGGTTGTGGCGACATTCCCTGCCGGCACGTGCATAGGCTGAAACTTCGTATTGAGTATAGCCGTGCGCCGCCAGTTGCACCTGGCCCCGCCGCTGCACTTCCCACAGGAAGTCGTCATCCGGTAGTTCTGGCGGGTGCCGGTGGAAATAGGTGTTCGGCTCCAGCGTCAGCTGGTACCACGACAGGTGCGCGGGTTCCAGGGCCATCGCTGTCGAAAGATCCTGCAGGGCCCGGTCGGGGGTCTGGCCGGGCAGGCCGAACATCAAATCGAGATTGAAGCTGGCGAAGCCGGCATCGTGCGCGCCTTCGGCGGCGCGGATGGCCTCGCGGCGACCGTGGATCCGACCGATGCTGCCGAGCAGGCTGTCGTCAAAGCTCTGTACACCGATGGACAGCCGGTTGACGCCGGCGGCGCGGAACTCGCGGAAACGCCCCTGCTCGACTGTGCCGGGATTGGCTTCCAGCGTGATTTCCAGGTCGGGCGCGCAGGTCAGGCGCGCACGGACGCCGGCGAGGAGGCGGTCGATCGATTCCGGCGCAAAGAGGCTGGGCGTGCCGCCGCCGATGAAGATGCTGGAGACGACCCTGCCCCACACGCCCGGCAGCTCCTGGTCCAGATCGTGGAGCAGCGCATCGATGTAGTCGCGTTCCGGCAGATCACCCCGCAGTTCGTGCGAGTTGAAGTCGCAGTAGGGACACTTGCGCACGCACCAGGGAATGTGCGCGTAGAGCGACAGAGACGGTAGGGCGGTGAAGGTGAACATGGTCGGCCGACTCTTTCCGGGCGGCCGATTTTACCACCGCCGGCGCGTGGCGGCTGCCGGGCGAGCCCTCAGCGGCTGTTGGCCGTGAGCGCGGCGACCAGCCGGCGCAGCGCCTGGCCGCGGTGGCTGAGCACGTTCTTCACGGCCGGCTCGAGTTCGGCCGACGAGCAGTTATGGGTCGGCACGAAGAACACCGGGTCGTAGCCGAAACCGTTGCTCCCGCGTGGTGCCGTGAGAATGCGTCCCTCCCAGGTGCCCTGGCAGATCAGCGGCGTGGGGTCGTCGGCGTGGCGCAGGTACACCATGAGGCACTGGAAGCGCGCGCTGCGCCCGGCTTCCGGCACGCCCTCCAGTTCGGCGAGCAGCTTCTCCAGGTTCGCCCGATCGCCCGCGCCAATGCCTGCATAGCGCGCCGAATAGATGCCGGGTGCACCCTTGAGTGCGTCGACTTCGAGACCGGAATCGTCGGCGATCGCCGGCAGGCCGGTGTGGCGGGCGGCATTGCGTGCCTTCAGGATGGCATTCTCCACGAAGGTCAGGCCGGTCTCCTCGGCATCCTGCACACCGAACTGCGATTGCGGGACCACTTCGATAGGGTGGCCGGCGAGCAGTTCGTTGAACTCGCGGACTTTGCCGGGGTTGCTGCTGGCGAGCACGGCGGTGGACATGGTGCGATCCTGTCAGGGTTGGGCAGCGAGCGCCTGGCGCTGCGCCTCGATGAGCCGGAAGATCCCGCCCTGGGCGAGATCCAGCATCTCCATGAGCTCGGCACGCGAGAATGGATGCCCTTCCGCTGTGCCCTGAACTTCGATGAAATCACCACGGTCGTTCATTACAACGTTCATGTCGGTCTCGGCGTTGCAATCCTCGGCATAGTCGAGGTCCAGCACGGGCGTGCCCTGGTAGACGCCGACCGACACCGAGGCGACCTGTGCCTGCAGCGGGTTTGTGGTGATGATGCGCTTGTCGAGCAGGTGCTGGACGGCGTCGGCCAGCGCGACGTAGCCACCGGTGATGCTGGCCGTGCGTGTGCCGCCATCGGCCTGGATGACGTCGCAGTCGATGGTGATGGAGCGCTCCCCGAGGGTCTTCAGATCGATGACGGCGCG
>CAYWKV010000031.1:5175-21798 GCA_964458835.1 uncultured Gammaproteobacteria bacterium | reverse complement strand
GCCGCGATCAGGGCAGACCCAGGGTCAGTTCCAGGTAGGCGCGGGTATCGAACACGTTCTCATCTCTGAATTCCAGGTACTCGTCCAGCGCATTCTGGACGACGAACGCGACGGTGGTCTGTAAGCCGTTGCCGCGCAGATGCTTGGCGATTCGCAGATCCAGGCGGTCCTGGGTGTCGAGCCGGTCGCCGTCGCCCAGCCATTTCATGCGGCTGACCCGGTAATAGGTGGCGCTCACGTCGACCAGATGAGGCAGGCGGTGCATGGCGAAGGCGCTGAGGGTGCGCCGCGGCACGTCCTCGCCCAGGTCCTCGTAGCTGGGCGCGCCCGTGGCGTCGTCGACGTAGGCGTTCAGGGCGGTGCCCTTGGCCCGGGCATAGGCGAGGTTGAGGCCCAGCATGCTGCGGTTTGCCGGCCGGTAGGTCAGGGCGAACTCGGCGCCGTTGATGCTCAGCGTGCCGCTGTTGGTGTGCAGGAAGGTCTTGCCGTCGAACCGGTCGTCCGGATAGGGGTAATTCTTGGGATTGGCGATGCGGTCCTCCAGCTTGTCGTGGAACAGCTTGACGTCCAGCGTCAGGTGCCGGGCGGGCCAGCGGCCCAGGTAGCCCAGCTCGTAGGAGACGATGCGCTCGGCGCTCAGGTCGGTGTTGCCCAGCGAATACTGGTTGATCAGATCGCCGTTGGCGAAGCGCACCGCCCCGTCGGCGTGCTCTTCATAGATGGTCGGCAGACGCAGGGCGCGCGACACGCTGGCGCGCAGGCCGTGGTCCACGGTCAGCTGATGGTTCAGGGCGACGCGCGGCGACAGGTGGACGCCGACCTGGCTGCTGCGCTCGACCATGGTGCCCAGGTTGACCATGCCCTGGTCGTAGGCGCGCCATTCGACGTTGCCGAACAGCCGCCAGAGCTGGTTCTCGATATAGTCGCTGCGGCTGTACCAGCTCTCGCCGCCGACGCGGTCGAAGCGCGCACCGCCGCCCCAGACCAGGCGCGCGGCGGGCGTGACCCGGAAACTGTGCTGGGCCTCGAGCTCGTAGCGTTCCTCGAAGATGCTGTAGTCGGTGGTCACGAGTTCGTCGACATGGCCGGGGAAGAACAGGCCGACGACCTCGGGCGGCACGCCACCGATCTCGGACAGCCAGGCCTCGGTGTGTTCCCGGTGGCGCATGTAGGTGTGGTAGAACTGCACGCGCAGTTCCTCGTCCTGGGCCCGGGTCTGGTGCCAGACAAGCTGCTGGAAATGGCTCTGCACCACACGGTCGCGCGGCGCCTCCACCGGATCGTCGAAGCGGCCCTCGCTGCTCGGCCCGCCGTTGTAGCCGGCCTGGAACTCCAGGGCATTGCGGTCGGACAGGCGGTACTCGCCGCGCAGATTGAACAGCGAGATGCGCATGCCGTCGTTGAGCGGGTCGCGGTTGCTGGCGTTGCCGGTCCTGGGGTCGGGCGGCGCCAGGTCGGTGCGGGTCTTGAAGCCCTCGTCGCGCCGGTAGCCGAGCGTCACGCGATAGTCGAAACCTTCGATGCCGCCGCCATGGCGCAGCATGGCCTTGGCGACGTCCTTGTTGCCGCGCAACAGCGTCAGCTCGGTGCCGTCCACCTGCGCCGGGTGCTGGGTGATGATGTTGATGGCACCGAGAAAGGCGTTGGCGCCGTAGGCCGCGGCGTTCGGACCACGCACCACTTCGATGCGCTCCACGTCCTCGATGTCCAGCGGCAGGTCGGTCCAGCGCACGCCGCCCAGCGCCGGGCCATACACCGGTCGGCCGTCCACCAGCACCTGCATGCGCCGCGCGTGCTCGTCGGCCAGGCCGTGGTAGGTCGCGGCGACCGTGTGTCCCCTGGCATGCGCCACCTGGAAGCCGGGCACCAGCCGCAGCAGATCGGGGATGTCCAGCACGCCACTGGCCTCGATCATGGTGCGGTCGATCACCGTGACCGCCACCGGCGCCTCGTACTGCGGCTGGGCGAGCCGGGTGGCGGACAGCACCACCGGCACCTGATCGAGGAAATACTCCTCGCCTGCCAGCTCGCTCAGCAGCAGGTCGGTTTCGGCGGCGTGGACGTGGGCGCACAGCAGCAGCGGCAGCAGCAGCGCGCGCCGCCGTCCGGGCACGGCGGGGGAGAGGGCGTGCTTGGTCATCGGGAGGATTCCTGTCGGTTGGTGTCTGCTCGAGCGCGGCCGTCTGACGCGGCCGTCGCCCGCTTATGGTGCCGCGTTTGCCGAGGCGGCGTCAAAGCCGGCCACGGACGCCCGCTTCTGTCGTCGCCGGACCTTGGGTACACTTGCCCGCATGGACTTCCCCACCCTCGAAGATTTCGTCGGCAACACCCCGCTGGTGCGCCTGCAGCGCCTGCCGGGCGAGAGCTCCAACCGCATCCTGGTCAAGCTCGAGGGCAACAACCCCGCCGGCTCGGTCAAGGACCGGCCCGCGCTGGCCATGATCCGGCGCGCCGAGGAGCGCGGTGAGATCCAGCCGGGCGATACCCTCATCGAGGCCACCAGCGGCAACACCGGTATCGCGCTGGCCATGGCCGCGGCCATCAAGGGCTACCGCATGGTGCTGATCATGCCCGAGAACATGAGCGTGGAACGGGTCCAGGTGATGCGCGCCTTCGGCGCCGAGATCGTGCGGGTGACGCGCGCGCAGAGCATGGAGGGCGCCCGCGACCTGGCCAAGCGCATGGAGGCCGAGGGCAGGGGCAAGGTCCTCGACCAGTTCTCGAACCTCGACAACCCGCAGGCCCACTACGAGGGCACCGGCCCGGAGATCTGGCGCGACACCGGCGGCCGCGTCACCCATTTCGTCAGCGCCATGGGCACCACCGGCACCATCATGGGCACCTCGCGTTACCTCAAGGAACAGAATCCCGATGTCCGGGTCGTCGGCGTGCAGCCGACCGAGGGCGCGTCCATCCCCGGCATCCGCCGCTGGCCCGAGGAATACCTGCCGAGCATCTTCGACGCCTCGCGCGTCGACCAGGTCATCGAGATCGACCAGCGGAGCGCCGAGGACACCACCCGCGCCCTGGCCGCGCGCGAAGGCATCTTCTGCGGCATCTCCTCCGGCGGCGCCGTCGCCGCCGCGCTCAGGCTCTCCGCGCAGGTCGAGAACGCGGTGATCGTGGCCATCATCTGTGACCGCGGCGACCGCTACCTGTCCACCGGCGTGTTCCCGGCCTGAGGCGCGAGGATGACAGCCGCTGCGCAAGCCACGAAACGGGATAGCCACGAAATCCACGAAACCCACGAAAGGTATTTTTCGTAAACCCGCATACTCATCGTTCGTGGGTTTCGTGGATTTCGTGGCCATAATGGTCTTGCCCGTGCTTTCCGTGTCTTCCGTGGTCATCTTCTCGCAACCGTGAACCGTCATCGCGAAATCTTCACCGCCTGTCTGCTGTGGACCTGCGCCGTAACGGCGCAGGCGCTGGAGCGGATCGAGATCGCGGGGGGTGCGGAGCAGGGGGCGGGCGGGCTGGCGCGGGACGTGCGCCTGCAGCGCGCGCTGCCGGGCGGCACGGACCCCGGCGGCGACATCACCATCGGCGCGCTGGCGCTGCCCGCGCCGATCGGTGCGGCCGGCGCGGTGCGGCTGCAGGGCGAGGTGCTGCGGCACGACGCGGCGGGCACGCACTGCAGCGGCCGCGTGCGGATCGGCGCGCTGCTGGGCGAGGCGGTGGACGCGCGGGTACGCTTCGAGCGTGATGCCGGCGGCGCGCTGCGGTTGCGGTTGCAGGACATGCGGCTTGCCGCCGGCACCTGGCAGATCGACCTGCGGCTGGACGACGGCCGCTGGGAACTGGCGGCCCAGACGCGCGGCATCGACGCCGCGGCGGCACAGGCCCTGCTGAACAGGCTCGATCTGGCAGTCGGGCACAGCCTCAGCGGTCGGCTGGATGTCGATGTGACGTTGCGCGGTGACACCGATGGGGTGGCGGCGGCCAGGTTCACGCTGGCCGCCGAGGGCGTGAACTTCTCGAATGCCGACGGCACCCAGGCCGGCGAGCAGCTGGCATTGCGCATCGCCGGTGGGGCGACGCGCCGCGGCGCCGACTGGCAGGGCGATGGCCAGGTCCGTTTTACGGCCGGTGCGCTGTTCGTCGACCCGCTCTATTTCGAATTCGGCGAGAGCGCGTCGCTGCGCCTGGAGACGGCCGGCCGCTGGGCCGGCGCATCCCGGACGCTGATGCTTTCGTCGCTGCGGCTCGACCATGCGGGCGTGGTCCGCGCGCAGGGCGAGCTGACCCTGCATGCGGGGCGGGACGATCCGCTCGGCGCGGTGAGCGTGGACGTCCAGGAGGCGCACCTGCCGGCGGCCTTCGACACCTACGTCCAGCCCTGGGTGCGCGGCCATCTCGGCGATGCGCTCGAGACCCGCGGCCGCGTTTCCGGGCGCTACGCCGTACAGGCCGACGGCAGTGCGCAGCTGCGCGTCGCGCTCGACGGCGTGGGTGTCGACGATCCGCAGGGGCGCTTCGGTATCGCGGGGCTGTCCGGTCTGGTCGACTGGGGCAGCGACGGCGTGTCCCGCACCACCGAACTCGCCTGGGAGAGCGGCAGCGTCTACCGCCTCGCGCTCGGGCCCGCGACACTGGCGGTCGTCAGCCGGGATTCCCGTTTCGAGCTGCGCGAACCCGTGACCCTGCCGGTGCTGGACGGCACGCTGCAGATCGACGCGCTGGCGCTGAGCGATCCGGGCGGTGCGGACATGCGCTGGAACTTCGATGGCATGCTGCGGCCCGTGTCCATGGAAGCGGTATGCGAGGCACTGGACTGGCCCCGTTTCGGCGGCCAGCTGTCGGGGATGATCCCCGACGTGCGCTATGCGGACGGGCGCCTGGAGGTCGGCGGCGTGCTGCTGGTGCGCGCCTTCGACGGCGACCTGACGGTGCGCAATCTGCGCCTCGATCAGCCCTTCGGCCTGGTGCCGCGCCTGGAGGCCGATCTCGCGCTCGACGACCTCGATCTGGAGGCGGTGACGAGCACCTTCTCCTTCGGCCGGATCGAGGGCCGCCTGGGTGGCCGCGTCGACGGCCTGCGCATGGAGAACTGGCAGCCGACCGCCTTCGACGCGCGCTTCGCCACGCCCGAGGGTGACCGCTCGCGGCACCGCATCAGCCAGCGCGCGGTGGACAATCTGTCGAGTATCGGCGGCGGCGTGGGCGGGATGCTGTCGCGCAGCTTTCTCGGCATGTTCGAAGAATTCCCCTACGACCGCCTCGGTCTGAGCTGCCGCCTGCAGAACGGCGTGTGCGAGATGGACGGCGTGGAACCGGCGGACAACGGCTACTACATCGTCAAGGGACGGTTTCTCCCCCCGCGCATCGATGTCGTCGGCTATGCGGATCGGGTAGACTGGCACACCTTGATCGACCGCCTGAAGTCGGTCACGCTGGAGCAGGCGCCCGAGGTGCGCTGAAGGACCCGATGGCTACGTAATGCACGGACAAGGGTCTTATGGCCACGAAATCCACGAAACCCGCGAACGATGAATATGTGGGTTTACAAAAATCCCTTTCGTGGGTTTCGTGGATTTCGTGGCCATGAAATACTCGACCGATCGACTATCGACATTCATGAGGAAACCGTCATGCTGAAGCTGCGTATGCCCGTGCTGCTGGCCCTGGTCGCGATGCTGGCCGCGTGTGTGACCATCAACGTGTACTTCCCCGCGGCCGCGGCCCAGGAGGCGGCGGACCGCATCATCCACCGCGTGTACGGCACCGAAGGCGCGCCCGCGCCGGCGGAGCCCGCGCCGCAGCCCGAACCGAAATCGCAGCGCGAAAGCGCCACGGCCGTCGCCCTGGTCGGGGTGCTCGACTGGCTGATCAGTCCGGCCGCGGCGGCCGAGCCCAACATCGACATCCAGTCGCCCGCCATCCAGAACCTCACCGCCGGCATGGAGCAGCGCCACGGCAGCCTCGCGCCGCACTACGCCAGCGGCGCCGTCGGCATGACCCGCGATGGCCAGATCCTGCTGCGCGACCTCAACGCCGTGCCGCTGCGCGACCGCAGCCGCGTGCAGCAGCTGGTGGCCGACGAGAACCGCGACCGTGCCGCCCTGTACGCCGAGATCGCCCGCGCCAACGGCCACCCCGAGTGGGAAGGCGACATCCGCGCCACCTTCGCCCGCCGCTGGGTCGCCAACGCCCCGGCCGGCTGGTGGCACCAGAACGCCCAGGGCGCCTGGCAGCAGAAATAAGCCGATCCCGGCGACGAAGGGCGCAAAGTCGCACGAAGAACATCGAAAACATGGTGGCCACGAAATCCACGAAACCCACGAAAAAGGATTTATGTTTACACCCATTAGCTTTCGTGGGTTTCGTGGATTTCGTGGCTATAGAGGTTTCCCTTTGCGCGGCTTTGCGTCCGTTGCGGTAAACATATTTTCTGTGTGACTTGAAAGGCTGCAGTGGATGAACGTACTGGTATTCGATATCGAGACCATTCCGGATCTCGACGCGGGCCGGCGGCTGCACGGGCTGGACGGGCTGAGTGACGAGGACGTCGCCAAGGCGATGTTCCACATGCGCCGTCAGGAGACCGGCGGCAGTGACTTCCTCAAGCTGCATCTGCACCGGGTGGTGGCGATCTCGGCGGTGCTGCGTTCGCGCGACACGCTCAAGGTCTGGTCGCTGGGGGAGCCGCAGTCCGAGGAGAAGGAGCTGGTGCAGCGCTTCTTCGACGGCATCGACAAGTTCTCGCCGACCCTGGTGTCCTGGAACGGCGGCGGCTTCGACCTGCCGGTGCTGCACTACCGCGCGCTGCTGCACGGCATCGCCGCGCCGCGCTACTGGGACACCGGCGACGACGACCGCGACTTCAAATGGAACAACTATCTGAGCCGTTATCACGCCCGCCACACCGACCTGATGGACGTGCTGTCGGGCTATCAGGCGCGTGCCGTGGCGCCGCTCGACGAGGTGGCGAGCATGCTCGGCTTCCCGGGCAAGATGGGCATGAGCGGCGCCAAGGTCTGGGACGCCTTCCTGGCCGGCGGCCTCCAGGACATCCGCAACTACTGCGAGACCGACGTGCTCAACACCTATCTGGTGTTCCTGCGCTTCGAACTCGTGCGCGGCAGGCTGACGGCGGCCGAATACCAGGCCGAATGCCTGCAGCTACGCGATTACCTCAAGGCGGAGAACAGGCCGCACTTCGACGAATTTCTGTCCGCGTGGAAATAATGGATGGCCACGGAACACACGGAAAGCACGGACGGAACCCAATTCATAGCCACGAAATCCACGAACCCCACGAAACGCAATTTAGTAAACCCGCGTATCTGGCTTTCGTGGGGTTCGTGGATTTCGTGGCTATAGATTTTTCGTCCGTGCTTTCCGTGTGTTCCGTGGCGCATTTATCTGAAAATGGACCCCGTTCATGAGCCGTTCCCGCAAACCGCGCCTGCCCGCCGAGCCGGTTGAGCTGGTCATCGATTCGCTGTCCCACGACGGCCGCGGTGTCGGGCATATCGAGGGCAAGGCGGTGTTCGTCGATGGCGCGCTGCCGGGCGAGCGCGTGCGCGGCCGGCTGGTGGCGAAGCACAAGACCTACGACGAGGGCGTGGTCGAGACCGTGCTCGAGCCGTCGCCGCTGCGCGTCGAACCGCGCTGCGCGCATGCCGGCGTGTGCGGCGGCTGCAGCCTGCAGCATCTGGCGCCCGCGGCGCAGATCGATGCCAAGCAGCAGGTGTTGCTCGATAATCTCGCACACATCGGCAAAGTGACCGCGCAGGAGATCCTGCCGCCGCTGCGCGGCCCCCACTGGGGCTACCGCACCAAGGCGCGGCTGGGCGTGAAGTTCGTGCGCAGGATGCAGCGGGCGCTGGTCGGCTTCCGCGAGAAGCACAAGCCGCATCTCGCCGAGCTGACCCGCTGCGAGGTGCTGCATCCGCTCATCGGCGAGCGCATCACCGAACTGGCGGAGCTGATCGGCGGTCTGGAGGCGCGCGAGCGCATCCCGCAGGTCGAGGTCGCCGTCGGCGACGACGTGGCGGCACTGGTGTTCCGCACGCTCGATCCGCTGTCGGCGCGCGATGCGGAGTCGCTGCGCGGCTACGGCGAGCGTACCGGTCTGCACATGTACCTGCAGCCGGGTGGGCCGGACAGCGTCCATCTGTTGTGGCCGGACTGCTCGGAGCTCACCTACACGCTGCCGGCCTACGATCTGCGCCTGGTCTTTGAGCCCACCGACTTCACCCAGGTCAATCGCGCCATCAACGGCGCCATGATCGATCTGGCGCTGAAACTGATGGATGTACAGCCCGGCGATCGCGTGCTGGATCTGTTCTGCGGACTGGGCAACTTCACCCTCCCGCTGGCGCGCCGCTGCGCGCACGTGGTCGGCGTCGAGGGCGAGGCCGGCCTGGTGCGGCGCGCCCGCGACAACGCCGCGCGCAACGGCATCGCGAATGCCGAGTTCCACGTCGCCAATCTCGCCGAAGATGTGCGCATCTACCCCTGGCTCAAACAGGGTTTCGACAAGCTGCTGCTCGACCCGCCCCGCAGCGGTGCGATGGAGGTGATTCCGGCCATCGCCAGACTCGGATTCAAACGGATCGTCTACGTTTCGTGCAATCCGGGTTCGCTGGCGCGCGACGCCGGCCTGCTGGTGCACGAGCACGGCTATCGGCTGGTCAAGGCCGGTGTGATGGACATGTTCCCGCACACGGCCCACGTCGAGTCCATCGCGGTGTTCGAGATGCCGCAATGAGTATCGTCACCGTCCGTGGCGAGGTGAGAGACCTCGACCGCCCCGGTCGCCCGGGCAGTCATTGTCATCGAGGCGGTCGCCGCAAGCGTGATGGAAATCACTGCTGATCCGTATGGGTGATAGTTATCCGTGTGCCGATGGGTTACGGTGGCCGGACTGCGGTGCGCGGGATGCGCGCATTATTGATCTTTACCAAGCCGTTTGACAGGGTTCTGTAGGAGCGGGCTGTTTCTCGGCGCAAGCGCCTCACCTTCAGCCCGCTCCTACAGGTGTCAATCGGTTAGGCAGTGCTCAATGATCTGGAGTCTGCCGACCATATATTCAGAGTGGAGTCTGGGAATGAGTAAAATCACCATCGAACACAACCCGGCGCCGATGAAGCTCGACATCATGTTTGTCTTTGACTGGCCAGTGCACGACAAGGAGGTTTCTACATTTGCCCGGACGTATTCGGCGCGCGAGCGGTGCTACGTCGTCGAAGGCGAGGCCATCGTGACGCCGGATGGCGGTGAACCGGTGATGGTGAAGGAGCGCGACTTGGTGGATTTTCCGGCCGGGCTGAGTTGCACCTGGGACGTCATCAAGCCAATCAGAAAACATTGTCTGATCGATTGAGCGGTGGCTCGCGACGGGTAGCGCGGCGGTGAGCGGCCGATACCCCTGGCTCAGAAGGGGGTTCGACAGGCTGCTGCTCGATCCGCCCCGCAGCGGTGCGATGGAAGTGATTCCGGCCATCGCCAGATCGGATTCAAACGGATCGTCTACGTTTCGTGCAATCCGGGTTCGCTGGCGCGCGACGCCGGCCTGCTGGTGCACGAGCACGGCTATCGGCTGGTCAAGGCCGGTGTGATGGACATGTTCCCGCACACGGCCCACGTCGAGTCGATCGCGGTGTTCGAGAAGACGAAATGAGGGTTGCCGTCCACGCCGGCCGCAAGGAGCCGTGTGGCATGCACGGCCGTCACAGCCCGTAGCGCTTGATCTTGTACCACAACGCGCGTTCGCTGATTTCCAGCAGCCGCGCGGCGGCGGCCTTGTTGTTGCCGCTGCGCTCCAGCGCCTCTGCGATCAGCGCCTTTTCCAGCGCCTCGATCTGCGGGTGCAGGGCCAGGGATTCCGGCTCCCGCGCGGCGACGGCCGCGGTCGTGACGGGCACGGCGTCGCGCCGGAAGATATCAGGTGGCAGGTGCTCGGGCGTCACGTGGTCGCCCCGGCACAGCACACAGGCACGCTCCATGATGTTCTCCAGCTCGCGCACGTTGCCCGGCCAGGCGTAGTCACGCAGGCAGGCGAGCGCCGCCGGATCGAGATGCGGAACCTTGCGGCCCAGTTCGAGCGCGTACTTGTGCAGGAAATGTTCCGCGAGCTGCGGAATGTCCTGGCGGCGTTCGCGCAGCGGCGGCACGTCGATGCGCACGACGTTGAGGCGGAAATACAGATCCTGGCGCAGTAGGCCGGCGTCCACTGCCTGCTGGGGATCGCGGTTGGTGGCGGCGACGATGCGCAGATCGACCTTCCTGGGCAGCTGCGCGCCCAGCCGTTCCACCGTACCCTCCTGCACCACGCGCAGCAGCTTGGCCTGCAGGGCCGGCGGCATCTCGGTGATCTCGTCCAGGAACAGCGTGCCGGCGTCGGCCAGCTCGCATTTGCCGACGCGGTCGCGCACCGCGCCGGTGAAGGCGCCCTTCTGATGGCCGAACAGTTCGCTTTCCAGCAGATCCGCGGGGATGGCCGCGCAGTTCACCGGGACGAACAGGCCGGCGCGGCCCGAGGCCTGATGCAGGGCGCGCGCGACCAGCTCCTTGCCGGTGCCGGTGGCACCGACGATGAACACGCTGCTGCGGGCCGGCGCCACCTGCGCCACGAGGGCATAGAGTTCCTGCATCTTCGGACTGCCGCCGACGAACTCGCCCCAGCCCTTGTCGACCTCGCCGCGCAGGAAGCGGTTCTCGCGCTGCACCGAGCCCAGGGTGAGGGCGCGCGTGACTGCGAGTTCCAGGTCCTTCATTTCCAGCGGCCGCAGCATGTAGTCCGCCGCGCCCAGGCGCATCGCCTCGACGGCGGTTTCGATGCTCGCATGGGCCGTCAGCACGATGACCGGTACGTCTTGGCCGCGTTCGCGCAGCGCACGCAGCAGCTGCAGGCCGTCCATGCGCGGCATGCGCAGATCGCTCAACACGAGATCGAAGGGCGTCGCATCGAACGCGGCCAGCGCGGCTTCGCCGTCTTCGGCCTGCACGACCTCGTGACCGAGCCCCTTCAGCGCCAGCTCCAGCAGCCGGCGCATTTTGGCCTCGTCGTCGACTACCAGGATGCGTTTGGGTTCCATGTTCGGGGTCCGGTCGATCAGTCCGCCTGGGCAGCAGACGGGAAACGGATGTCGAAGCGCGCGCCGCCCCACGGGCTTTCACCGACTTCGATGGCGGCGTGGTGCACCTGCACGATCTGCTGCACGATGGTCAGTCCCAGGCCGATGCCGCCCTCGCGGCGGCTGAAGAACGGATCGAAGATCCGCGCGCGCAGCGCGGCGGGCACGCCGGGGCCGTCGTCGAGCACGCTGACCGCGAGGGCGCCGTTCTCGTTGCGGGTACGGATCTCGATGCGCCCGCCCTCGGGCACGAAGTCCAGGGCGTTGAGCACCAGGTTCAGGAAGACCTGGGTCAGCTGTTCGCCGTCGCAGGCGAGCACCGGGTCGCGCGCGTCCAGCGCGGTGCCGAGCCGCACCCGTTTCTTCTCGGCCTTGGCGGCGAGCAGGCTCACCACCGCCGCGATCAGCTCGTGCACGTCGCGCGGAACGAATTCGGGCGGGCGCGGCCGCGCGCATTCCAGGAGCAGCGTGACCAGACGGTTGAGGCGGTCGGTCTCGCTGGTGATGTAGCCGATCAGCTCGCGCTCGCGTTCGCCCAGGTCCGGCTGGCGTTCCAGGAGCTGCGCCGAGCTGCGCAGGATGCCCAGCGGCGTGCGCACCTCATGGGCCATGATGGCGGCCATTTCGCCGACCACCGCGAGCTTGCCCGCGCGCACGATCTGTTCCCGCGAGCGCTCCAGGGCTCCGATCATGTCGCCGAAGGCGCGCGCGAGTTCGTCGACCTCCGCGATGGCGGTGCCGGCCGTCGGCGGGCGCACCGCCGGATCGCTGCGGAAGTCGCGGGTGAACTCGGTCAAGCGCACGATTGGCCGGGCGATGCGCCGCGACAGCCGCCAGGATACCCAGGCGGCCACCGACAGCGTCAGCAGCGACAGCGCGAGCGTGGTCCAGAGCAGGCGCCGGATGGGCCGGAACGCCGCCCGGGTGGGTTCGACCATGAAGACCTGCCAGCCCAGTCCGCGGAAATGCTGATAGCCGGACGAGGCGGCCGAGCCGACCAGCAGCGAGGCATGGCCCAGTGCCCGGCCGTCGCGCACGAAACTGGCCGCACCGGCAGTGAGCCAGTCGTCGAGGCGGATCCGCGCCGTGTCGAGCCGTTCGCGCAGATCCCGCGACGCGCCGATGACCCGCCCCTCGGCATCCAGCAGCACCGCGCTGCGGGTCTTGCCGCTGACGGCGTGGTCGAGCAACCGCAGTATTTCCTTCCAGTCGAGCAGCGCGTACAGATAGCCCAGATCGCCCGGGCCGAAGGCGTCGGGAATCGCCGCACGCAGCGCGACGGTGTCGCCGCTGCGGCGGGCGGCGGGCTGCAGCAGCACGTCGGACAGGCCGTCGCCGGGGATGCGCTGCCAGGTACCGGTATCCCTCTGCCTCGCGCCGGCGGCGGCCGGGTCGCTGGCGGCCACGATCGTGCCGGATCTGTCGGTCGCCAGCAGCGTCGCATACACCGTACCCTGGCCGGCGTGCAGATCGGACAGAAAGTGCGCGAGGCGCTTGTCGACATCGCCCACGCGGATGTCCTGCATGACCTCCAGGCGCGGCCATACCCGCAGGTTTTCCAGCTGCGAGAACAGGAAGGTGTCGATACGCTGCAGCACGGCGCTGGCGCCGAACTGGAGGTTGGCGGCGATCTCGGTCTGCAGCGTGCGGCGGAATTCGAAGAAGGACAGCGCGCCCATGCTCACGGTGGCACCCAGCACCAGCCACAGGAAGGCGCGCAGCAAGGCTCGTCGGATGGTCACGGACCGGTTCTTCCTCTGCCGTTCGGGCGGCGGTCGGCGCGGGGCTGGTGCGGTGGCGGCAACCCCGGTAAAGTCGGGGCCGCGCAATCGGAGGCGGTGTGCTCGCAGCCACAGTTCCAGACAGTAACCGAGACGGACCACCGGTGCCAAGACTGCGTCCCGCGGGCTGGCGGGAAATACTGCTCGCCCTGCTGCTCGGTCTGTTCGCCCACGGCGCGGCGGCGGGCGATTCCAGCCGGGATGCCGACTGGCGGCATGCGCCTTATGTCCTGGGGCAGGGGCTGAGCTTCCCGCAGCGGCAGCTGACGCTGGGCGGTTATCTCAGTCTCAGATACCTCGATCTCGATGACGTCGACTCTTCCCTCGGCATCAAGGACCTCAGCCTGTTCATCGGCTGGGAGCCGGGCGACCGCTGGAACGTCTTTGCCGAGATCGAGATCGGCGACGCCCTGAGCATTTCCCGGCACGGCATCGATACCGCGGATGCGGAAATCGAGATCGAACGTCTGTACGTGGATTACCGCGCCCGCCCATACGCGAATCTGCGTGCCGGCAAATTCCTCACGCCCGTCGGACGCTGGAACCTCATCCACGCCGATCCACTGGTCTGGACCGTGTCGCGTCCGCTGACGACCGCCGTATCCTTCGCGCGCCAGGCCAGCGGGGCGATGCTGTACGGCACAATACCCGCCGGCGCGGGCGGCATCGACTACAGCCTGTTCGTCGACGACACCGAGACGCTCGATCCGGGCCAGCAGGAGGAGCGCGCCTTCGAGGATGCCAACCCCGCCATCCCCACGCTCGGCGCGTTCCGGCACGCGACCGGCGCGCGCCTCGCCTATCACAGCCTGGACGAGCGCTTCAGTCTCGGCATGTCCTCTGCGCACTTCCGCATGGAGGATCTCCGCGAGCCCAAGGATCTGATCGGCGTGGACCTGTTCTGGGATACGCCGTTCGCCGAACTGAGCGGCGAATGGCTCCGACGCGACAGCGGCGGCGGCGAACCCGGCGAGCGCGGCGGTTTCGCACAGGCGGTGATACCACTGCCGGCGCGGCTGTTCCTCATCGGCCGCTACGAGCGCTACCGGACCTCGGTGCAGCCGGCGACGGCCACCATCCGCACCCTCGGGCTGACCTACCGTCCGCACCGCGCCGTGTCCGTGAAGCTCGAATACCGCGGTGGCGACCGCAACGAACTCGTCTCGCCGGGCGGCTGGCTCGGCTCGCTGGCGATCCTGTTCTGATCCATGGCCGCGCGTCGACGCCGCCAGCGTACCTACGGCCTCGCGTTCTGCGGCCTGCTGGTCTGGGGCAGCGCCCGGGCGGTCGAGGAGATTGCTGTGATCGTCGCGGCCGATGCGCCGCCGATCGAGCTGGAGCAGGGCAGCCTGCGCGACATCTATCTGAAGAAGATCTTCGTCGATGCCGCCGGGCGCAAGCTCGTGCCGGTCAATCTGCCGCCCGACAATCCGCTGCGCCGGGCGTTTTCGCTGGCGCTGTTCCATGCCGCGGGCGACGAGTTCCAGGGGTACTGGAACCAACGCTATTTCCACGGCGTGTTCCCGCCCTACGTGCTGGCGTCGCAGGCTGCGGTGGTCCGCTTCGTGGCGCGCACGCCCGGGGCGATCGGCTACGTGCTTCCCTGCTACCTCGAGGACGCTGCGGCGGACGGGGTGCGGCCGGTGTTGACGCTGCCGGTGCCGGAGGCGGCGCGCGCGGCCCTGGACGGGCTGTGTCCGGCGCCCCGGCAGGATGCGCCCGGGGCGCCCTGATCCGGGCCCCCACCGCGCAGAACATGTCGACGAAATTTGCGCACTGCAAGAGCTTGCAGGGCGCGCGCTCCCACCGAAACATTCACTATTTGTTTTAGAAACAATCTGATGCCGATATGGCACGGATCTCGCTCCGGGGCAGGCAACGGTCCCTCACAGGCGAGTCTCCAGATGCACACAGTCCCGTCGGTCGCCAGCCCCTGCACGCTGGAAGGCGTCGATCCGCTGCTCGCCGAGCTGCGGCAGGCCATGACCCTGCGGCGCGTGCCGGTCGGCCACCCCGACCGTCCGGCCGTCGAACGTTTCATCCACGGTGTGTTCCGCCACAGCTACGGCGCCGACATCCGGTGCTTTTATCCGCAACTGCTGGCCTTCAGTGACCAGGCACACCTGCGGGCCGCGGTGGGTTACCGCTGCGGCCTCACCCGGCCGCTGTTCGCGGAGCAGTACCTGGACGCGCCGGCGGAGCGGGCGATCCGCGCGGTGTGCGGCGAACCGGTCGAGCGGGCACGCATCGTCGAGGTGGGCAATCTGGCGCTGGCGAGCCCGGGGCAGGCGCGCTGGCTGATCGCGGCGGTCACGCTGTATCTGCATGCGGCCGGCTACCGCTGGGTGCTGTTCACCGCGGTGCGGCCGCTCATCAACGCCTTTCAACGGCTGGGCCTGAACCCGCTGCCGCTCGCGCCCGCCGACCCGGCCCGCCTCGGTGATGCGGCTCGCGGCTGGGGCAGCTACTACGCGGGCGGACCGCTGGTCTGCGCCGGCGACATCGCCGCCGGCCACCGCAAACTGAGCGGCAGCGTCACCTCCCGTCAGCCGCTGCTCCAGGCCCTGCTCGAGCAGGCGTGCAGGCAGGCGGCGGCACCGCTGCGGATGCAGCACGACAGCCAGGTCGGCGGCCTGTGAACGGTCTGCCCGCCCGCATCGCCGCGCAGGCGCGACGGAGGCCGTCGGCGCCGGCCCTGACGGACGGTGCCGTCACGTTCGACTATGCGACGCTGTGGCGGCAGGTGGAGGCGCTGGCCGGACGGCTCGAAGGCCGGCGCATCGCCTTTCTGCTGGCGAACAGCTGCGCCTGGGTGGTGATCGATCTCGCCGTGCAGCTGCGCGGCGCCGCCGGCATTCCCGTGCCGACCTTCTTCTCCGACGCGCAGATCGCACACCTGCTCGCCGATGCCGCGCCGGACCTGATCCTCACAGATCAGCCGGAGCGCATGGTGGAGCTGCTGGGCCGCGAGCCCGGCGCGGAGCACACCATCGCGGGGCGCGCCGTATCGGCGTGGGAACGCGACCACGTGGCAGCCGGGCCGTTGCCGCCCGGAACCGCGAAACTGACCTACACCTCGGGCACCACCGGTGCGCCGAAGGGCGTCTGCCTCCCGGGCCAGGCGATCGAGCGCGTGACGCTGGCCCTCGTCGAAGCCGTCGCCGGCGGGCCGGACGACCGCAGCCTGTCGCTGCTGCCGCTCAGCACGCTGCTGGAGAACATCGGCGGGGTGTATGCGCCGCTGGTGAGCGGCGGCCTGGCGGGCGTGCCGGACCTGGCGGCCTGCGGCATGCAGGGCTCGAGCGGCGTGCAGCCCGGCCGTCTGATCGAGGCGCTGCACCGTCATGCGCCGACGTCGATCATCCTGGTGCCGCAACTGCTCAAGGTGCTGACGGAGGCGCGCGCCACCGGCAGCGCGCTGCCGGCGTCGCTGCGCTTCATCGCGGTGGGTGGCGCGCCGACCTCGCCGGCGCTGATCGGGCGCGCCCGCGCCCTGGGCCTGCCGGTCTACGAAGGCTACGGGCTGTCGGAATCGGCCTCGGTGGTCAGTCTCAACACGCCGGGCGCCGAGCGCGTCGGCAGCGTCGGCCCGCCCCAGCCCCCCCGGCGCGGGCGGCACGCCGCGGGCCGCGCCAAGGTGGCGGAGCGCGACACGCTGCTGACCAAGAAGGCCAACCTGCTGCCGCCGGTGCTCGTCGGCCTCGGGCCGGACGGTGTGGCGGCCTACAAGAGTGAGGCCATCGAGAGCCACTACGGGC
>CAYWKV010000031.1:0-5165 GCA_964458835.1 uncultured Gammaproteobacteria bacterium | reverse complement strand
TATCTCGGCGGTGCGGCGCCGCGCGGCGGCTACTGGCCGACCGGCGATCTCGGCCGTTTCGACGCGGACGGTTATCTCTACATCACCGGCCGCAAGAAGACCGCCTTCGCCACCGCCTTCGGCCGCAACGTGGCGCCCGAGTGGGTGGAGAGCGAGCTGGCCGGCAGCGGCGCGATCCTGCAGGCGGCGGTGTTCGGCGAAGGCCGCCCGTTCAGTGTCGGCGTGATCGTGCCGCACCCGCAGGCCACGTCCGTGCAGCTGTCCGAGGCTATCGACGCGACCAACCGGCGCCTGCCCGACTATGCGCGCATCCACGCCTGGGCGCTCGGCGACGAACCTTTCTCATTGCGCAACGGCCTCGCCACGGCGGCCGGCGCGCCCGACCGCACCGCCATCGCGAGGCACTATGCAGCACAGATCGAACGTCTCTACGCCGGAGCCTGATATGACCTCCGTCTACGACCGCCTGGTCGCGCAGACCGAGCCCGCACGCCGGGCTTTCCTCGGCATACCGATCCTGCAGCGCGCCCTGCAGGGCCGGGTCACGCTCGACGAATACCGCGCGTTTCTCGGTCAGGCCTATCACCATGTCCGTCATACCGTGCCGCTGTTGATGGGCTGCGGCTACCGCCTGCCCGACCGCCTGAACTGGCTGCGTCGGGCGCTCGGCGAATACATCGAAGAGGAGGTCGGCCATGAGGAATGGATCCTCGACGACATCGCCGCCTGCGGAGGCGATGCCGGGGCGGCGCGCGCCGCGAGGCCCCTCCCCGCGACGGAGCTGATGGTCGCCTACGCCTACGACACCATCCAGCGCCGCAATCCGGCGGGGATGTTCGGCATGGTGTTCGTGCTGGAGAGCACCAGCGCGGCCCTGGCCAGCCACGCGGCCGACGCCATCCAGGGCAGCCTCGGACTGCCCAAGGGCGCGTTCCGCTACCTCACCTCGCACGGCTCTCTGGATCAGGAGCACATGCGGTTCTTCCAGTCCCTGGTGAACCGCTTCGACGATCCGGACGACGTCGACGCGCTGCTGCACTGCGCGGGGATGTTCTATCGCCTGTACGGCGACGTCTTCCGCAGCCTTGCCTGACAAACCGAACCTGGAGACACCGACATGTCACGGACAGCGAAATCGATCTTGGCACTGCTGATGGTATTTTCCTCCGCACTGGCGGTCGCGCAGGACGACGGCCTCGCCGCCGGCATGGCCGCCGTGCAGCACGAATGGGCACGCATCCACTATCAGCTGCCCAAGGACCGGCAGGATGCCGCCTTCACCGAACTGGAGAAGCGGGCGGATGCGCTGCTGCAGGCCTATCCCGGCCGTGCGGAGCCGAAGATCTGGAAGGCGATCGTCCTGAGCACGCACGCCGGCGCGAGCGGCGGATTCGGCGCGCTGTCGAAGGTGAGGGCGGCGCGCGACCTGCTGCTCGAAGCGGAGAGGATCGACGCCAAGGCGCTGGACGGCTCGATCTACACCAGCCTCGGCAGTCTGTACTACCAGGTGCCGGGCTGGCCGATCGGCTTCGGCGACGACGACAAGGCCGAGGCGCTGCTGAAGAAGGCCCTGCAGATCAATCCCGACGGCATCGATCCCAATTATTTCTACGGCGACTTCCTGTATCGGCAGGGGCGTACGGACGAGGCGTTGCAAGCACTGGAGAAGGCGCTGCAGGCACCTGCGCGCCCGGCCCGGACGGATGCCGATGCCGGCCGCCGCCATGAGATCCAGGCGCTGATCGCGCGGATCAAGTCCGCATCCTGATTGCAGTCGCGCAGAGGACGATACAGCATGGATCTGCATTCCAGACGTATCCTGGTGACCGGCGCGGCGGGCGGTATCGGCCGGCATCTGTGCAGTCTACTGGTCGAACGGCAGGCGCGCCTGTATCTGGTCGACCGCGACCAGCAGGCGGTGGCACAGGCGGCCCAGGATCTGTCGCAGCGTCAGTCGGCGGATGTGGTCGCCCGCGCTGCGGACATCACCTGCGCGGAGGATCGCGACAAGGTCGTGGAACAGATGCAGAACGCCTATGGCGGCATCGACGTACTGATCAATCTGGCCGGCGTCCTCGACTTCAAGCGCTTTCAGGACAGCGATGCGGAGACCATCCGCCGCATCACCCAGGTCAACGTCGAGGCGCCCATGCAGCTGGCGCGTGCCGTGCTGCCCGGGATGCTGGCGCAGGGCAGCGGGCGCATCGTCAACATCGGTTCGATGTTCGGCAGCATCGGCTTTCCGGGCTTTGCGGCGTATTCGGCCAGCAAGTTCGCGCTGCGCGGATTCTCCCAGGCCCTGCGGCGCGAGCTGGCCGGCAGCGGCGTGGGTGTCACCTATGTGTCGCCGCGCGCGGTGAGGACGCCGCTCAACCCCGAGGTGGTCCATCGCATGGCGGAGCGCGGCATGATGCGCATGGACGATGCGGGCTGGGTCGCCGGAGAGATCGTGCGGGCGATCGAGAAAGACAGGTCGGAGGCGTACCTGGGTTTTCCGGAAAAGCTGTTCGCGCGCATCAACGGCCTGTTGCCCGGTCTCGTCGATCAGGGCATCGCGAAGCAGGTTGCGGAGATCCTGGCCTTCGCGGCGCGGAACCGCTGAGGCGGACCCGCGCCTTCGCGTTGCGGGGAGTTGCTACTGCAGATACCAGCGCTTGCGCATGGCCTCGAAGACGCGCATGGGGTACCAGGTCTTGCCGACGCTGCCGTTGTAGCGGGCCAGGGCACGGGAGTGGTTGCCCCGCTCGCGATCGAGGTAGTGCCGGAGGATGGTGCAGCCGAAACGGATGTTGGTGCGGATGTCGAACAGATCGTCGTCCGGGCGGTTCAGTTCGTCGAGCCAGAAGGGCATGACCTGCATCAGGCCGCGCGCGCCGGCCGAGGAGATGGCGAAGCGGTCGAAGTTGCTCTCGACGTGGATCACCGACAGCACCAGCTCCGGCGCCAGGCCGGCATGGGCCGCTTCCTGGTGCACGGTCTTCAGGATCAGGATGCGCTCCTCGACGGGGACCTCGTCCCAGCGCCTGAGCCGGTTGGCCATGTCGGTGAGCCAGACCTCGGCGTCGAAGCGGTCGTCGAAGCTCTCCGCCGTGGTGATGGCCTGGCTGAGCAGGACCCGGTCCGCCGCGTCGGGCCGCTCCTGCACGGCGGCAACGACGGGTGCGGAAAAGGCCAGCAGTGAGACCACAGCGCCCAAGAACAAAACCGTTGCCACGGAAAACACGGACGAATGCTTTCGCGAAGAAACACACCAAAAACACCAAAAATTAATTAGGGTGTTTTCGAAAAAATCTTTCGTGGATTTCGTGGGTTTCGTGGCCATGAAAGGATTTTTCCGTGTTTTCCGTGGCTAAGCTTTTCCTTGTCGGTTAACGCTGTCGGCGTCGGACGACGCTTACTTGAGCCGCGCGACGATCTGGTCCAGCGGTACCAGCTCCGCGTCGGTGGCGCGGCCCCGCTTGTATTCGACCACGCCGGCATCGAGGTTCTTCTCGCCGACCACGACCCGGTGGGGGATGCCGATCAGCTCCATGTCGGCGAACATCACGCCGGGGCGGGCGTCGCGGTCGTCGAACAGCACCTCGATGCCGGCGGTCTGGAATTCGGCGTAGAGCTTCTCGCAGGCCTCGGCCACGCGGTAGGATTTCTTCATCCCCATCGGCAGCAGCGCGACCTTGAACGGCGCGATGGGCTCGGGCCAGAGGATGCCCTTGTCGTCGTGGTTCTGCTCGATCGCGGCGGCGACCACGCGCGACACACCGATGCCGTAGCAGCCCATGAGCATCACCGACTCGCGGCCGTTCTCGTCGAGGACCGTGGCGCCCAGCGCCTCGCTGTACGTGGTGCCGAGCTGAAAGATGTGACCGACCTCGATGCCGCGCGCGATGGCGAGCGTGCCCCGGCCGTCCGGGCTGGGATCGCCGGGTACCACGTTGCGCAGATCCGCGATTTCGGGTTCGGGCAGGTCGCGGCCCCAGTTCACGCCGGTCAGGTGCTGGCCGTCCTGGTTGGCGCCGCAGACGAAGTCGGCGAGCTGCGCGGCGGCGCGGTCGACGATGACCCGGATCCTGAGTCCGACCGGACCGATCGACCCGGGTCGGGCGCCGGTGGCCGTGACCACCTGGGCCTCGGTCGCGAAGGTCAGCGGGCTCGTCACGCCCGCGAGTTTTTCCGCCTTGATGGCGTTCAGTTCATGGTCGCCGCGCAAGACGAGGGCGATGATTTCGGCCTCGCTGCCCTGGACCAGCAGCGTCTTCGCGCAGTGGGCGGGCGCGACGTTCAGGAATGCGCTCACCTCCTCGATGCTGTGCACGCCGGGTGTGGCGACGCTGGCCATGGCCTGCGTCGCGGCGGGACGCGCCCCGGCCGGCGCCAGTGCCTCGGCCAGTTCGACGTTGGCGGCGTAATCGCCGGCGTCGGAAAACGCGATGGCGTCCTCGCCGGAATCGGCCAGTACGTGGAATTCGTGCGAAACCGCACCGCCGATCGAGCCGGTGTCGGCCTGCACCGGGCGGAATTTCAAACCCAGCCGCGTGAAGATGCGCGTGTAGGTGTCGAACATCACCCGATAGGTCGCTTCCAGCGAAGCCTGATCGGCGTGGAAGGAGTAGGCATCCTTCATCAGGAATTCGCGCGCGCGCATGACGCCGAAGCGCGGCCGCACCTCGTCGCGGAACTTGGTCTGGATCTGGTAGAAGTTCACCGGCAGCTGCTTGTAGCTCTTCAACTCGCGGCGGGCGAGGTCGGTGATGACCTCCTCGTGGGTCGGGCCGTAGCAGAACTCACGGTCGTGGCGGTCCTTGATGCGCAGCAGCTCGGGGCCGTATTTCGCCCAGCGTCCGGACTCCTGCCACAGCTCGGCCGGCTGCACCGAGGGCATCAGCACCTCCAGGGCGCCGGCGCGGTCCATTTCCTCGCGCACGATGGCCTCGACCTTGCGCAGCACCTTCAGACCCAGCGGCAGCCAGTTGTACACGCCGGCGGCGACCTTGCGGATCATGCCGGCGCGCAGCATCAGCTGGTGACTGATGATTTCGGCGTCGGCGGGAACTTCTTTGAGGGTGGCGAGTGGAAAGCGGGAGGTGCGCATGTTTCGGACACGGTTCTGGTTGGAGACGGGAGTGGGATTGTACGGGCAGGCGGGAGTTAAGGGCTAGGGACTAGGG
>CAYWKV010000030.1:5770-22133 GCA_964458835.1 uncultured Gammaproteobacteria bacterium | reverse complement strand
TTTTGCCTTTAACGCCTCACTCCTCACTCCTCACCCCTCACTCCTCACTCCTCACTCCTCACTCCTCACTCCTCACTCCTCACTCCCAACCCACTCGCCCAGCCGCGCAATCGCGTCCGCCTCGCTGAGCGTCTCCTGCGCCGCCTCGCCGCGCAGCGGTTTGATGCCGATGCGGCCGGCCAGCGCCTCGTCCTCGCCGACGATCAGGGCCCAGGCAGCGGCGCTGCGGTCGGCGCGCTTGAACTGGCTCTTGAAGCTGCCGCCGCCACAGTTTACCTGCAGGCGCAGGCCGGGCACAGCATCGCGCAGGCGTTCGGCCAGCACCGGGCCCTGGCGCTGGGCGGTCACGCCCACCAGCACCAGATAGGCGTGCGCCGCCGGGGCCTCCGGCCGTACGCCGAGTTCGGCAAGCAGCGCGACCAGACGCTCCATGCCGAGTGCGAAGCCGACCGCGGGCGTCGGGCGGCCACCGAGGTATTCGACCAGGCCGTCGTAGCGGCCGCCCGCACAGACGGTGCCCTGCGCACCGAGGCGGTCGGTGACCCACTCGAACACCGTGCGGCTGTAGTAGTCCAGGCCGCGCACCAGCCGTGGATTGACCCGATAGGCGACACCGGCGGCATCGAGCATGGCGCGCAGGTCCGCGAAATGCGCCTGCGATTCCACGTCCAGGTGGTCGGCGAGTCGGGGCGCGGCCTCGATCAGCCCCTGCATGGCGGGGTTCTTGCTGTCGAGGATGCGCAGCGGATTGGAATGCAGACGCCGCAGACTGTCCTCGTCGAGCTGCCCGCGGTGCGCATCCAGATACCCGACCAGGACGTCGCGGTAGGCCGCACGCGCCGCCGCCGTGCCGAGCGAGTTGATCTCCAGCGAGACGTCGGTGAGTCCGAGCACGCGCCACAGCCGTGCCGTCAGGAGGATCAGTTCCGCGTCGATGTCCGGGCCTTCCATTCCGAAGGCCTCGACGCCGACCTGGTGGAACTGGCGATAGCGGCCCTTCTGCGGGCGCTCGTGGCGGAACATCGGTCCCATGTACCACAGCCGCTGCGCCTGGTTGTGCAGCAGGCCGTGCTCGATGCAGGCGCGCACGCAGCTGGCGGTGCCTTCGGGACGCAGCGTCAGGCTGTCGCCGTTGCGGTCCTCGAAGGTGTACATCTCCTTCTCGACGATGTCGGTGACCTCGCCGATGGAGCGCTTGAACAGCTCGGTCTTCTCGACGACCGGCATGCGGATCTCGCTGTAACCGTAGGCGCCGAGCAGCTCGCGGAAGCGGGCCTCGATCTGCTGCCAGGCGCCGATCTCGTCCGGCAGGATGTCGTTCATCCCACGGATGGCCTGCAATGTCTTGGGTGACTGCGACATGGTCGTGTTCGTTATGAGACGTTGTTCATTCGTAAGGGGACAGACTTAAGTCTGTCCCCGATTAGACTTAAGGAACCTCTGATTAATTCGTCATTGCGAGGAGCGCAGCGACGCGGCAATCTCCAAGCTGTTGATCTGCCGTCGAAGGAGATTGCTTCGCTTCGCTCGCAATGACGGTACGATGAATTAATCAGAGGTTCCTTAAGTCTGTCCCCGGTCAGCCACGAAATCCGCGAAAACTGAACAGGCCGGCTTATATAGAGAACACCTGTCGGGGATTCCGGGGATCTCTTGGTCCTGAGTCGGTTTTGTCCGTGTTTTCCGTGGCCGGGTTTCGCCTTCGTGATGTCCGTGGGTTTCGTGGATTTCGTGGCCAATGTGTTTTGGGGTTTATCGCGCGGCGAAACCCGGCAACGCCGCCACGGCGCCCGGGACGTCAGCGGCCCGCATCCAGCCGGAAGCGGGCGATCGCGTCGCGCGTGTGCGGTGCCAGGTCGAACGGCGCGCCGTCGACCTTCAGCTCGACGGCTCGGGCATTGCCCAGCAGCACCCGCAGCGGTGCCCGCCCCGCAACGCTGCGCTGTTCGTCCTTGCGCAGCAGACCGTACAGCAGGCGCCGGCCGTCGGCGGCGCTGATCTCCACCCAGCTGTCGTCGGTGAAGCGCAGTTCCAGCCGCAGCTCGCCCGGCACCACCGGTTCGGCGACCGGCGCCTCGGCGGTTGGCGGCGCCGTGGCCGGTGCGCCCGCGGACGCCGTCTCCGTTTCGGCCGGCGGCGGCGCTGCCGCCTCGAACGGGACGTCGGTGACGGGCCCCGCGCCGGGTTCCATCTCGGCCTCCGGCGGCAGTACCGGCTCGACCTCGTCGAGCGGGATGGGCTCGCCGATGTCGGTGGGCACGGCCGGGGCCTCAGGGAGCGGCAGTTCCAGCATGCCCGTACCGGGCGGCGGCGCACCCGCATCGGCGGCCGCTTCCCCGTCGGACGCCGGCAGGGTCAGTGCCGCCGGCGCCCCGGCCAGCGGCGCCTCACCGCTGAAGCGCGCCACCAGGTCCGGTCCGAGCCGCCATGCGACCACGCCCAGCGCACCCAACAGCAGGACGGTGAACAAGCCCGCCCAGGGAATGCGCGGTGCGCGGAAGCTGCGCTGCCGGCGCGGCAGGCCGACACGCCGCGGCGCCGGTTCGGCCGGGGCCTGGATCTGATAGGTCCCCAGTACCTCGTCCTCGGGGAGCCCGATCAGACGCGCGTAGTTGCGCAGGTAGCCGCGCACGAAAATCGGCGCGGGCAGCCGCGTGTGATCGTCGCGCTCCAGCGCCTCGACGGTGCGCACGTCCAGGTTCAAGTGCGTGGCGATGGCGCCGGTGGACAGTCCCTTCGCCTCGCGGGCCGCGCGCAGCAGGCGGCCGGCGCCCGCGGAGACGCCCACCGCCCCCGCGCCATGCGCATCGCCGCCGGGCGCATCACCGCCGGGCATGTCGGTCACGGGCGTATCAGTCATCGGCCGTCTTGCCCTGAAGCTGTCTGGCCTGGGGGGACTGCGGGAAATTGTTCTTCAGCAGCAGGGTGTAGCTGGCCTCGGCGTTGCGGTCGCCGAGGGCGCGCTCGGTCTGAATGCCGAGCCACAGGCTCTCGGCGCTCGGCCGTACCACCTCGTGCAGGCGCTGCAGATAGGCGCGCGCGCTCAGATACTGCTTCTGTTCGACGCCCAGGCGCGCCATCTGCAGCAGGGCAGCCGGGTAGCGCGGATTCAGTTCCAGCGCCCGGCGCCAGTACTGTTCGGCCTTGGCGACGTCCTTGACACCGTAGGCGCAAATGCCGGCATTGGTGAACGCCATGTGCGGGGCATCGTACAGCGGATCGTTGGCCGCCAGCAGGAAGTGCTTCTCGGCCTCCGGCCAGCGGTTGTTGCCGCACAGGAAGGCGCCGTAGTTGTTGTGCGCGCGCGAATCCTTCGGATTCAGACTGACCGCACGGCGGAAGTGGTGGTCGGCCTTGGCGGTCTCGCCGAGACTCTCGTAGAGCACGGCGATGCCGCTGTGCGCCGCCGACAGGCCCGGATCCTGTTCGAGCGCCTTCTGGAACTTCTCCATGGCGGCGTTCTTCTGGCCCTCGCGCATGTAGTGCAGGCCCAGTTCCACGTTGATCTCGGCCGGACTCTGGCCGGGCGGATAATCCTTCGTGCTCTGCGTGCAGGCGGTACCCGTCAACACCGCCGCCAGAACGGCAACCATTCCGATCTGTCTCATGAAACCACATCCTGTCGTAGCTGTCGTGCGTCCACACCGATGGCGCGCAGCCGCCGCCGGGTGCGGTCCTGGAACTGCCCGGCCAGCTGGCCGCAGGCGGCGTCGATGTCGTCGCCACGGGTCTTGCGGGTGATGGTCACCAGACCCGCATCGACGATGATCTGCTGGAAGCGCGCGATGCGCTCGGCCGGGCTGCGCGTGTAGCGGGTGCCCGGGAACGGATTGAAGGGGATCAGATTGACCTTGGCCGGCACGCCGCGCAGCAGCTTGGCGAGCGCGCGCGCATGGTCGTCGCTGTCGTTGACGCCGTCGAGCATGACGTATTCGAAGGTCACGCGGCGGCGTGTGCCGTCCTCGACATAGCGCTTGCAGGCCGCCATCAGCTCCTTGATCGGATACTTGCGGTTGATCGGCACCAGTTCGTCGCGCAGCGCGTCGTCGGGCGCGTGCAACGACACCGCCAGCGCCACGTCGCAGGCCTCGCGCAACCGGTCGAGTTCCGGGACGACGCCGGAGGTGCTGAGCGTGACGCGGCGCTTGGACAGACCGAAGGCCAGATCGTCGAGCATCAGGCGCATCGCCGCGACGACGTTGTCGAAATTCAGCAGCGGCTCGCCCATGCCCATCATGACGACATTGCTGATGGCGCGACCGTTCTCGTTGCAGGTGACGCCGTCGGCCTGCAGGCTGCGGCTGGCCACCAGCACCTGGCCGATGATCTCGCCGGTGGTCAGGTTGCGGTTGAAGCCCTGCCGGGCGGTCGAACAGAAGCTGCAATTGAGCGCGCAGCCGACCTGCGAGGACACGCACAGCGTGGCGCGGTCGCCGGCAGGGATGTACACGGTCTCGATGCAATTGCCGTCGGCCAGCTGCAGCAGCCATTTGCGCGAGCCGTCGTCGGACTTCTGGTCCAGCGCGACCGCGGGCAGGCGGATCCCGGCGACCTCGCCCAGGCGCGCGCGCAGGGCCTTGCTGAGATCGCTCATCTCCGCGAAGTCATCGACATTGCGCTGATACACCCACTGCAGGATCTGCCGCGCACGGAACGGCTTCTCGCCCAGACCGGCGAAGAAGTCCTCCAGCCCCCGGCGATCGAAGTCCAGCAGATTAATCCTGGCGATGTCGGTCATCTCGGTGAAAAGCCTGTTAAAACCCATTCAGCCACGAAATCCACGAAACCCACGAAAATGACAAGAGGCAAAATTCAGTCCCTCGGAAGCTTTCGTGGGTTTCGTGGATTTCGTGGCCATCATCATTCACCGCGTGCGCGGGCAGAGTTCGTCGTCTTTGAAGAAGAAGGCGATCTCGACCTGGGCGGTGTCGGGGCCGTCGGAGCCGTGCACGGCGTTCTCGTCGACGGTGCTGGCGAAGTCGGCGCGGATGGTGCCGGGCGCGGCGTCCTTCGGGTTGGTCGCGCCCATGATCTCGCGGTGCTTCGCGATCGCGCCCTCCCCCTCCAGCACCTGGACCAGCACCGGGCCGGAGGTCATGAAGCGCACCAGCTCGCCGTAGAACGGGCGCTCCGCGTGGACGGCGTAGAAGGCGCCGGCCTGCTCCGCGCTCAGGCGCATCATCTTCGCGGCGACGATCCGCAGCCCGCCCTGCTCGAAACGGCTGTAGATCCTGCCGATGACGTTCTTCGCGACGGCGTCGGGCTTGATGATGGACAGGGTACGCTCTACGGCCATCTTTGGGAGGACTCCGCGAAACTGCGCAACAAGATACCATAAACCCGCGAGTTGCCGCGGGTTTAGCGATAAATTCCGAGTACGGTAGTGTACCGCCGGCGGGATTTCCGGGCAATTGGCGGGGCCATCCGGACGGGGTTGACCGGCCGGCGAGCCCCGGGGCCATTCGCCGCACCGCCTCCACTCTGCGCGAGCCGGCTGCGCGGTCAGGCCGGGGTTGACTAGCTGACGGCCCCGGGGGGGCCGTCCGTCGCTCCGCCTCCACTCTGCGCGAGTCGGCTGCGCGACGGACGGCACCGCCGGGGCTGTGTAACGCACGCATGCGGTGAACCTAATCGAGGTTTAACAGGCTGTCGGCGGGACCTCTGCCTGAAGCCGACTCGCGCAGCGTGGAGGCGGCAGGTCGAGGTCCCGCCGACAGCCCGGTGCCACCGTCATGGCCTCAAGAACACGATGACCGGCCGGCAGCCTACTCCCGCTCCTCGATCCAGGCCATCTGGATGGCCTCGAGGATCTTCTCGCCGCTGCGGCCGGGGTCGTCGTCGAAGCCCTCGAGGGCCAGGACCCAGTTGCGCAGGTCCACGAAATTGATCCGCTGCGGGTCCACGTCCGGGTACGCCTCGTCCAGGGCGATGGCGATGTCGAGGGTGTCGGTCCATTTCATAAATGCAGGTCCTAGGTTCTAGGGACGAGATCGGAGACCGAGGGGGGGGGCTTCGGCCCTAAGACCTCGGCCCTGACTCGCTGACCATGTTGATCGTGTATTTCGGGATCTCCACGACCAGGTCGGTATCGCCGACCACGGTCTGGCAGCTCAGGCGCGAATCGGGGTCCAGGCCCCAGGCCTTGTCGAGCAGGTCCTCCTCGGTCTCCTCCGCGACGTTCAGGGACTCGGCGCCTTCACGGATATAGACGTGGCAGGTCGTGCAGGCGCAGGACTTCTCGCAGGCATGCTCGATCTCGATGCCGTTGGCGAGCGCCGCGTCGCACACGGTCACGCCGGGCTCGACCTGGATGACCGCCCCGTCCGGGCAGATTTCTTCGTGGGGCAGGAAAATGATCTGGGGCATTGCTCGCTCTTACTCAGGTCCGCTTGAAAAACCGTCGATGGCCACGAAATCCACGAAAGTGTGTGGAGTGAAAACCAGGAGCCGGACCATCCTGAATTCTTTTAGTGGGTTTCGTGGGTTTCGTGGCCATATTCGTCGTCATTCGAAATCGTCCACCGCATGGCCGGCCATGGCCTTGCGGATGTTGGCGTCCATGCGCCGGGCGACGTAGTCGGCACTGGCCTGCTCGACCGCCTCGATGGCCTGCTTGATGGCGCGCGGGTCGTTGCCGCGGCGCAGGCGGTCGAGCTCGGCGGCCGCGGCGTCGATGCGGGCGCGCTCGGCGGGGTCGAGGAACTGCGCGCCGTCGGCCGCCAGGGCGGCGTTCAAGGCCTCGATGACGCGGTCGGCCTCGACCTGCTGTTCGCGCAGCTTGCGCGCCTCCATGTCGTCGCGGGCATGGGTCATGGAGTCGCGCAGCATGGCTTCGATCTCACTGTCCGCCAGGCCGTAGGATGGCTTGACGGCGATGCTCGCCGCCACCCCGCTGTTCTCCTCGCGGGCGGTCACGCTCAGCAGGCCGTCGGCGTCGACCTGGAAGGTCACGCGGATGCGTGCCGCGCCCGCCACCATCGGCGGGATGCCGCGCAGCTCGAAGCGGGCCAGCGAACGGCAGTCGGAAACCAGCTCACGCTCGCCCTGCAGCACGTGCAGGGCCATGGCGGTCTGGCCGTCCTTGAAGGTGGTGAACTCCTGGGCGCGCGCCACCGGGATGGTGGTGTTGCGCGGGATGAGCTTCTCCACCAGGCCGCCCATGGTCTCGATGCCCAGCGACAGCGGAATCACGTCCAGCAGCAGCATCTCGTCCTCGGGCTTGTTGCCGGCGAGGATGTCGGCCTGGGTGGCGGCGCCGATGGCGACCACCTTGTCCGGATCGATGTCGACGCGCGGCGGGCGCCCGAAGAATTCGCCGACGCGCTCGCGCACCCGCGGCACGCGGGTGGAGCCACCGACCATCACCACCTCGGCGACCTCGCCCGCCTTGACGCCGGCGTCGCGCAGGGCGCGGCGACAGGGGCTGAGCGTCTGGGAGATCAGCGGGTCGACGAGCTCGTTCAGCTGTGCGCGGGTCAGCTCACCGTCCCAGTGACTCCCGTCCATCAGCTCGACGTGCAGGGCGGCGCGGTCGGCGTCGGTCAGCGCCTCCTTGGCGGCGCAGGCGTCGCGCAGCAGCCGGCGCATCTGCCGGTGATCGGCGTCGTCGCCGATGCCCGCCCGCGCCATGATCCAGGCGGCGATGGCGCGGTCCATGTCGTCGCCGCCGAGCGCCGTGTCGCCGACCGTGGCCAGGACCTCGAACACGCCCTTGTTCAGACGCAGGATGGACACGTCGAAGGTGCCGCCGCCGAGATCGTAGACCGCGATCACGCCGTCGTTGTTGCGGTCCAGCCCATAGGCGACCGCCGCCGCGGTGGGCTCGTTCAGCAGGCGCAGCACGTTCAGGCCGGCGAGCGTGGCGGCGTCCTTGGTGGCCTGGCGCTGGGCATCGTCGAAATAGGCCGGCACGGTGATGACCGCCCCGGCGAGTTCACCGCCCAGCGACGCCTCGGCGCGGGCGCGCAGCGCCTTCAGGATCTCGGCGGAGACCTCCACCGGGCTGACCTCGCCGCCGGCGGTGCGGATGCGCGGCATGCCGGAGACGCCGGCCACGAAGGCATAGGGCAGCTGCGCGCCCAGGGTCTTGATGTCCTCGACGCCGCGGCCCATCAGGCGCTTCACCGACGCGATGGTGTTCAGCGGGTCCTGCGTCGCGGCGGCCTTGGCCTCGAAGCCGACCACACGGCCGCCGTCCGGCAGGTAGCGCACGATCGACGGCAGCAGGTGCCGCCCCTCACCGTCCGGGAGCGTATCCGCCAGGCCGCTGCGCACGGTCGCGACCAGCGAATTGGTGGTGCCGAGGTCGATGCCGACCGCCAGCCGGTGCTGGTGCGGCGCAGTGGACTGGCCGGGTTCGGAGATCTGCAGTAATGCCATAGGGAGCGATTTTAACCACTAAGGACACAAAGGACACGCAGGGAAAGAGTCCCGGGCCATCCGTATTTTTTCGCGGATTCAATCACGAATGGCACTTGCTTGAACCCTTCTCGGCCACGGAATCCACGGAACAACACGGAAAACATTCATTGCGCAAACGCTGCGCCACCCGTCCGCGACCGGGTTCCCGGTGTTTTTACATATAAGCCCTTTTTCCGTGTCATTCCGTGGCTACCTTTTTCAAGATACCGGCTTACGTGAGCGCCACTCGGCTCAGACACGACCCTCGTCTTCCAGATCCGCCTCCAGCTCCTCGGCCTCGAGGGCGAGTTTGCGGAAGAACTGCAGGTGCTGGATGGCGGTCAGTGCCGACGCCGGCACGCCTTCGGACTGTGCGAGCGCGGCACCGAGCTCGATCTCGAGTTCCTCCAGGCGCCGCGTGATGCGTCCCAGAACGATCCCCAGGGCACCGAACGGATCCGCATTCCCGCGCACGCCCGCCAGTTCCTCGCGCAGCTCGATCTGTTCCATCAGGAAGGCGGGATCCTGATGGGTGCTGCGTTCGTCGTCGAAGCGGTGACCACGCAGCTCCAGCAGGTAGCGTCCGCGCGCCAGGGCATCCTTGAGCACCCGGTAGCCTTCGTTGATCCGTGTCGCCTGCTGCATGGCGATGCGGCGTTCCTGATCGCCCGCGCCGGCGAAGCGGTCCGGATGCACCAGCCGCTGCAGGTCGCGGTAGCGGGCATCGAGCACTGCGCGATCGAGGCCGAAGCCCGGCACCAGGCCGAACAGTTCGAAGTAGTTCTGCTTGAGGTCCACGGATCGGGTAGGCCGGCTCACACGCCGGGCGCGCTCAGACGTTGAAGCTTTCGCCGCAGCCGCAGGTGTCCTTCACGTTCGGGTTGTTGAACCTGAACCCCTCGTTCAGTCCTTCCTTGCCGTAGTCGAGCTCGGTGCCGTCCAGGTAGACCAGGCTCTTGGGGTTGATGACGACCTTGACGCCGTGGCTCTCGAACACCTGATCGTCCGGCTCGACGCCGTCGACGAACTCCAGCACATAGGCCATACCCGAGCAGCCCGTGGTCTTCACGCCCAGGCGCAGGCCGACGCCCTTGCCGCGATTGGCCAGGAATTTCTGCACGCGCTCGGCGGCGGCTGCGGTCAATGTGATCGCCATGCTTGCTTGCCCCGTCCTCAGGCCGTCCGGGTCGTCTGCCCGTCCGCCTGCTTGCTCTGGTAATCCGAAATGGCCGCCTTGATGGCGTCCTCGGCCAGCACCGAGCAGTGGATCTTCACCGGCGGCAGCGCCAGCTCCTCGGCGATCTGGGTGTTCTTGATCTGGCTCGCCTCGTCCAGGGTCTTGCCCTTGACCCATTCGGTCAGCAGGCTGCTGGAGGCGATCGCGCTGCCGCAGCCGTAGGTCTTGAACTTGGCGTCCTCGATCACGCCCTGCTCGTTCACCTTGATCTGCAGCTTCATGACGTCGCCGCAGGCCGGTGCGCCGACCATGCCGGTGCCGACGCTGGCGTCGTTCTTGTCCAGGCTTCCCACGTTGCGCGGGTTCTCGTAGTGATCCAACACTTTGTCACTGTAAGCCATGATCTATCCTCTTCACGCTACTTGCATTCCCAGCCCCCAGGCACCGAGGCTCCAGGGGTTGAAGGCTTTCTGTATTTTCCTCGGCCCTAGCCCCTAGCCCCTAGCCCCTGATTTTCAATGCGCCGCCCACTGCACCGTGTTCAGGTCGATGCCGTCCTGATACATCTCCCACAGCGGCGAGAGTTCGCGCAGTTTCGCCACCTTCTCCTTCACCAGGGCGATGGTGTAGTCGACCTCGTCGGCGGTCGTGTAACGGCCGAGGGTGAAGCGGATCGAGCTGTGCGCCAGCTCGTCGTTGCGCCCCAGGGCGCGCAGGACGTAGCTCGGCTCCAGCGAGGCGCTGGTGCAGGCGGAGCCGGACGACACCGCGATGTCCTTGAGCGCCATGATCAGGCTCTCGCCCTCGACGAAATTGAAGCTGACGTTCAGGTTGCCCGCGACGCGCTGCACCAGGTCGCCGTTGATGTAGACCTCGTCCATGTCCTTGAGACCATTCCAGAGGCGCTCCCGCAAAGCGAGGATGCGCGCATTCTCCCCGGCCATCTCGTCCTTGGCGATGCGGAAGGCCTCGCCCATGCCGACGATCTGATGGGGCGCCAGGGTGCCGGAGCGCAGGCCGCGCTCGTGGCCGCCGCCGTGCATCTGCGCCTCCAGGCGCACGCGCGGCTTGCGGCGCACGTACAGAGCGCCGATGCCCTTCGGACCGTAGATCTTGTGCGCCGAGAAGCTCATCAGGTCGACGGGCAGGCCAGCCAGATCGATCGGCACCTTGCCGGCGCTCTGGGCGGCATCGACGTGCAGCAGCACGCCCCGGGACCGGCAGATCTCGCCGATCCTGGCGATGTCCTGGATCACGCCGATCTCGTTGTTGACGTGCATCACCGAGGCCAGCAGGGTGTCCTCGCGCAGGGCGGCGGCGAACCTGTCGAGATCCAGCAGGCCGTTCGGCTGCGGCTCCAGATAAGTGACCTCGAAGCCTTCGCGCTCCAGCTGCCGACAGGTGTCCAGCACCGCCTTGTGCTCGGTCTTGACCGTCACCAGGTGCTTGCCCTTCTTCTGATAGAAATGGGCCGCGCCCTTGATGGCCAGGTTGTTCGATTCGGTCGCGCCGGAGGTGAAAACGATTTCCTTGGGATCCGCGCCGACCAGGGAGGCGACCTGCTCGCGGGCACGCTCCACGGCGGCCTCCGCGTCCCAGCCGAACGGGTGGCTGCGCGAGGCTGGATTGCCGAACAGCCCGTCACGCGTCAGGCAGGCGCACATCGCCTCGGCCACGCGCTCGTCCACCGGTGTCGTCGCGCTGTAGTCGAAATAGATCGGCGTCTTTACCGTCATGGTCGCATCTCATCCCATCGTTTCTGCCCGCACCCGCGCCGGCCCCCGGGTCGGGGCCGCAGGCCGCCGTTGCCACGGAAAGGCCTGTCGGTATGCAGGATCGTTGCATTGCAAGTCGGCCCAAGCCTTCCACGGCCGACTCGGTCTGGCCAGCCGCTACACCCGCGCCGGGGTGAACAGTACCGGTACTTCCACCACATCGTGCTTGCCTGCCGCCCGGTCCTGGCGGTCGGCCACTTCCCGCACCTCGCCGCGCGCCATCAGGTCGCCGAGCGTGACCCGGCTGAGAAACCCGCGGATCTGGTCGCTGAGTTCGGTCCACAGCTCGTGCGTCAGGCAGCGCTCGTCGTTGTGGCAATTCGACAGGCCACCACAGCGGGTGGTGTCGACGTTCTCGTCCACCGCCTCGATCACATCGGCGACGGCGATCTGGTCGGACGGACGGCCCAGCGAGTAGCCACCGCCCGGCCCGCGCGTGCTGGCCACCAGGCCTTCCTTGCGCAGCCGCGTGAACAGCTGCTCCAGGTACGACAGGGATATGCCCTGGCGCTCCGAGATCTCCGCCAGCTTGACCGGTCCGGGGCCGCAATGGAACGCCAGATCCAGCATGGCCGTGACGGCGTAACGCCCTTTGGTCGTGAGTTTCATTGATCGGTCTGCTAAACTCGGCAGCCCGCTCGCGGGCCGCCCGTTGTGGGAACGTCCGCTAAGGTGCCATACCTTACTAAAACAGTCAAGAATTCCCTTCATCCCTGTCCCTGATCTCCTCGCCGGTCGGCAGTTCGCACTGCTCGGCGGAACCGCCTGTACTCTTGATCTCGCAGGGCCCGAGGTCCGGCAGGTTCAGCTCGCCGAGTTCCGCGCCCAGGGTCTTGAGCCCCTTGCACATTTCCTCCAGCTTCTGATCCATGACGTGCATGTGATCGAGCATGCAGTTGATGGCGGTCGCCACCGGGTCGGGCATGTCCTTGGTGGTGCCGTAGGCATCGAAGCCCATCTTGCGCGCGATGGCGGCCCGGCGGTCGTCCTGCGGCTCGCGGCGGGTCACCACCCGGCCCGGTACGCCCACCACCGTCGCCCCGGACTCGACGTCCTTGAGGACCACGGCATTGGAACCGATGCGCACGCCGGCACCAACGGTCACCGGCCCCAGCACCTTGGCGCCGGCACCGATGACGACGTCGTCGCCCAGCGTGGGATGGCGCTTGCCCTTCTGCCAGCTGGTGCCGCCCAGGGTGACGCCGTGGTAGAGCGTGCAGTCATCGCCGATCTCGGCGGTCTCGCCGATCACCACGCCCATGCCGTGGTCGATGAAGAAGCGTCGGCCGATCCGCGCGCCGGGGTGGATCTCGATGCCAGTGAACCAGCGCATCAGCATGGAGCCGAAGCGCGCTACCCACTTCAGCCCCAGCGTCCACAGCTTGTGGTTCAGGCGGTGCATGAGCACGGCATGCAGGCCCGGATAGGTGGTCAGCACCTCGAAGGTGTTGCGCGCCGCCGGATCGCGATCGAACACGCAGCGCACGTCTTCCCGGAGGCGGTCGAACACGGATGTCATAAAGGGCGGATCACCGATGGCAGCGCGGACGTCTCGCCCCGCCGGCTGGCGGCATAAACCGACTGCGGGGCTCGGCTATTGTAACGGCTTCGTTCCGGGGGCGACAGTTCGGCGACAGGCGCGGCGAGCAAGAGCCGGCCCGTTGATACCCTTATCCGCGTCAAGCTCCATCAGGCCGTGAAGCCGACTTGCGACAGCCGGAGGCGGAGCGACGAACGGGACCGCCGGAGCAGGTCAGCCAACGAGCCCCACTGAGCACCATAGGCCGCCAGTTGTATCGCGCCGGATGGGTCCGGAAAACATCCGGCGCACCACGCTGCGCCATTGCGCCCTACGGGTTTCGGGCCGCGCGGGCCTTGGCCTGGGCCGCACCGAGGATGCCGCGCAGGATGTTCATCTCGTTGGTGTCGGGCTGCGCGCGCTGAAACAGCCGCCGCAGCCGCCGCATGAGCTGGCCGGGCCGCTGCGGGTCCAGAAACTCCAGGTCGATGACCGCCTGCTCCAGATGGGCGAAGAAGCGTTCCATATCAGCGGCGGTGCTGACGGGGAACTCGGGCCGCGAGCCCTGCCAGGCGCCGCCCAGGCTGGCCATGTACAGCTCATAGGTCAGCACCTGCACCGCCTGGGCGAGGTTGAGCGAGGCGTAGTCCGGGTTGGAGGGGATGTGCACCAGGGCGTGGCAGCGCTCCAGCTCGTCGTTGGTGAGCCCCGACTGCTCGCGGCCGAACACCAGCGCGACCGGTGCCCGCGCGCGCTCGGCGAGCACCCGCTCGGCGCAGGCACGCGGATCGAGTTCCGGCCAGGGCAGGCTGCGCAGCCGCGCGCTGGCGCCGACCACGAAGCCGCAGTCGGCGACCGCCTCCTCCAGGGTATCGCAGCAGACGGCGCGCGCCAGCAGGTCGTCCGCACCCGATGCGCGCGCGGTCGCCTCGGCACTCGGAAACTGGGCCGGCCGCACCAGCCTCAGCCGTTCCAGGCACATGTTCTTCATGGCGCGCGCGGCGGCGCCGATGTTGCCGGGATGGCTGGTCTGCACCAGCACGATGCGCACGTCGTTCAGCATGGCGGCTCAGCGCGGGCCGGCCGCGGGCAGGCTGGCGACACAGTAGTCGACCAGCTCCGGCAGCAGCGCCTGCCAGGCGGCGTTGGCCGCCTGCACGCCGCCGTAGGGCGACTCCTCCGGCGCGGCGCGGCGCGCCTCGAAGATGCGGCCGGCGACGACACGCCGGCCGGCGAGATCGACCAGCTGCACCCGCAGCCGCAGACTGAACTCGCTGGGCCGGACGCGGAAATCCTGGCTGAAATCCAGCAGCTCGGTGTCCAGGCGCAGATCCGGCGCAGCCGGCGACCCCGCGCGCAGCACGGCCGCGAAGCGGCCGCTCTGCGCCAGCGCCTCGGCCAGCCCGGTCAGCAGCAGTTGCGGCGGCGTGTCCGCCCAGCGGCTGCGGGCGAAATAGCGGATGTCGAAATCCTGCCGGCGATAAGCCATGCGCGGCGTGTCGAGATCCGACCGCGCCTGCGGCACGGTGACCAGCAGCACAGGCCCGTCGCCCGCGGTGGTCCGCGCCGCCGCCGGTGCGATCCGTGGTTCCAGGACATAGCGCTCGAAAGTCTGCGGCTCCGGCTTGGGCAGGACGGAGCAGCCCGTCAGCCAGGCCGCGGCCGGCAGCGCCGCCAGTACGGACAACAGAACGCATCTGCGCATCGTCGCTCTCCTCACCTACTCGCCCGGCCCCGGGGCCGCCAGCTGCGGGCCGTACAGCAGCGCCCGCGGGTCCTCCTCCAGGCGGTCGCTCAGACGCTGGAAACTCGCCGTGAGCTGGCGGATCTCGCCGAGCAGCAGCTCCGTCTCCGGCAGGGTGCGGCTGCCCAGCGTCTCCAGGCGGTCGCCACCGGCGCGCACCTGCTCGCGCACCTCGCGGGTGGTCGCGGCGATGTCGTCGGCCATGGTCTCGAGCGCGGTGACGGCGGTATCGACGCGCGCCATCAGGGCCGGCAGCTGCTCGCCGGCGTCGGCCGCGTGGTCGGCGAAGCGCGAGAATGCCGCAATGCCGCCGGCCAGGGCCTCCCGCTGCCCGGCCAGCGTCGCGCTGAGTTCGTCGACGTGTTTCAGCGTGTTCGCGAAGCGGCCGCGCACCTCGGGGTTGAGCAGGGCGTGCAGGTCGGCGGCCACGGTGTTGAGATTGCCGATCAGCTCGGACACGGCGGCGTCCATGCGCGTGAACAGCGACGGCACCGCCTGGATGACGGGATAGGGTTCGCCGGGCTTCGCCTTCAGGTCCGGCGCCTCGGCCGTGCCGCCCGACAGCTCCACCGAGGCGATGCCGGTCACACCCTGCACGGCCAGCTTGGCCACGGTGTCCTCCTTGATGCGCACGTCGTCGGCGATGTCGACGGTGATGCGCACCTGCTCCGGATTGTCCGGGTCCAGTCCCAGCGCGCGCACCCGTCCGACCTCGACGCCGCGGTACTTCACCAGCGAATCGACGTACAGTCCGGCGACGGATTCGTGGGTGTAGATGCGGTAGGTGCGGTACTCGAGCGCCAGATCGCCGAAGGCCAGCCACAGGCTCAGCCCGACCGTCGCCGTGCCCAGCAGCAGGGCGAAGATCCCGACGATGACGTAATGCGGCTTCGATTCCATATGGCTCGTTCTCGTGCGGCCTCAGCGCGGCTGTGCGGCCCTGGCGCGCGGTCCCTCGAAATAGACCCGTACCGCGGGATGCTCGACGCGCGCCAGTTCGGTCATCGGCGCCACGGCGACCACGCGGCGATCGCCCAGGACGGCGACCCGGTCGGCGACCCGCCACAGCGAATCCAGGTCGTGGGTGATCATTACCACCGTCAAACCCAGCCATTGTTTCAGCCGCAGCACCAGTTCGTCAAAGGCCGAGGCGCTCGCCGGATCGAGTCCGGATGTGGGTTCGTCGAGGAACAGCAGTTGCGGATCCAGCGCCATGGCGCGCGCCAGGGCTGCACGCTTGATCATGCCGCCGCTCAGCTCGCTGGGATATTTCAGTGCCGCGTCCACGGGCAGGCCGGCCTGCTGGATCTTGAGCAGCGCGATCTCGTCGATCAGCGCCGCATCCAGATCGGTGTGCTCGTGCAGTGGCACACCGACGTTCTGCTGCACCGTGAGTCCGCTGAACAGCGCACCGTGCTGAAACAGCACGCCGAAGCGCCGCCGCAGCCGCGCCTGCACCGCCGGGGCCGCGTCGACGATGTCCTCGCCGAACAGGCGGATCGAGCCCGCGCTCGGGCGGCGCAGCATGATCATTTCGTGCAACAGCGTGGTCTTGCCACTGCCGCTGCCGCCGACGATGGCCAGCACCTCGCCATGGCGGACGTCCAGATCGAGCCCCTCGTGCACGCTGAAGCTGCCGAAGCGCGTGCACACGCCGCGCAGCCGGAGCACCGCCTCGTCGTTCGCCGTCATGCCGGACGCGTCCCCGTCAGCCCGCAAAACCGCCTCCGCCACGGAACCCCGTGGAA
>CAYWKV010000030.1:0-5670 GCA_964458835.1 uncultured Gammaproteobacteria bacterium | reverse complement strand
CCGGGATCAGATGCCCAGCCAGCTGAACACCACCGAGAACTGCGCGTCGGCGACGATCACCAGAAAGATCGACTGCACCACGGAGATCGTGGTGTGGCGGCCCACGCTGGCCGCGCTGCCCTGGACCCGGAAGCCCTGGAAGCAGCCGATCAGCGCGATGATCAGCGCAAACACCGGCGCCTTGCCGAGGCCGATCAGGAAAGAGCGCGCCGAGACCGCCTCCTGGAGGCGATCCAGAAAGACCGTGAAGCTCAAGCCGATGTGCACCTTCGACAGGACCATGCCGCCGACCACGCCCATGATGTCGGCGAACACCGACAGCAGCGGCAGCGCGATGCACAGCGACAGCACCTTGGGGATCACCAGCAGGTCCAGCGGATCGATGCCGATGGTGCGCAGCGCCGAGACCTCTTCGGTCACCTTCATGGTGCCGATCTGCGCCGTGTAGGCCGAACCCGTGCGGCCCGCGACGATGATGGCCGCCAGCAGCGGCCCCAGTTCGCGCGTCATCACCAGCCCGACCAGGTCGGCGATATAGATGTTGGCGCCGAAGCTGCGCAGCTGCACCGCGCCCTGGTAGGCGAACACCACCCCCATCAGGAACGACAGCAGCCCGACGATGCCGAGCGCGGTCACCCCGGCGGCGTGCATGTCGGTCCAGACGGCGTTCCAGCGGACGCGCCAGGGGGCCCGCGCCAGCGCGCCCAGACGCAGCATGACCTCGCCGAAGAAGCCGAAAAAGGCGTACAGCTGCTCGAAACCGTCCACCACGCGCCGGCCCAGATCCGCGAGGCGGCCGAGACGCCGCGGGTGCGGCGGTTCCGCGCCGCCCAGTTCGGTCACCCGCGCCAGCAGGTCCGCGAAAGGGACGCTCAGCCCCTCGATGCGGACCTGCCGCCCCCCCTCCTCCAGGCGCCGCTGCAGACGCCGCAGCAGCCAGGCGCCGGTGGTGTCGAGCGCGACCACGCCCGAGGCGTCCACCCGCACCGGCCCGGTCCCGCCGGGCTGCAGGCGCTCCAGCCGCCGGGCCACCGCGCCCAGTTCCGCGACGATCCACGAGCCGCGGCAGCGCACGCCGTCGGCGCCCGCTTCGATCTCGGCCTGAAGGGTATGTGCCTGCATGGGCGGGAAGTTTCCCGGATAAAGCCGGTGTCCGCAACGGACCCGGGCGGACGCGGGGCACGGCCGACGGCGCCCGGGCGGGCGCACTCCGTCGGTGCCGCGTTTCGTTCCAGGCCCGTTCCGATATGGAACACGGGGCGCGTGAGATCCCCCAGGCGCCACATTTTTCATGTGTGATATCAACAAGATCGCTCCGTGGCACAGGCCTTGCTGAGCACCCCGGATGGGCCCTGACGGCCACCACCAAGAACAAGGCGATCGACAGCCGCGCCCACGGGCAAGGGGAACCATGAACTGGAACAATCTGCTGTTTTACCGTTGGATGGCCTTCAATCTGGTCGGGCTCGCCATTCTGCTGGTGTTCTTCGTGCAGGGTCTGGTGGCGCCGGTGTTCCTGTCCGATTCCTCGCACATCACCTACGTGATCGCGGCGCTGTTCGCCTACGGCATGGTGCTGTGCGGCTACCGCGTCTGGAAGACGGCCTGCGAGATCAACGCCGTCAAGAGCGGCGGCAAGGGCAAGCTGCGGGATTTCGTCGCGCTGAGCGCGCGCACCGACCGCGAGAGCGTCAAGGAGGCGTTCGAGATCAAGCTGTTCGCACGCATCGCCTTCGTCAAGTACATCGCCTCCAGCCTGGTGATGCTGGGCCTGCTGGGGACGGTGATCGGCTTCATCATGGTGCTCACCCAGGTGCCCGCCAACGCCGTCGGCGACACGTCGCAGGTGGGCAAGCTGGTGGCCGTGCTCACCCACGGCATGGGCGTGGCGCTGTACACGACCCTGGTCGGCGCGGTCACCAATCTGTGGCTGAACGCCAACTACACCATGCTGCGCACCGGCGTCGTCAATCTGATCGCCGCCATCCTGGAGGCGGCCGACCCGGACCCCGCTGCATGAGCAAGCACTTCTCCTTCGACGCGGAGGCCGAGGACGATTCCGACGTCGTCTTCCGCGACGTCATCACCCTGGCGCTGCTCGGCTTCGTCGCGCTGGTGATCATCCTGCTGCCGCACATCAACCCGCCGGAGAAGAAGCGCACCGAACAGGAGGCGTCCGCCCCCGGCAATGTCATGATCGAGGCGCGCTGGAGCGACGACATCGACGCGGACGTCGATCTGTGGGTGGAGGGCCCGGGGGACAACCCCGTCGGCTATTCCAATCTGGCCGGCCAGGTGTTCAACCTGCTGCGCGACGACATCGGCTTCCGCAACGATGTCTCGAAGCTGAACTACGAGAACGCCTATTCGCGCGGCATCGTAGCCGGCGAGTACACGGTCAATCTGCACATGTATTTCAACCGCGCCGATGTGTGGCCGGTGCCGGTCACGGTGCTGGTCTCCACCATCACGCCATCCGGCACCGCGCGCGCCAGCCGGCAGATCCTGGTATCCGACGTGCAGCTGCGCCAGATGGGCGAGGAGCTGACGGTGTTCCGCTTCCGGCTCGACGAGGACGGCGAACTCGTCGCCGGCAGCGTCAACGCCCTGCCCAAGAAACTCATCACCACCGCCACCGGCGGCTACAACTTCGACGGCCACAAATGATGCACACGCACCTGATCGCCGTGCTGGTCGGCTACCTGATCCTCTGCCTCGGCTACGCGCTGTTCTCGATGAAGACCACGCGCAGCAACCTGTTCCGGGGCGTGAGCCTGGCGTATCTCGCGGCCTCGGTCGGCGTCTCCCTGTTTCTCTACAACCAGCTGCTGTCGCTGCCCAAACCCATCAGCCAGGAGTTCTTCAACGGTGCGAAGGAGGCCGTCGTGCTGGCCGTGCGCACCAAGGACGAATGGAACCGCGAGATCTACCTGTGGCTGCAATTGCCGGGCGAGCAGCATCCACGCTATTTCGTGATGCCCTGGGAAGGCCGCGCCGCCGAAGAACTCGAGCTGGCCCAGCGCCAGGCGCGCGAGCACGGCGGCCAGGTGATCATGAATGCGCCGTTCCAGCACAACAAGATGTACGGCATGCGGGCGGACGAGGAGGAACGCGTGTTCTTCCCGGCCTTCCCCGCGCGCCCGCCGCTGAAGGACGGCGAGACCGACACCGAGTCCGCCGCCCAGCACTTCGAGCACCAGCACTGAGCAACCGTTTTCAGGCACGCCGGTGCCTGCCCCGCGCGCCCCGGTCCGGCGCGTTTCCAGCAACCACCGATCGAGGAAGGAACTATGACCGAGAAGCTGCTCTACACCCCCGGCGAAGCGATGGAGCTGATGAAGACCCGGAAGGTCCTGCTGATCGACATCCGCGACAAGGACGACTACGCGGAACGCCACATCCAGGGCGCGGTCAACGTCCCGGACATCTTCTATTACCTGTCCGAGACGACACCCGAGGGCCTGGAGAGGATGCACGCGCACTTCCGCGAGCAACTCTCCGCGATCGGCCTGACGCCGGACACCACGGCCATCGTCTACGAGGACGCCTACGACAGCCGTTACGGCGGCTCCTGCCGCGGCTACTGGCTGCTGCGCTACCTCGGCCACGAGGAGACCGGCGTCCTGGACGGCGGCTTCGGCGCCTGGCTGGACGACGGCCTGCCGGCGGATGCCGATGCCGTCACCACCACGCCGACGGAGTTCATCGTGAAGCCGCAGCCGCACATGCTGGCCACCCGCGACGAGGTGCTGCAGTGTTTGAAGGATCCCGGCGTCAAGCTGCTGGACATCCGCGACCGCATCGAATGGGTCGCGAAGAGCTCGTCCCCCTACGGCGTGGATTTCGCGCCGCGCAAGGGACGCCTGCCCGGCGCCCGCTGGATGGAGTGGTATGAGTTCATGGAGCGTGACGGCCAGATCCCGTACTTCAAGTCGCCGGACAAGATCCGCGCGCTGTGCGCCGAATACGGCCTCTATCCCGAGGACGACATCATCATCTACTGCTTCAAGGGCGCGCGCGCATCCAACACCTATGTCGCGCTCAAGGAGGCCGGCTTCCAGCGGGTGCGGAACTACTTCGGCTCGTGGAACGAATGGTCCCGCGATCCGGAGCTGCCGACGAACGAAGAGGTGTTCGACTGAGACGGCGGGCTTCCGTCCGTCGCCGCAATGCGGGGCCGTCCCATCAGGGGCGGCCCCGTTTTCGTTCAGGCGCGCGCGATCCCGAACGCCAGCACCGCGTCGATGCGCTCCGCTCCCGCGGCGTGCATCACCAGGCGGTCGAAACCCAGCGCGACGCCGCTGCAGTCCGGCAGCCCCGCCGCCAGCGCCGCGAGCAGCCGCTCGTCCAGCGGCAGCACCGGACGGCCCGCGGCGGCGCGCGCCGTGTTCTCCGCTTCGAAGCGCCGGCGCTGCTCCGCCGCATCGCCGAGCTCGTGAAAGCCGTTGGCGAGTTCGACGCCGTCCAGATAGCACTCGAAGCGTGCGGCCACCGGCGGATCGCCGGCCTCGATGCGCGCCAGCGACGCCTGGCTCGCGGGATAGCCGCTGACGAACACCAGGCCGCGCAGCCGCGGTTCGATGAGGTGGGTGAGCAGCAGGTCGCGCCAGGGATCGGGATCGTCGTCGGGCATGCCGGGCGGCGAACGGTGACCGTGCTGCTCGAGGCAGGCGCGCAGTTCGGCGGCGCCGGCCGTGAGTCCGTCCACCCCGGCGTACTCCCGGAACAGCTCGCGATAACTGCGGTGCACGGCCGGCGGCAGTTCGCGCAGCCCGGCCAGCACGGCGCGCAGCAGGGCCTCCACCTCGTCGATCAGCCGCGGCAGCTCGAAGCCCGCGCGATACCACTCCAGCAGCGTGAATTCCGGATTGTGGCGCGTGCCGGCCTCGCCGTCGCGGAACACGCGGCAGAGCTGATAGATGCTGCCGCTGCCGGCGGCGAGCAGGCGCTTCATGGGGAATTCTGGCGAGGTGTGCAGATACAGCCGCCCGGACGGCGGCGCGTGCGGGCCGTGATAGGCGACCGTGAGGCTGTCGAGATGCGGCGCCGGCGCGGCCGCCGCGGACAGCATCGGCGTCTCGACCTCCAGCACGCCGCGTGCCGCGAAGAATTCCCGCACCCGCGCCCGCAGCCGCGCCCGCAGCCGCAGCGTGTCCAGCGCGGCGGTGGGCCGCCAGTCATCCATGACGACAATGGAGGCGGCTAGCGGCGCCGGCCGGCGGCCAGGCCGAAACGATTTTCGGACGGAGAACACAGATAAAACCCTTTTTAGCCACGAAATCCACGAAACCCACGAAAAATACTTGGAGTAACCCCAAGCTACCTGTCAGCGTGTGGTCTCGAGTGCGTCGAGGCGCAGCCTGACGCGACGGGTCCCACACCGCAGTGGGTCGCTGGCATCGATGCACCATAGAAATCCTTTCGTGGGTTTCGTGGATTTCGTGGCTAATAAGTCTTGGTCCGTATTTTCCGTGGCTGGGATTTCCGGACCCGGGGCGCAGCCGACCTTACTCTTTCGCGCGCGAGACGTATTCGCCGCTGCGCGTGTCGACCTTGATGAGATCGCCGATGTTGACGAACAGCGGCACGCGCACCACGGCGCCGGTCTCCAGCGTGGCCGGCTTGCCGCCGCCGCCCGAGGTGTCGCCGCGCACGCCCGGGTCGGTCTCG
>CAYWKV010000029.1:22682-23605 GCA_964458835.1 uncultured Gammaproteobacteria bacterium | reverse complement strand
TCTGCATGACGCTCTGCCTGCACCGTGTCGAACCAGTCCATGTCACCGGCCAGTGCGACGACCTTGCCGATGACCACCAGCGCCGGCGACACCACCCGCTCCGAAACCGCCATGGCGGCCAGGCCGTCGAGGCGTGTGAGCAGGCGGCGCTGGCGCGGCGTGCTGCCGTTCTCGATCAGCGCGGCGGGCGTGTCCGCCGCCAGTCCGGCCGCGATGAGGTTGGCCTGGATTTCCGCCAGGCTGGCCAGGCCCATGTAGATGACCAGCGTGGTGTCGGGATCGGCGAGCCGGTCCCAGTCCAGATCCAGCGGCTGGTCCGCGCGGCAATGGCCGGCGACGAAGCGCGCGCTGCCGGCCAGGCCGCGGTGCGTGAGCGGGATGCCGGCATAGGTCGTGCAGGCCGAGGCGGCGGTGATGCCGGGCACGATCTCGAAGCGCACGCCGTGCCGGGCGAGATGCAGCGCCTCTTCGCTGCCGCGGCCGAAGATCAGCGGGTCGCCGCCCTTGAGGCGCACGACCTTGCGCGCGCGACGGCCCAGGTTCGCCAGGAGCTCGTTGATGTCCTCCTGACGCATGTGATGGTTGCCGGCGGCCTTGCCCACGAAGATGCGGCTGGCACCGGTCGGAATGAGATCGAGGATTTCCCGCGAGACCAGGCGGTCGTAGACCACCACGTCGGCCTCCTGCAGGAGACGATGGGCCTTGAGGGTCAGGAGATCGGGGTCGCCGGGGCCGGCGCCAACCAGATAGACACAGGCTTCTTCGGACATACATCCCCCTTGTTGGGAGATGCAAGAGACAAGTTACAAGGCGCAAGTCAAAACCGACCCTGTCTCCCGTACCTTGCCTCTTGCCTCTTGTATCTGTCGGGGGGGCGGCGGGGGGAGGCGACCCCCCCCCCCCCCCCCCCCCCACAAAAAACC
>CAYWKV010000029.1:0-22672 GCA_964458835.1 uncultured Gammaproteobacteria bacterium | reverse complement strand
CGGCCGCCCCCCGCCCCACCATCAATACACGTCGTGCATGGTGTTGTAGACGTTGAACTTGCCGGTCGGCGTGATCAGGCGCTTGTCCTTGATGACCGCCTTGAGCTTGCGCGTCTTGTCGTCGACCACCACAATCGCGGACTCCTGGGTCTGGCCGTTCCACACCGAGAACCAGACCTCGTCGCCGGCCTTGTTGTACTCCGGCTGCACGACGCGCTTCGGCCCTTCGCCCAGACCGGCCATACCGGCGATGTCGACGGCCTCGTAGCCCTTGTCCAGATCGCGGATGTCGAACACCGCCACCGACTGGCTGATCTTCTCGTCGGGGTTCAGCGTGGTGTCGACCCAGAGATTGGTGGACTTCGGATGGGTCTTGACGAACAGCGAGCCGCCACCCTGCGCCTTCAGCGTGCGCACCACCTTCCAGGCGTTGTCCTCGTGCTTCTCGGGATCGGTGCCGATCAGGGAGACGGTCTCGTCACCCAGGTGACTGGTCGCCCACACCGGCCCGTACTTCGGATCGATGAAGTTCGCGCCGCGGCCGGGATGCGGGATCTTGCCGACATCGACCAGGGCCTCGAGCTCGCCCTCCTTCGAGTCGACCACGGCGATCTTGTTGGACTGGTTGGCCGCGCTCATGAAGTACCGGCCCGAGCTGTCCCAGCCGCCGTCATGCAGGAAGCGGGCGGCGTCGACCTCGGTGACCTTCATGTTCTCCAGGTCCTCGTAGTTGACCATGAGGATCTTGCCGGTCTCCTTGACGTTGACGATGAACTCCGGCTTCTGGTGCGAGGCCACGATGGCCGCCACGCGCGGTTCCGGATGGTATTCCTGGGTGTCCACCGTCATACCGCGGGTGGCGACGATCTTCTTCGGCTCCAGGGTGTCGCCGTCCATGATCACGAACTGCGGCGGCCAGTAGGTGCCGGCGATGGCGTACTTGTCCTCCCAGCCCTTGTATTTCGAGGTCTCGACCGAGCGCGCCTCCATGCCGACCTTGATCTCGGCGACGGTGGCCGGGGTCTTCATCCACAGGTCGATGAGATTGATCTTGGCGTCGCGGCCGATGACGTACAGATAGCGGCCGGAGGCCGACATGCGCGAGATGTGCACGGCATAGCCGGTCTCGATGGTGAAGATGATCTTCTTCGAATCGCCCTCGATCAGCGCGACCTTGCCGTCGTCACGCAGCGTCACGGAGAACAGGTTGTCCAGATCGAGCTTGTTCTCCTGTTTCTTGGGACGCTGGTCCGGCGGCACCAGCACCTTCCAGGTCGCCTTCATGTCGGCGAGGCTGTACTCGGGCGGCTGCGGCGGCTCGTGCTGCAGGAAGCGCGCCATGATGTCGACGTCGGCCTCGGTCATCACGCCCGAGGTGCCCCAGTTGGGCATGCCCGCCGGCGAACCGAAATTGATGAAGGCCTTCAGATATTCGGTGCCGCGCTCCTGGGTGATGTCCGGCGTCAGCGGCTTGCCGGTCGCGCCCTTGCGCAGCACGCCGTGACAGCCGGCGCAGCGCTCGAAGTAGATCTGCTTGGCGCGCGCGAACTCTGCCTCGGTGACGGGCGGCGCCTTGGGCGAAATGGTCGTCGTGAGCTGGTCGGGTTGCGGCACCGGCGCGCCCTTGTAGCGCAGCTCCTCCTCGGGCGTGCCGGGGTGTTCGGTCGGCGTCGCCGCCGTCACGGCCACCGACCCGAGCGCCAAACCGATGGCGGCGACGAGGGCCGTCAGCCCCGTGCCATGTGTGGTGCTGTCTTTCATTGCGATCACTCCTTAGCCGTCTGGTGGAAAGCCGATGCTGGGTGTGTTTTAGACGCTCCCCCTAGCGCCTGCCTTGACGCAGGTCAACGGTAGAAACAATGTGGTAGATAAAAGGAAACTTTGGCGGTCGGCCGTTGTTTGTTATCGGTTTGAGCGTGTTTAACCGGCTTCAGGCGCGCTGATGCCGATGGTGCGGAGGCGATGGGATCGGCGGAATCGCGGCGGGTCAGCGCGAGGCCGGATCGTCGCCGTCCCGTCCGGTGTCGGTATGCGATGTCTCCGGCGCGCGGAAACTCAGCACCATTTCCTGCGCGAGTTCGCGCGCCCGGGCGCCGCGGGCATGGCGCTTGCCACGCTGCACCAGCGGCGGGCACTTGGTGTCATTCCAGAACGTCACCTGGCAATCGAGACAGTAGTGGCATTCGTTGACGTTGATCTCACCGGTCGGCGCGATGGCGCGCACCTCGCATTCGTTGGCGCAGATCTGGCAGGGCTTGCCGCATTCCTTGCGCCGCCGCAGCCAGTCGAACAGGCGATGGCGCGCGGGTATCGCCAGTGCCGCGCCGAGTGGACAGACGTATTTGCAGTAGAACTTCCGATTGACGACCGAGACGGCGATCAGCGCGGCCGCGTAGATCAGATAGCCCCAGTCGCGGTGGAAACGCAGCGTCACGGCGGTCTTGAAGGGTTCCACCTCCGCATAGCGCTCGGCCAGCTGCAGCGACTGCAGCGACATGCCGAACAGGATCAGCAGCACGATGTACTTCAGCGCCCACAGGCGCTCGTGCACCACGTCCGGGAATTCCCACTGGCGCACGCGCAGACGCCGCGCAAGCTGATTGATCAGCTCCTGCACCGCACCGAACGGGCACAGCCAGCCGCAGTACACGCCACGCCCCCACAGCAGCAGCGTCATCGCCACGAAACTCCACAGGATGAACATCAAGGGGTCGATCAGAAACGTTTCCCAGCGGAAGTCGTGCACCGTGGCGTGCACGAAGGTGAGCACGTTGACCACCGACAGCTGTGCCATGGCGTACCAGCCGACGAACACCACCGTGAACACCAGGTAGCCGTCGCGCACGTACAGCAGCAGCCGCGGATGCAGCGCCAGCCAGTCCTGGAACAGCAGGATCAGCGTCAGGGCCGCCAGGGCCGCGACCAGCACGGCGATGCGGAACTGGCGCTCCTGCCAGACCAGCCGCCAGATCGGCCGGCCGTCCTCCTGCGCCCCCTCATCCGGCGCCGCGCCGCCAGCACCGAGCACGCCGGTCGCCGCTGCGACCCGCTGCACCGTCTTGGTGATGGTCTGATTGATGACCATCGCCGTGATGGTCGCGCCGCTGATCGTATCCACCGTCACCACGCCCTCGGAGGGGCGTCCGCCGATCTTGATGCGGTTGCGCACGTTGATGCCCTGATACTGGGCGACGTAAGCGGCGAGCTGGTCCTCCGAAACGCCGGCCAGCAGGATGGGCTCCTCGTGGTGCACGATGCGCACGCCGACGAGCTGGCCGTCGAGATCCAGCCCCACCAGCGTGCTGATGGGTTTGCCAGAATAGGCGGGGATGGGCAGGATGCGGTCGGTGAGATAGACGTAGCCGAGCAGATGGCCGGCAGCGGTCACCGCCGCGGCGGGCGGTTCGCCGGCAAGTGGGCCGATGCGGTCCGCGCCGGGGAAGAACGCCTGCACCAGCTCGTGATGCGCGGTGAGGTCGGCGGGGGCGGCGCTCGCGGCGTCGGCATCGGTGCCCGCCATGGCGCCGGCCGATGCGGCCGCCGCGCTCCACAGCAAGGCCCACAGCCAGAGCCTGCGCAGGACCACGGCGATGCGCCCCGCGCTCACGCGGCGAACACCCAGGGGTTGCGCGTCAAAGCCACACCGACGATGTAGGCGAACACACCCAGCGCCGTGCACCACGCGGCGATGCGCACGGCCCGGCTGGGGCCGCGTCGCAGCGCGAACATGCCGATCAGGATGTAGGCCAGCAGGGCGACGACCTTGGCCGTCAGCCAGGGCTCGACGAAGGGATACTGACGGCTCAGCACGGCCAGGGTCAGCGCGCTGGCCAGCAGCAGCGTGTCGACGATGTGCGGCAGCACCCGCACCCAGGTGTGCGCGAGCCGCGCGGGCGCACGCATCATCCACAGGCCGCGCACGAAGAACAGCGACACACTCACCACCACGCTGCCGACGTGCACCGCCTTGATCAGGCCATAGAGGCTCATCGGGCGGCGGCGCGTCTCAGGTCGGGCAGCTGGCGTCTTCGGCCGGCGGGGCCGGCCGCGCGATGGCGCTCAGGGCATCGATGTTCGCCCGCCGCACCCGCCGGCCCGGGCTTTCGATGAGGCCGTCCTCCTGCCTGCGCTTGAACAGCCGGCACCGCGTGACCACGGCGATGCCGAGATAGTTGGCGATGTCCTTGCGCGACATCGGCAGCTGCAGATCGACGCCGCGCGTGTGCGTCCACAGCGAGGGGCCGGCCAGGCTCAGCAGGAAGGTCGCGATGCGCTGGTCCGCCGTCTGGGTGCGCAGCAGGATGGACAGACTCTGCTCGTGACGCAGCTGGTCGCCCAGCGCCCTGATCACCTCCATCTGGAAGTCGCGCTGGCGTTCGGCGGCTGCCGGCGCCCGGCCCGGATCGATGCGGCACACCAGCGTCTCGGTGAGCGCCTGGGCGGTGTAGGTGTATTCGCCGCGGTCGATCGCCTCCAGGCCGACCGTGTCGCCCGGAAAGTGGAAATCGACCACCTGCGTCGCGTTCTGCGCCAGGTGCGCGTAGGTCTTGATGGCGCCGGAGGTGACGGCGTACACGCCCTGGAAGCGGTCGCCCGCGTGGAACAGCGTCTTGCCGCTGCCGACGCGGCTGCGCTGCACGAACGTCCGGTCGTCCTTGTCCGATTCCAGCACTGCACAGATGCCGTTCAGGCTGCACTGCTTGCAGGCCACGCGGGCCTGGCCGAGGGGTGTGGTCACTTCACGCAGCCACAGTTCGGCTGCCGTCTGGGCTTGGGTCATCGTCATTCCTCCCGCAAGGCGATCATGGGGTCAGGGACAGGGGCGAGTCCTTCGGGGTACCGCGGCCCGCGCACATCAGCCGAAATTCGCATCGACCACCTCCAGCAGCGCGGCCGTGGTCTCCGCGTCGTCGGTCAGGGGTTCGACCAGCGCGGTGCGGCAGGCCTCCAGCGGATCCATGCCGGCCTTGATCAGCGTGGCGGCATAGACCACCAGGCGCGTCGATGCGGCCTCTTCCAGATCGTGATCCTTCAGCGCGCGCAGGCTGTTGGCCAGACCCACCAGGCGCCGCGCGAGCAACGCCTCGACGCCGGTCTCGGCCTCCACCACCGCCTGCTCCAGTTCCGGCTTGGGAAACTCGAAGCGCAGGGCCACGAAGCGCTGCCGGGTGCTGGGCTTCAGGCCCTTGAGCAGATTCTGATAGCCGGGGTTGTACGATACCACCAGCATGAATTCCGGCGGCGCCTCCAGCAGTTCGCCGGTGCGTTCGATGGGCAGGATACGGCGGTCGTCAGTGAGCGGATGCAGCACCACCGTGGTGTCCTTGCGCGCCTCCACGACCTCGTCGAGATAGCAGATGGCGCCCTCGCGCACGGCGCGGGTCAGCGGCCCGTCGTTCCAGAAGGTGGCGCCGTCGCCGATGAGGTGGCGGCCGACCAGGTCGGCGGCGCTCAGATCGTCGTGGCAGGACACGGTGTAGAGCGGCCGTCCCAGGCGCGCGGCCATGTGACGCACGAAGCGCGTCTTGCCGCAGCCGGTCGGGCCCTTGATGAGCACCGGCAGTCGATTGCGGTAGGCGTGCTCGAACACGCCGATCTCGTTGCCCTGCGGTCGATAGAACGGCAGCTCGCCGCTGGGCGTGCGCAGGGATCGGACGGGGGCATCCATGGGCGTCTCCGGAAGTCGGGCCGGTACTGGCGCCCACTATGAGACACCAGGGACGCCGGGATCACCTTGACATAAATCAGGCGACCCCCGGCGCGGCCGGCGCTACGCCGGGAGGAACGCCAGAAGAATACCTGAGATGAGGATAATCAAATAGATAGGAATGATCAGGCGCCACAGGCCGGCCACCCCCGCCAAGCCCATGAAGCGATCGGCGACCAGCTGCGCCTTGATCCCTGCAATGCCCAGCAGCACCAGGGCGGCCGCCTCGCCGGCGAAACCGAACTCACCCAGGGCGAAGGTCACGAAGGTGAGGCCCAACAGCACCAGCCACACGCGGCTGCAGGGGCGGGGCAGGACGATGGCGCGCAGCGGGCTCATGTCAGTGCATCACGTAGACCAGCGGGAACAGGATCAGCCAGACCAGATCGACCATGTGCCAGTAGGAGCCGCCGGTCTCCACGCCGACGTGGTCGGTGGCACTGTAGCCGCCGCGCCAGGCCTTGGCGGCCACGGCCGCGAGTATGACCATGCCCATCACCACGTGCATGAAGTGAAAGAAGGTCAGTGACAGATAGAACATGTAGAACGTGTTGGTACTGAGCGCGACGCCCTGCTCGAAATGATGGTGATATTCGGCGAGCTTGACGACGACGAACACCCCGCCCAGCACCAGCGCGGCGACCAGCCAATGAGCGCAGGCCCGGGTCCGGTCGAGACGCACCGCCGCCGCCGCGCGCACCACGCAATAGCTGCTGGTCAGCAGCGCGATGGTGTTGATGAGACCCGCGCGCCGGTCGAGCGTGAGCTGATACTCGTTGAACAGCTCGACATTGGCGTGCCGCGTCCAGGCATAGGCCAGGAAGAACACCGCGAACACCAGCAGCTCGGCGAGAATGAAGATCCAGATCGCCAGATCGCCGGGCGGATGGGTGGGACGTGGGAGCGTTTCGGCGGCCGCTTTCGACATGGTCATTCACAAAGTCAAAGGCTTTCAACACGAAGGCGCGGAAGGCGCGCGAAGGAAACCACTGGCCACGGAACACACGGACAGCTCGGACGTATTCCAGATGTTACCGCAGACGCCCGATTCGGTCGTGCCGCTCGCACCCCAACTCCTTCTGCCCGACCAGCCATCGAAGCGATGGTGTTTTCCAGGTTGGAAGGCCTTTGGCGTTCCTTCGCGCGCCTTCCGCGCCTTCGTGTTGAAAACTGTTCTGGAATAAATGCCGCCGGGCGGGGGCCCTGCCAGCCCCCGCCCTTTGGCCTCAGGCCTGTACCGCCTCCGGGTCCTTACGACCGACGAAGAAGCTCAACACGTACAGTACCAGCCCGACCAGGAACACCAGGCCCGCGACCTCGCGCATCCAGTAGAACAGCGCGATCTTGTCCTGCACCACCATGAACGCCTGCGGGGCGTCGCTGTAGCGCTGCAGCCAGACCTGCAACACGCCGGCGGCGGTGAGGAACAGCACGATGAACACCATGGCGACGGTCATCAGCCAGAACGACCACATCTCCAGCACCTGCGACTTGCTGCTGTTGGCCGCGGCCCGGCCGCGCATCATCGGCATGGCGTAGGAGATCATGGTCAACACGATCATCACATAGGCGCCGTAGAACGCCATGTGACCGTGGGCCGCCGTGATCTGCGTGCCGTGGGTGTAGAAGTTCACCGGGGCAAGCGTGTGCAGGAAGCCCCACACGCCGGCACCGAGGAACGCCATCACCGCGGTGCCCAGCGCCCACAGGGTGGCCGCCTTGTTCGGATGGTTGCGGCGGCGCCGGTTCACCATGTTGAAGGCGAACACCGTCATCATGAAGAACGGGATCGGCTCCAGCGCGGAGAACACCGAACCCCACCACTGCCAGTACTCCGGCGCACCGATCCAATAGTAATGGTGGCCCGTGCCGATGAGGCCGGTGATCAGCGCCATGGCGATGATGACGTACAGCCACTTCTCGATGACTTCGCGGTCGACGCCGGTGATCTTGATGAGCACGAAGGCGAGGATCGATGCCATGATCAGTTCCCACACGCCCTCCACCCACAGATGCACCACCCACCACCAGTAGAACTTGTCCTTCACCAGGTTGTGCGGATTGTAGAAGGAGAACAGGAACAGCACCGCGAGACCCAGCAGACCGACCAGCAGCACCAGGCTGACGCTGGTCTTGCGGCCCTTCAGGATGGTCATGCCGATGTTGAACAGGAAGCCCAGGGCCACGACCACGATGCCCAGCTTGGTGATGGTCGGCTGCTCGAGGAACTCACGGCCCATGGTCGGCAGCAGATCGTTGCCGGTCATCTTCGCGAGACCCGAATAGGGTACGAACAGATAGCCCAGGATGGTGAGCACGCCCGCGACCAGGAAGATCCAGAACAGCGCCAGCGCCAGCTTGGGACTGTGCAGCTCGGTTTCGGCCTCCTCGGGAACGAGGTAGTACGCCGAACCCATGAAGCCGAACAACAACCACACGATCAGCAGGTTGGTATGCACCATGCGCGCCACGTTGAAGGGGATTTCCGGAAACAGGAAATCGCCCACCACGTATTGCAGCCCCATGATGAGACCGAAGACGATCTGGCCCACAAAAAGCCCGATCGCGGCAATGAAATACGGTTTTGCGACCGCTTGCGATTGATATTGCATGACCGATTCTCCCTCAACCTTCGATATTCGGCGGCCAGCCGGCGGCATTGATCTCGGAGCTGTACTTCAGGAACGCGACCAGCGCGTCCAGCTCCTCGTCGCTGAGATTGAACTGCGGCATCTGCCGGCGGCCGGGGGCTCCGGTCGGCTGGATCTTCATCCAGGTCTTGATGAAGTCGCCCCCGCGGCGGGTGTAGACGTTGGCGAGCTCCGGCGCGAAATACGCGCCTTCGCCCAGCAGCGAGTGGCATCCGATGCAGTTGTTGTCTTCCCAGATCTTCTTGCCGAGCACGACCTGCGGCGTGATCGCGCCGCGGTTGTCACGATCGGGCAGCGCCCGCTCGGTGTCGTAGGTCAAGGCCAGGAACAGCAGGATGAAGAACACGCTTCCACCATAGAAGATGTTGCGTGCCATTGATTTTGTGAAAGTGCCACTCATAACCCAGACTCTCCGTAAGAGGGAATGTGGGTGCATGTTAAGGAGTGGAGGAGTCAGCTTGCCTTGATATGCATCAAAAACTTATATCGTAACAAGCGTGTGGGTATTGACATGGCGACGCGCACGACATGGGCGCGGTCAACGTCGCGCCCGCAGCATCGCATGAAAGACGACGAGCAGGAACATCAGCCCGCCGATGATGGCGATCAATCCGCCGAGACCCATCATGCCCATCGACACGATGCGCTCGATCGAGTCCAACGCTTGAGCGGCGCCTGCCGTCTTGCGCTGCACGCCGTAACCGCCGGACCAGGCCAGACCGACGATGTGTACCAGCTGTCCGCTCGCGTACACCCAGCACTGCCGCACCGCCCAGCGCTGCGAGGGCGCCGCGAAGCCGAGGCGCGGCAACAGCTGGTACGTCATGCCCATGAACGCCAGCGTGACGCCGACGATGCAGCCGTGATAATGCGCCGGCACCGTGACGTTGCTGCCGCTGATGAGAAAACCGATGACGCCGCCGATGCCGAACAGCAGCACCGACGTCGTCAGCGCCGCGCGTTCCGCACGCGCGTGCGGCGGTGCCGCATCGGCCTTGACGAGCCCCGCCAGCAGCGCGAGGCCGATCCACAGCGAGGCGAGGCTGCCGCCGAACTCCATCTGCCAGGTGAACAGCCGGCGATGCTCGATCGAGTTCACGTCGAAGGCGAGATAGATGACCGGCGTCGCGAATACGGCCAGCAGCCCCCACGCGAACAGGAACAGCACCACGCGCGGCCCCGTGTACACCGGTACGGCGGAGACGCTCGCCAGCCACAGCCACGCGACCAGCATCAGCTGGGTATGAGTGAACTGCAGCACATGGCCGCCACCCCAGAACAGCAGCTCGAAATACTCACCGCCCGCGATGAACGGCGGCATCTTCACATACGACCACAGCAGCGCGATGAAGGCGATCGCGGTCGCGACCACGGCGGTATTCATACCGAAGCGCAGGGCGCCGGTACCCGAGATCTCCAGGCCGACCGGGTGCGAAAACAGCAGTGCGCGCAGCACCAGCACGGCGATACCGGCGCCGAACAGTAGCAACGCGGTGTAGAACAGCGGCTGCTGCAGGATGGGAACGTAGTTGCTCATCAGCGGATGGGCATCGCCCGCGAAGGGCGCGACCGCCATGAGCAGCGCGCCGGCGGCGGCCAGCAACAGCGCCAGCGCACCGCAGGCGCGACAGCGCGTAGCGCCATTGACGCTCCACAGGACGCCGGCGAAGGCCAGGAACCACACCAGCACCGACAGATCGACGTGCACCACCAGTGCGGAATGGAAGAAATCCGCAAACGGGATGACATCCTGCAGATAGGGCGTGCGCGCCAGCACGATGAGCACAGCGAACAGGCCGGAGAGGATCAGCGAGAACAGACCGAGAAACAGCCAGCGCCGTGCCTGGACGCGCGCGGCCTCATCGTCGATCGGGATGATGTAGGAAGTGCTCTGCATGGATTGTCGCCCGTCGTGCATGCCGTCGCGCGCAGCATGGGCCGACACCGCACAGCGTGTCAATGCAGCACGAATCCGTTGGTGGGATTGAAATCGATGACCAGGATCTGATGAGGCTGCAGGTCGACCTCGGCGCTGCGCTCGTGGACCCCGCCGGGGCGGTGGATGTCATCGTTCAGATAGAGCTCAAGCGAATGCCGGCCGGGCGGCAGCAGGATCTTGTCGTAGACGTAGGCATTGCCGTCGCTGGAGAAGCCGGTCGGCTGCAGTGTGCGGTCGTAGCGGATCTCGCCGTCGACCGTGAAACGCACCACCAGCGGCGAGCGCTCGCGGCTGCAATCCATCGGATTGCGCATGTTCGGCGGCAGCTTCGCCAGTTCCTCGGCGGACCGCTCGCGGCATTCCGCCACGCGCTGGCCCGAATGGGCGAAGCTGAGGGTGACCACGGCATCGTCGCTCGTGCGCGGTGAGTAGGCCGGTGCCGTGGCGAAATAGCCCACCAGTACGGCGAACAACGCATAGGCGACGAGCTGCCCGGCGAACCGCGCGGGACCGGACGACGGACTAGCCATGCGCCTGCGCCCCCGGCGCGGCGCCCTCGAGGCCGCGCAGTTCCTCGACGAATGCATCCAACTCGCGCCGTACCTGTGCGGCATCGCCGGCCGCCCCCCAGGCGATGCGCACGCGCCGCCCATCCACGTTGCCGCGCAGGTGCGGTTCGCGCTGACCGGCGACGCGCGCCTCGGTCCAGGTCACGCCCTGACGGAAGAAGCAGTCTCCCGGGTTGCAGCCGGTGATGAACACGCCATCCGCGCGCTCGCGGCGCAAGGCGAATTCGATGAAGGCGGGCGGCAGGTTGCCAATACAGGGCAGGCTCACGGCCGCCACCTCGGGGCCGCCGTACGCCTTCACGTCGATCGCATGCTCGCAGCCGTACACCAGCACTTTGAGCGGTGCCGGTACCGCTTCGAGCGCCGCGCGGCTGGTACTGCGCATGTCGCGCACGGGGAAGGCCGGCATGTCGATGCCCGAGACCAGCTGCTCGATGCTGCGGAATGGCGTCGACGACGGGCAGGCGCCGGCACAGATGCCGCAGGCGGTGCACAGTGCGGGGTCGACCACGGCGATCTCGGCATGCCGGGAGCCATCGTTGCGCGGCTGCATGGTGACCGCGCTGAACGGGCAGTCGGCAAAGCAGCGGCCGCAGCCGTTGCAGTTGCCCGGGTCCACCACCGCTACCGGCGCCCGCCGCAGCGGCGGCAGCCAGGGCAGCAGCGACAGCAGCAGGCTGGAGCCGACCAGCACACCCCAGAACAGCAGCGGCGAGCCGCGATCCAGCAACGGATAGGGCAGCAGATAGAACCAGTCGAAGGCGAGATCGTGCGGGGCCACCGTGAGGTCGGCGGGCGCATGGCTCACGGCGGGCCGCAGCAGCGCCAGCGCCAGCAATGCCAGGAAACTGCCGAGCGCCAGCCGCAGCGGCGGATTGACGCGCGGATGCGTCAGGCGCAGCAGATGGAACCAGATACCGAACACCAGAAAGATCGGGATGCCGACCAGATGGAGGAAGGCGAGCAGCGTGAAGAACCGGTCGCTCAGGCTGTCGGGCGTCAGGAAGTTGCGTGCCATGGGATCGGTGAAGATGGGCAGGACGTCCAGCAGCTCCGACGTCGCCAGCGCGATGTACTGCGCCAGCTGGTCCCACACCAGCCAATAGCCGGTGATGCCCAGCGGGAACACCATCCACAGCAGCGGAACGCCGGTGAACCAGGAGAACCAGCGCGCCCCACGATAGCGCCCGGAGGCGAATTCGGTGAGCATGTGCAGCGCCAGGGTGATGATCGCGGCATCGGATGCGTAGCGGTGCAGACTGCGCATGACACCGCCCAGATACCACTGCTCGCGGGTCATGTACTCGACGCTGTGGTAGGCGCCGAAGATGCTGGTCTCGAACAGGACGAACACATAGATGCCGCTGACCAGCACCACCCAGAAGAAGAATATGGTCAGCGCCCCCAGCCAATGGAGCGGGTTGTCTCCCGCGCCGAAGGCCCATTGCAGGCCGCGCCGCAGCGGTTCGAGCAGGAAGCGAGGCACAGCCTGTACGGTCTTCAGCATGTAAACGGATCTCTCGCCGCGTGCGTCACACCGGGTACGCCCTCGATCCGCACGCTAGGCCCGGCGCCCGACTGCCCGCCTTGATGCAGGTCAAACGCTGCGGGCATGGCGCATCTCGCGTATCAGGAACGCGGCGATCGCGGCGATGATGAGCCCGCCGATAACCATACCGATGTAGATGGAATAGTCGTAGCGATAGGCACCGGTGAGAGGATCATAGGTAACACAGTACATGTTCACCCGATTGCTGATCTGCGTGAGCACGCCGTCCTCCGGCCGCGTGCCGAAGACCAGCTGCTTCAGCGGCTCGACCAGCCAGGGTGCATCGATGACTTCGCCGTAGACCTGGCGGTAGACGCGGCCGTCGGCATCCAGCACGGTGGTCTGCAGCAGATGGTCGAAGCCCTTCGGCGAGCGCTGGAAGGTAAAGCCCAGATCGCGGGTCAGCGCCGCCAGGGTCGCGGCGTCGCCGCTGAGGAACTGCCAGCCCGGCTCGCGCACGCCCTGCTCCACGGCAAAGGCCGCCATGGCGTCCGGCGTGTCGACCGGTGTATCGAAACCGATGGTCAGGACGGCGAAGCTGTCGTCGCCCAGGACGGCACGCGCGGCGCGCACCGTCTTGGCCAGCGAGCGGGTGGTCATGGAGCAGATCTGATAGCAGCTGGTGTAGACCAGGCTCACCACCAGCGGCCGCCCGCGCAGGTCGGCGAGCGAGACCTCACGGCCGTCGGCCGCGGTGAAGCGGTAATCGCCGACGAGGCGGCCGACGGCCTGCTGGCTCAGCGCATAGGCGGCATCGCCGTCGAAGACCGGTTCGGCCGGGGGCAGCGGCGCGATGCCGGCCGGCGCCGCCGCCACGGCGCCCGCCAGCAGCAGCGCGGCGGCGCCCGGTAACCGATGCCACCGTAGCGGGCGTGCGGACATGCATTCACTCCGGGCGGCCGGACGCCCCTGTTACAGAGCCGCCGCCAGCTGCGCATCCAGCATCGCACCGCTCAGCACCAGGGTGAGCTGCAGGAGCGATGCGTGAAAACTGGCCATGGCGGTGGCGCGGCCGGGTGCGCGCAGCATGCGCACATTGGCGCGCAGAAAGAGCGCACCACCGGCCACGGCGGCCACGAGATACACGCCACCCATCCCGAACCAGAACGGCACGAGTGACGCCGTCACCAGCATGAAAGTGTTCATCAGCACGATCCGCGCCGCACCGCGGTCACCGATCACCACCGGCAGCATCGGCACCCGTGCGCGCGCATAGTCCTCATGCATGGCGATGGCGAAGCTCCAGAAGTGCGAGGGCGTCCACAGGAACAGCACCAGTGCGAACAGCAGCGGCAGTGTCTGCATCTCGGGCGTCACCGCCGAGGCGCCGGCCAGGATGGCGAAACTCCCCGCCAGGCCGCCGATGACGATGTTCAGCGGTGTGCGGCGCTTGAGCCAGACGGTGTAGACGACACCGTAGAAGAACGCGCCCAGGAAGACATAGAGCGCGGCGGCGAGATTGGTCGCCCAGGCCGTGGCCGCCACCGACAGGCCCAGCATCCCCGCCAGCACCAGCAGCCACACCGGCCCATGCGTGAAGAAGCCACTGACGAAGGGCCGGTCGCGCGTGCGGCGCATGACCGCGTCCAGATCGCGCTCCATATATTGGTTGAAGCCGCCGGCCGCGGCCGCCGATACCAGCACTGCCAGCCCCAGGACGGCGATCTGCCACACCGCCAGCGCCGGCCCGGGGGTCACCGCGATACCGGCCAGGGCCGTGAAGGCGATGGTCGAGCCGATGCGCAGCTTGCACACGTTGCCGAAGGCGCGGCACAGCGCATAGATGCCGGTGCGGGATGCCGGACGCGGCAGAACGGACTCCGGTGCACCCATGATGTTGGCCCTCTCGTAAAATCCACGGTTGGCCGCCGCCCCGCGCACCGCGCGCGGGGCGACGCGACGCTCAGCTGAGCGGCCAGACCGATGTCAGATACTTCCAGTTGATGGCGTAGTACACCACGAAGATGGTCAGGAACAACAGCGCGAGGGTCAGGGTGCCGGGCGCTTCGAAGCCCGCCACACCGACGCTGCCGTGGCTTTCGATCGGCGTGGCACGCACGGCCACGGTACGCTCCGTACTGTAGCCGGGCACGTCGATTTTCTTGCCGAACAGGATCGAACCCACGGTAATGAGAATGAACGCGGCACCGCCGACGATGGCGATGACCCCGCTGATCCCGACCAAGCCCATCAGCAGGTAGGCACTGCCGGGATACTCATAGCCCAGTGCCGCGCCGGTGAAGGCCATGTCCCAATGCCGCCGCGACACGCCCAGCGTGCCGGCACCCATCATCACCAGAGTGAAAAACGCCATCCCGAGACCGAACAGATACGGCTGCCACCGCGCCAGGCCCTTCCAGATCAGTTCCCGCTTGAACAACGTCGGGATGAGGAAGTAGGTCAGGGCCATGAACGCCAGCGTCGTGCCAACCACAACCGTCGCATGGAAGTGGCCCGGTACGTAGATGGTGTTGTGGATGATGATGTTGATCTGCTCCGTACCCATGACCACGCCGGTGATGCCGCCGAGGAAGCCGAAGCCGACCAGTGATATGAACATCCCGGAGAACGACGGGTTGCTCCAGGGCGCCTTGCGGATCCACTCGAACAGACCCTTGTTGAAGCCCTTGCGGCGCTGCGCGACCTCAATGGCGCCGGGGACGGTCAGGCCGTGGATCATGCTCGCCAGCACCGCCAGGTACATGGCATAGCTGGTGTTGAAGATCTTCCACTCCGAGCTGACCCCCGGATCGACCAGCAGGTGATGCGCCGAGGCGAACTGCAGGAACAGGATGTACAGCAGATAGGCGCCGCGGCTGACGCGCTCCGACAGCGGGCGGGCGCCGAACACCACGGCGGCGATGGCGTACCAGATGGCCACGTGCGCAGCGACGTTGATCTGCTGCGAGGAGTGGCCCAGGCCCCACCAGATGAGCCGGTACATCAGCGGGTCGATGTGGCTGATGTAGCCGATCGACCACATCCAGGTCGGGATCAGGATGATCGCGCCCGAGGCGATGGTGAACACGGCGATGATCGCCGCGGTGATCGCACCGAAGGTCACCAGCGGCACCGAGCCCTCGTAGGTGCGCTCCGCCTTGGCCACGACCAGCGTGCCGAAGAACACGAAGCAGCCGATCAGCGCGCCGACGGCGAACAGGATCAGCCCGAGATAGAAGTTCGGGTTGGCCGGCATCGGCACGTAGGACGTCATCATGACGCTGGAGTCACCCTTGAGGATCGCCAGATTGGTGGCCACCGCGCCGATGATCATCAGCGCGAAGCCGAGCCAGGCGATGCGCGGCGTCGCTATCCGGCAGCGCAGCAGCGTCGACGAACAGAAGTACAGCACGGCGATCTCGAAGAAGATGATCCAGAAGATCAGCATGTCGATGCCGTGCGCCGTCAGCGCCTGATAGAACTCCATCGCCGGCAGCAGGTGCACCGCCGGCCAGCGGGTCAGCGTCACCAGCAGCGCGAGGATTCCGCCGATGAGCAGGAATACGACGCCGGCAACGGCGTTGGCCTTGATCAGCGCCTCGGCCGATTTGTTGTATTGCAGGCCGGTGCTTGGACAGGTTCTGTAAAGTGCGTTGGTTGTCATCGTCTCCCCCTCAGTCAACGACGTAGATCTTGCCAAGCATCTGGTGATGACCGATGCCGCAGTACTCGTTGCAGATAATTGTGAACTCGCCCGACGAGTCCGGCGTGACAGTGATCACCATCTCGTAACCCGGAATGACCTGCATGTTCACGTTGATGGGCTGCAGCGAGAAGCCGTGCTGCCAGTCCATGGAGGAGAGATGCAGACGGTAGGATTTATCGCGCTCCAGCTCCAGGAGCGGCCACCATTCCCACAGCCGCGCAGTGAGGTAGACATCGGAACCGGCCGGTGGGCGCACCACGGGGATCGCGCGCTCGGTCTCGGTGCGCACCGTGTATTTGTCGACCATCTCCTGCGCCTTGGCCGCGTAGCGCTCCGGCGTGGTGCGGTAGGCCTCGTTGGAGATGTTCTGCTTGCCCACGACATGCCAGAACGGCATCATCGCGAACATGATCAGGCACCAGATCAGCGCCAGCGTGATCCAGGTACCCTCGACACGGTCGAGTGGCTGTTTCCACCACAGTCGCTGGGCCGGTGGTTGCAGTGAACTCATGATGTCTTCCCCTCTGGTGGTATGCCGGCCGTCTTTTGTCTTGTAGTGCGACGGGCGGCGCTGTTACGGTGCGATCGGGATGGTCACTATTTCCATCACGCCCCACAGGATGTAGAACACGGTCGGCATGACCACCCCGATGAACAGCAGCAGAAAGGGGTTGTCGAGGACCTTCTGCATGACCGGGATGTCGGCCTCGTCGTTGGCTTGATCTGTCATGGCACTTCACCCTCCGGAATCTCGACTGCGATAGTGGGATTTACGTGGAGGCAGCATAGGAATGCGGATCGGCGGCGCGACTTGATCTGGGTCAAGGCGAAAAAGGCTATCGATCAACAGGCTGATATATGCAAATTATTAGTTATTAAGCGATTTCTAATAGACACCGGGCGCGGCCGTTGCACGGCGCAGACCGAGGGGGGGACGTACAACGTGACCGCACTGCACACTCGACCACTGCTGCTGGCCGCGGCGCTGCTGCTGACCGCCTGCGAATCGCCGCAGCCACCGGCCGCGGCGTTCGCCTTCGAGCGCCTGGACGGGACCGGCGCCGCGTACACCGGCGACGGCAACTTCGCCAGCGCACCGTGGCAGTGCGTGCGCGACCTCAAGACCGGACTGGTCTGGGAAACGAAGACCGCAGCGCCGGGACTGCATCATGCCGGCCATACCTACACCTGGTACGCACCGGACAACGAGCACGACAGCGGACACGACTACCGCGGCACACCCAACGGCGGCCAGTGCGCGGGTTCGGAGTGCGACATTGCCGCCTATGTGCAGGCGGTCAATGCCGAGGGCTGGTGCGGCTTCAATGACTGGCGCATGCCGACCAAGGACGAATTCGCGACCATCAGCGATCCGCGGCCGCCGCTCAAGCACCCCACCATCGATCCCGAGTACTTCCCGGACACCCGGGTCGGCGAATACTGGACGGCCAACGATTACGCCTTCAAGCACGACGCTGCCTGGGCCTGGCACTTCGAGTTCTCGCACGACCGCGTCGACTGGAAGCACACGCCGAAATACGTGCGTCTGGTGCGCGGCACGCTGCTGCCGCCGTCGCCCTGAACGGCGACCGCATGACGCGCCTCGCGGCCCTCGCCTTCGCGTTGGCCGCGCTGCTGATCACCGTCAGCGCCTACATCCGTCTGACCCAGGGCGGCCTGGGCTGCGCACCCTGGCCCGAATGCTACGGCCTGCTCGGCGCACCCCCGCGGAGCTTCCCTGTCGCCGCACTGCTGCACCGCGCGAGCGCCAGCACCCTCGGGGTCCTGGCGCTGCTGCTGGCGGCCGGCGCATGGCGGCAGCGGCGGGGAAGGATGCTGTCGGCGGCCATCCTGGCGACCACCGCCGCGCTCGCCGCACTCGGCGTGCGCTCGGGTGGACTGCTCGTGCCGGGGGTGGTGCTGGGCAATTTTCTCGGCGGGCTGCTGCTGGCGGTGCTGCTGGGCGGGTGGCTGCCGGGCGGCCGCGGTGCGCAGACTGCAGCCATGCCGGTGCGCGCATCGGCGCTGGCGCTGCTCGCGCTGGCCGCCGCGGTCATCGTGACCGGCATCGGCAGCAGCGCCTTCTACGGAAATGCGGCCTGCACGGCGTTGTTGCAGTGCGGCACGCCGCACTCGCCTCTGCAGCTGGCCTGGCTCGAGCCGCTCGTGCTGGATGCGGCCGGGCGCGTGGTCACGCCGGACGGTGCCGGCACGTTGCAGTGGCTGCACCGGCTGCTGGGCGCGCTGCTGACGGCCGGCTTCGCGGCAGCGCTGTTCATCGCGCGCCGCGCGCGTACCGGCGCCGCGACGGGCCTTGCCGCGGCGTCGATCGCGGCGCTCATCGGTCTTGTCGCGGCCGGCGACGGCGTGCCGATCGCCGCGGCCATGATCCACAGCCTGTCGGGGCTGGCCGTCGTGCTGGTGGCGCTGGCGATGCTGCGGCGCGCCTGAGATGCCGCGGCCGCCTGGCGGGACCCGGACTCAGAGGCACGGCCGTCCGATGAGGGGATAGCGGTACTGCTTGCCGGCCATGGCCTTCGCCAGACCGACGACGCCGAGCATCACCAGCGTGGTGTGGCAGGTGGAGAAGTACAGCACCAGCACCACCCAGGTATAGGGCGCGTCATAGCCGCCCAGCATCAGAATCAGCGCGTTGACCACCAGCAGCAGCACCGCGCCCCACAGACTCGCCGACATGGTCTGCGCCAGATGGCAGCGTGCCAGCAGCGGCGCTGTCCCGCGAAAGCGCGCATACAGCAGCAGCAGCCCGAGGAACCCGAAGAAGGGCAGCACCAGCAGATTGACCAGATACAGCACCTCGGCGCCGATCGCCAGATCCTGCCCAGGCAGGTCGTCGTCGCCTTCGTCAAGCCTCGAGTCGTCGGTCATCGCCTCTCTCCGGCCTGCAGGCATGGCATGGCGGCTCACCATCCGGCCACCGCGAAGGCGATGGCGATCAGGGCGCCGATGGTGAGCAGATAGCCCGTCAGCAGCATACGCCACATGCGCGCACCGCGCCGCAGTTGCATGAAATGGTCGACCACCAGCTGGCCCTTGACGAGGGCGATCAGCAGCACGGCCATCACCAGCCCCATGCCCTGGTAGTCCAGCACACCGAAGCTGAACGTCGTCAGTGTCAGCGCGACCATCACCAGCCAGGCGCGCGTTGCCGCTGCGGATGAGGGTTTCGGCACACTCATCGCATTACATAGACCAGGGGGAAGAGAATCAGCCACACCAGATCCACCATATGCCAGTAGGACGCGCCGGTCTCCACACCGGTATGCTCGGCGGGCGTGTAGTCGCCGCGTCCCGCCTTCACCGCCACCACCGTCAGGATCACCATACCCAGCAGCACGTGCATGAAGTGAAAGAAGGTCAGCGACAGGTAGAACATGTAGAACGTGTTCGTGCTGAGCGTCACGCCGGCGCCGAGGTGCGTGCTGAACTCGAACAGCTTCACCACCACGAACACGCCGCCCAGCGCGATCGCGCCCCACAGCCAGCGCGCGCACTGCAACGGCAGGCCGCCACGCACCGCCACCACGGCGCGTACGACGAAATAGCTGCTGGTGATCAGCGCCAGCGTGTTGATCAATCCGGCGCGGGTGTCGAGATGCCGCTGATAGGTGTCGAACAGCTCGATGTGGTTGAGGCGCGTGAAGGCATAGGCGGCAAAGAAGGCGCCGAAGGCGGCCAGCTCCGCGAGGATGAAGAACCAGATGGCGAGATCGCCCGGCGGTCCCGAGGATTGCAGCCGGGCATCTGCGTCTGTGGCGTGCGTCATGACATATGTCCGCTGACCTGTGGCGCCGTGGGTGCGGCGGGGCGCTGCCGGAACATAGTGTATGCAGGAACCGCGGCGGGAATGCAAATCCCCTCCGACGGGTGTGCCTTGATGCTTATCAAGGCCCGGCCGGAATCACCCGCTGCCGCCGGCGTCGACGCAGCGGTTCCGGCCCTCGCGCTTGGCCCGGTACAGCGCCCGGTCGGCGCGCTCGAACACGGCGTCGACGCTGTCGCCGCCGCGAAACTCGGCGATGCCGCAGGAGATGGTGACGGGAACGGAGTCCCCGCGAAAATGGAAGCCGCAGTGCGACACCGCCAGACGCAGCTTGTCGGCGACCTCGAACACGGCGCCGCCGGCCGCGCCGGTCGTCACCATGACGAACTCCTCGCCGCCGAGCCGCGCGACGAAATCGGTCTCGCGCACGCCGTCGGCGAGCAGCCCGGCGATCACCCGGAGCACCTTGTCGCCCGCCTTGTGGCCGTACTCGTCGTTGATGTCCTTGAAGCGGTCGACATCCCACACCAGCAGCGCCAGGGGCGTGCCGAAGCGCTTCCAGCGCGCGAATTCCGCCGTGATGCGCTCCTCGTAGGCCAGCCGGTTGGGGATGCCGGTGAGCGTGTCGGTCAGCGCCTGCGCGCGCTCCTGGAGCACGCGGTCGCGCAGGCGCGCGGTCTCGGCCTCCATGTCGCGCAAACGTTCGTTGAGGCTCGCCGTCTGCGCCTCGGCCTGCGCCTGACGCCGTTCTTCGTCGCGACGATGCTGGTCCATGCGGTCGATCAGCGCCTCCATGCGGCCGTGTATGTCGCGCTTGAGATGATCGAGATCGTCGGCACCGGCGACGCGCGCGCCGATGTCGCGCACCTGGGCCTGCACCGCGTCACCGAAACTGCGCCCGCTCGCATAGGATTCGACGCGTGTCGCCTGGGCGCCACGCACCTGGGCGTCGATGTCCTGCAGCCGGGCATTGAGCTGCTTGAGGAACAGCTCGATGTCGCCGCGTTCCCGCTGTACGCGGCAACGCACGGCACCGATGACATCGACCATGTCGCGCAGGACCTGCTGCGCATCGAAGCTGGCGCGATTCTCCAGCTGCTCCTTGATGGCCTCCACCTGCGGCGCCAGATCCTCGGGCAGATCGAGCCGCTCCAGCAGCTGCAGCAGCAGCTCGGCGGCCGAAACCGGGGCGGATACGGCGGCCTCCGCCGGGCGTCCGTGGTCGGGGCGTCCCAGCAAGCGGCCGAGCAGACGGGTGCCGGACGGCGGTTCGGCCGGGGGCGTGCCGGCGAGCGCGTCGCGGAGCAGTGCTGCGAATTCGGCGATCGCCCCGGCGAGTATGTCATCGGCGGCCCCGGCCGGCACATCCGCCAGGTGCCGGCGCAACGCCTTGGCGCGGCGGACCTGGCCGCGCGGCAGGGCGACGGCGTCGAGCAATGCGAGGAGGACGGCGGCGGGGCCGGGTGCGGCCCTCTTGCGCGGGGGACGCCCGTCGAGGCGGACCAGCGACGCCGACATCGCCTCGACACGCTGCCGCAGGGCGGCCTCGTCGGCACGGTCGCGGATCGCATCACGCAGGGCCTGAAGCTGGTGGTCGAGGTCGGCGTCCAGGCCGTCCGCGGCCAGCGTCAGCCGCGACAGGGCGCGGCGCAGCAGGTCGTCGGCCTGGCTCCACCGGCGCTCGCGGGCCTCGTGCTGCTCCAGTACATCGAAGTATTTGCGCTTCCAGGCCGCGGCCTGGTCGCCGGCATCGTCGTCAGACATCCTGAACCTGTCGGGGCAAGGTCTGTCCGGGACACCCCCATCCCGGACAGACCGCGAGAATCAACCCAAGCACTGCATGTGCCGCGGACGCACACGGAAAGACGCTGGCACGATCATATCCCGCCCCGCCCGCCAGGCGCTGAATCCGAGGCTTCGGCACAGTGTATATTTTGTGCCTTCCCTGTGTTTCCGTGGCAGACAGAGTTTTCGGGATCAACGGCAACCGCAGCGCCAGGCCGTGTCGATGATGGCACAAACGATGCCCCGTCAGGGAGTCTCTTCAACCGACCGCGCAGAGATCGACGCCGGCCGGCAGGCTCAGGTCCATGCAGATGGGAAGATGGTCGGACACCGGGCACTCGAGCACGCGTACGTGATTCACCTGCAGCGTCGGTGTCACCAGGATATGGTCGATGTTGCGGTTCGGCCGCCAGCTGGGAAAGGTGTTCAGCCCGTGCACCGGCTCGGTCATGAGCGTACGGTCGATCAGGAACTCCATCTCGCGGCTGCGGGAGTGGAAGTTGAGATCGCCCATCAGCACCACGTTGCGGTGCCGATTGACCAGTTCGGCGAGATAGGACAACTGCTGCAGCCGGGTGCGCCGCCCCAGCGCCAGGTGGACGATGAAGATCACCAGCGACTGTTCGCCGTGGCCGAAGCGCAGCGCGAGCGTGCCACGCCCGGGAATCGGGCCGGGCAACTTGTGCTCGACGATCTCGGTGCAACGGAAGCGCGACAGCACGCCGAGGGCGTGCTGGGCCAGCGGGCCGATGCGGCGGTTGGTCTGGTCGTACCAGAACGGGAATTCGGCCCGGTCAGCGATGTACTGGGTGAGGTTGACGAAGCTGCTGCGCAGGCTGCCCGCGTCGACCTCCTGGAGGCCGACGATGTCGAACTCGCTGGTGAGCGCGGCGACGCGGTCGAGGTTGGCGAAGCGCTGGCCGTGCGGCAGCACGTGCTTCCAGCTCTGCGTCAGGTAGTGGTGGTAGCTGCGGGTGCTGATGCCGGTCTGGATGTTGTAGCTGAGCACGCGCAGCTGCTGCCCGGGCGCGGGGGCCTCGGC
>CAYWKV010000028.1:0-23757 GCA_964458835.1 uncultured Gammaproteobacteria bacterium | reverse complement strand
TTTATTCGTCATTGCGAGGAGCGTAGCGACGCGGCAATCTCCAACCTATTGATCTGCTGTAGAAGGAGATTGCTTCGCTTCGCTCGCACTGACGGTGTAACGAATTAATCAGAGGTTCCCTAGGTGTAAACTCCGTTCCGCGCAGGCCCCGCGCCTTGCCTGAACGCCCGATCTGCGATTTTGAGATAGGTTCTAGGCATAGTCATCGATGTGCGGTTCACCGTCGTCGCGGACACGGTCTTCGTCGCGTCCATCGTCCTTGTCCTCGTTCTCATCCTTGGACGGCCTGCGCGGTGGCGGCTTGCGATCCTGAATGGGCACGCCGGGTCCGACCGGGAAGACCGGAGGGGGAAACTTGATGTCCCAGGGTCCGGGCATCGCTCCGCATGGGCGCTACCAGGAGCCGAGCTCCGCCCATTCCTCGTCGTTCAGGAGTTTGTTCAGGTCCACCAGGATCAGCAGTTCGCCATCGCGGCTGGCCACGCCCTGGATGTATTTCGAGCTCTCGTCGTTGCCGACGCTCGGTGCGGACTCGATCTCCGAGGCGTGCAGATTCACCACTTCGGCGACGGCATCGACGAGAATGCCGATTACCTGCTTGTCGACCTCGATGATGACGATGCGGGTCGATTCGCCCATCTCCCTGGCGCCGAGCCCCAGCCGTTCGCGGGTGTCGATGACGGTCACGACGTTGCCGCGCAGGTTGATGATGCCGAGCACGTAATGCGGGGCGCCGGGCACGGGGGCGATCTCGGTGACGCGCAGCACCTCCTGCACTTGCATCACGTTGATGCCGTACGTCTCGTCCTCCAGCCGGAAGGTCACGCACTGCAACAGGGGATCGTCGTTGGTCGTCTGCGCCGCTCGTTTCATGGCTCGCCTCTGGAATTCGCTCTGGAGGGCGTCAAAACCCGGACGACGCCCCGTCACTGACGTACAAAAGCACGAAATGTGCCAGCCCCGGAGGACTGTTCCGGCCCTACCGCATCGGTTCCGCCGGACCGCTCCCCGCGAGCATGGCCGCGAAGGCGTCCGCATCGATCAGTGCGCACATCTCTTCGATGACCGTGCCGGCCAGCCAGGGCCGGCTCCCCGCCCGGCTCCGCCATTTCACGGCCTCCGCCGACAGGGTAACGACCTCGTCGACCGCCTCGCAGGCCAGCCCCCAATCGCCGTCGCCGATCAGGATCACCTTGCCCAGGCGGGCGCCGTCGGCCGCCGCCAAGGCGTCGCGGCGATCGGGCGGCAACACCACCCGGGCGACGTCGATCAGCCGTACCTGCCGGCCGAGGTGCTCCTGCAGACCGAGGAACCACGGCTGATGGCCGGGCATCGGGGTCACGGCCCCACCGTCCCAGGGAAGCACCCCGCCGAGGCGGGCCAACGGCAGCGCCAGCTTCAGCCCCGCCACCCGGAACAGCAGGCACTGGAACTCGTCCCGTGCCCAGTCCGGGCAGGCCGCTGTCCGGGGTCCGGGCGCGGCCGGTTCGCCCTCCGTCACCGGTGCTGCGATCGCCGGCCGCGCGTCCACCGCCGGTGTCGGTGCCGGAACCGGGGCCGGAGCCGGTGCCGCCTCACCCGCGGGTCCGGCCGGCACCTCCGCGATCGCTGGGGGCCGCAGGAGGGCCTGCAGATACACGCCCAGGGCCAGTTGCTGATCCAGCAGGACCTGCTCGCGGGTTCGGGTTTCCGTCTCCATGGTATTCATGCCAGGGCCCGCCCGTCGTGGCCATGGAGGACATCCGCCGCGGGCAGCGCGCGATCCAGCAGGCGGTCGAGCAGCGCCGCGTAGGCCAGCGCGCCGCGCGACCGCGGCTGCCACACGGACAACGGCTGCCCGGCCTTGCTGGCCTCTCGGAACTGGGTGTCGACGGGAATGACGGCATCCCAGACATCGCGCCCGTAGCGCTCGCGCAGCACCTGCAGGGCGTCGCCGGAGGCGCGTGTGCGCCGGTCGTACATCGTCGGAACGATCAGTCGCGGAACTTCGCCGCCGCGCGCGCGGCTGATCATCGTCAGGGTGTGCAGCATGCGCTCCAGGCCCTTCAGCGCGAGGAACTCGCATTGCACCGGGATGATGAGCCGGTCGCAGGCCGCCAGCGCATTCACCATGAGCACGCCCAGCATCGGTGGGCAGTCCATCAGCACGTGATCGAAGTGCGGCCGCAACTCGGCCAGCGTCTGGGCCAGTACCAGGCCCATGCCGTCCTGTGCGCCGAGCTGGCGGTCCAGCGTCGCCAGCGCGGTGGCGGCGGGCAGGAGCGTGAGGTGGTCGATACCGGTCGGCCGCAGCACGTCGCGGTAATGACTGCGCGGATGGCGGTCGGCGCGATCCTTGAACAGGGTGTAGACGGATGTGTCGATGCCGTCGGGATCCAGCCCGAAATAGGTCGTCAGCGAGCCGTGCGGATCCAGATCGACCAGCAGCGTGCGCCGGCCCTCGCCCGCCAGCTGCCCCGCCAGCGTCACCGCCGTGGTCGTCTTGCCGACCCCGCCCTTCTGGTTGGCCACCGCCCAGATCTTCATGGTGCGTCGCCTCCACCGAGATCACCGCCGCCATCCTGCCGCATGGCGTCCGGCAGCTGCGCAGGATCGCGTTCCCAGCGCGGATCGGCGCCGGGCATGATGACCAGCACCACGCGCCGGTTCCGCGCCCGGCCCTCCGGCGTGTCGTTGGACGCGGCCGGCTTGTATTCACCGTAACCGATGGCGGCCATGCGGCCGGGCTCCACGCCGTAATCGGTGAACAGGTGCACCACGCTCGCCGCGCGCGCCGCCGACAGCTCCCAGTTGGAGAGATACTGCACGGTGCTGATCGGTACGTTGTCGGTGAAGCCCTCCACGTGGATGGGATTCGGGAAGGGTGCGAGGATCCTGGCCAGCTGTTCGAGAATCGGGAACGAGTCCGGCGTCAGCCGGGCACTGCCGCTGGGGAACAGGATGCTGGATCTGATCTCCACCTCGAGCCAGCGCTCGTCGCGGCGCACGCGGATCAGATCGTCCCGTATCAGGCCGCCCATGGCCTCCACGATGGCCTCGGCGATGCGCTGCACGCTGGGATCGCCGTAGCCGCCGGAATCGGTTACGCCGGGCACGTCCGGCCGCGGTCGGCTCTGTTTCAGATCGGAGTCGGAGGTCACATCCGGTACCACCGGGATGGGCAGCGCGATCAGCGAAGGCTCGCCGATGATCGACTGCGTGCCGCTGTCCACCGTGCGCTTGATCTCGCCGAGCTGCACCGGATCGATGCTGCGCGGCGCCGAGCGGAAGGCGGCCACCAGCGAGTCGGACAGCACGCGGTACTTGCCCTCGTTCACCGAGGAGAGGGCGTACATGACCACGAAAAACGCGAACAGCAGCGTGATGAAGTCGGCATACGACACCAACCAGCGCTCGTGGTTCTCGTGTTCCTCGTGTTTCTGTCTGCGCGCCATGGAGCCCGTTCAACCCAAAAACGACATCTGCCACGGAAGCACACGGAAAAACACGGACGAGATCATACGCTTCACACAACAGAGCTCCTCGCCTGCCAAGTGCCGAGCCGGAGCTTCGCGATGCTGTTTCATTTCGGTGTCTTCCGTGTGGGTCCGTGGCTGAAATGAGTTTTTTCAGATTCAGTGCAGATAGCCGGTCAACTTCGTTTCGATGTTGCGCGGGTTCTCGCCCTCGGCGATGGAAATCACGCCTTCGAGGAGCATCTCGCGGAAACGGGTCTGGCCATGAATATGGGTCTTGAGCTTGCTCGCCATCGGCAGGAACAGCAGGTTGGCCAGACCCACGCCGTAGATGGTGGCGACGAACGCCACGGCGATGCCGGCACCGAGCTTGCTCGGATCGGCGAGATTGTTCATCACGTGGATCAGCCCCATCACCGCGCCGATGATGCCGATGGTCGGGGAGTAGCCACCCATGCCCTCGTACACCTTGGCCGCCTGCAGATCACGGTATTCCTGGGCGTCCAGGTCGACCTCCATGATGCCGCGTATGATCTCCGGCTCATTGCCGTCGACCAGCAGCTGCAAGCCTTTGCGGGCGAACAGATCCGGCTCCTCCTCGGCGATGCTCTCGAGCCCCAGCAGTCCTTCGCGGCGTGCGATATTGCTCCAGCCGACGATCTTCTCGATCGCCTCCTGGGGCAGCAGCCGCGGCGGCCGCACCACCCAGCTGGAAATCTGCAGCGCGCGCGTGAAGGTGGCGATCGGCACCTGGATCATGATCGCGCCGAGGGTGCCGCCCCCGACGATCACGAAGGCGGTCAGCTGGACCAGGGAGTCGGTGTGACCGCCCTCCAGGATATTGCCGCCGATGATCGCGCCGAACGCGATCACGATGCCGATGAGAGTGAGGATGTCCATGGCTGCGGCTCATCCTCACACGGCGTTGGCGATCTCTCGCCCGATGTCCGCCAGACTCAGTATGTGATCGGCAAGATTCGCTTCGACCACCGCCGCCGGCATGCCATAGATCACGCAGCTGGCCTCGTCCTGCGCCCATACTGTGGCGCCGCCCTTCTTCAGGGCGCGCGCGCCCTCGCGGCCGTCGGCGCCCATGCCCGTCATGACCACCGACAGCACCTTGCCGCCGAACACCTCCGCGGCAGAGGCGAAGGCCAGATCGACGCTGGGCCGGTAGTGCAGCGCGGGATCGCCGTCATAGACGCGGATGCGCACCTGGCCGGCGCGCTCCAGCAGCCCGATCTGGCGGCCGCCCGGCGCGAGATAGGCCGTGCCCTTCTGCAGGATCTCGCCGTCCTCTGCCTCCTTGACGTGGATCCGGCATTGTCCGTCGAGGCGCTGCGCGAAGGCCGGCGTGAAACTCGCGGGCATATGCTGGACCAGCAGGATGGGCAGTGGGAAGTCCTCCGGCAGCGCCGTCAGCACCTGCTGCAGCGCCACCGGACCGCCGGTCGAACTGCCGATGGCGACCAGCCGATAATCGGCGCGTCGCCCCGCCGGACGGCGTGCCAGCGCGGGATGCGGGGGTGGTGGAACCGCGGAGGTGGTCGCGGGCGACGGCTGGCGGCGCGCGCCGATCATGCGCACGCGCGTGCGCAGCACCCGCTTGGCCTCCTCCTTGTCCTGGGAGATGTCATCGAAACGCTTGGGGAGGAAATCCAGCGCGCCCGCTTCCAGTGCATCGAGCGTGGCCTTGGCGCCGTCGTAGGTGAGCGACGAGAACATCAGCACCGGCGTCGGCTGCAGCTTCATGATGCGCCGCACGGCCGTGATACCGTCCATGACCGGCATCTCGATGTCCATGGTCACCACGTCAGGTTTGAGCTCCATGACTTTCTGCACGGCCTCCCTGCCATCGCCCGCCGTGCCGACCACCTTCAGGCGGCTGTCGGCCTCCAGGATCTCGACAATGCGGCGGCGAAAAAAGCCCGAGTCATCGACCACCAATACCCGGATCACGTCAAATTCTGCCCTTTGCCTACCGTTTCGCCCCGAGGCCGCGTGCAACATCGCCGCCCCCTTCATTGTCCGCGCAACGCCGCTCAGCCGCGCCGCGCGTATTTCTTCATAAGACCTGGTACGTCGAGGATCAGCGCGATGCGGCCGTCGCCGGTGATGGTCGCGCCGGCGAAGCCGGGCATGCCCTGGAGCATGGCGCCGAGCGGCTTGATGACCACCTCCTCCTGGCCGATCAGCTGATCGACGACGAAGCCGACCTTCTGGCTGCCGACCTGCACCAGCACCACGTGGCCGCCCGAGCCGTTGTCCGCCGCCCCGCGCGTCAGCCACTTGCGCAGATAGAACAGCGGCAGTGCCTTGTTGCGCACCCGCACGGTCAGCTGGCCATCGATCACGTTGGTGCGCTGATGATCCAGATCGAAGATCTCGCTGACGCTGGCAAGCGGCAGCGCAAACGGCTGCTTGCCCAGCACCACCATGAGCGTGGGCATGATCGCGAGCGTCAGCGGCACGCGGATGGACAGGCGCGAACCGCGGCCCTGTTTCGAATCGATATCGATGCTGCCGTTCAACTGGGCGATGCGGGTCTTCACCACATCCATGCCGACGCCGCGGCCGGAGATGTCGGAGATCTCGGTCTTGGTGGAAAAACCGGCATGGAAGATCAGGTTGTAGCAGTCCTTCTCGTCCAGGCGCGCGGCGCTCTCGGCGTCCATCAGGCCCTTCTCCACCGCCTTGCGCCGCAGCACCTCCGGGTCCATGCCACGCCCGTCGTCCTCGATGGACAGCAGGATGTGATCGCCCTCCTGCTCGGCGGCGAGAACCACCGTGCCGGCGCGTTCCTTGCCGGCCGCGAGCCGCTCTTCCGGGCTCTCGATGCCATGGTCCACGGCGTTGCGCACCAGGTGCACCAGTGGATCAGCCAGCGCTTCGACGAGGTTCTTGTCGAGGTCGGTCTCCTCACCCTGGAGTTCCAGGTTCACTTCCTTGTTCAGGCTGCGCGCCAGGTCGCGGACCACGCGCGGAAACCGGCCGAACACCTTCTTGATGGGCTGCATGCGGGTCTTCATCACCGCCATCTGCAGATCGGCTGTGACCACGTCCAGGTTGGCCACCGCCTTGGCGACGTCGCCCTCGCCCATGCTCGCCTTGAGCGTCGCCAGGCGGTTGCGCACGAGCACCAGCTCGCCGACCAGGTTCATGATGTCGTCGAGGCGCTTGGTGTCGACGCGCACCGTGGTCTCCACCGCCGGCGCCGGAGTCGCCGGAGCCGGTACCGACACCGGCCTGGCGGGTGCGGCGGCGGGCGACGGCCGGGCTGATACGGGTGGCGCGCCCTTGCCATGCAGCTCGTCCAGCAACGCCTCAAATTCGTCGTCGGTGATGGCATCGCCGGTGATGCCCTTCTCCACGGGCGATGCCGTGACCGGCACCGCCTTGGGCGAGCCCGAGCCGTGCAGCTGATCGAGCAGCGCCTCGAACTCGTCGTCCGTTATTTCATCGCCGCCGACCTTGGGCGGCGATTCCGCAGCGCCGGAGGCCGTTTCGATCCGGGCGGCGTCCAGCATGCGCTCGAATTCGTCATCGGTGATGTCGCCGTCGCCGGGGGCTGCGGCGACCGGCGGCGTCGATGACGCCGCGGCCGCCGTATCGCCGGGCACGGCATAGGCCGTGAGCTGCTCCAAGAGGGCGGGATCGGCCGGCCCCGGCTCCTGGCCGCCATGGATCTCGGCGAACATGCCGTTGACCACATCCAGCACGCGCAGCACCGCGTCCATCAGGCCGGCGTCGATCAGCCGCTCGCCGTTGCGCAGGACGTTGAACACGTCCTCCGCGTGATGGCAGACCTCCACCAGATGGGTGAGATTCAGGAAGCTGGCGCCGCCCTTGATGGTGTGGAAACCGCGGAAGACCGCATTCAGCAGTGCGCCGTCCCGGGGATGCTGCTCAAGGCCCACCAGTTGCTCGCCAAGCTGTTCGAGCAGCTCGCCGGCCTCGACCAGAAAGTCCCGCAGGATATCGTCGTTGGGATCAAAGCCCATGGCATGCGTCCTTCGAAATTTCCGCTCAGAACCCCAGGCTCGACAGCAGATCATCGACATCGTCCTGGCTGCTCAACACGTCCTGCGTGTCCACGCCGGGCACCTGAGGTCCGACGCCGCGGGCGAGATCATCCTTGCCGGCACGGGGTGCGACAGCCGTCTCCGGCTGCGCCAGGCGTCCGCCCGAGATGCGGATCAGACCGACGAGATTCTCTTCGACGTCCTTGACCAGGTTGATCACGCGGCGGATGATCTGGCCGGTCAGGTCCTGGAAACCCTGCGCCATCAGCACCTCGGAGAGATTGCTGTTCAGCTTGCCGGCATGGCCGCTGGTCAGATCGAGGAAGCTGTCGATCTCGGGAACCAGTGCACGGAACTCCGCCACATCCATGTCCTTGCGCCGGAAGCGCAGCCATTTCGCGTGCAGCGCGTCGGCCCGCGTCTGCAGCTCCTCGGCCATCGGCAGGCTTTCCTCCACCGCGTTCAGGGTGCTGTTGGCCGCCTGCTCGGTCATGGTGATCACGTAGTTCAGCCGTTCCTTGGCGTCCGGTATCTCATGTTCCGCGAGCGCGGCGATGCGCGAATCCAGCTGGAAGCTGGACAGGGCGTCGTGCAGCTCGCGCGTCAGCTTGCCGAGCTCCTGAAACAGACCGGTATCGCGCCGGCGGGCCAGATCGTCCAGCAGCCGCGACGCCTCGGCATCATTGCCGCGTTCCAGTTCCTCCACCAGCCGCCGTGCCTGGGCCAGCGAGCCGTCGTCGACCACCGTGTTGGGTGCGTTCATCCGACCCCCGTCAACCCGTAGCGGCCTGCAGGCGCTCGAAGATCTTGTCGATCTTCTCCTTCAGGGTGACGGCCGTGAAGGGCTTGACGATGTAACCATTGACGCCTGCCTGCGCCGCCTCGACGATCTGATCCTTCTTGGCCTCGGCGGTCACCATCAGGACCGGCAGGCTCGCCAGCTTGGCGTCGGCGCGCACGGCCTTCAGCAGATCGATGCCCGTCATGCCCGGCATGTTCCAGTCGGTGACCAGGAAATCGAAATTCCCGGACTGGAGCATGGGCAAGGCGGTATTGCCGTCGTCCGCCTCCTGGGTGTTGTTGAAACCCAGGTCGCGCAGGAGATTCTTGATGATCCGCCGCATCGTGGAAAAGTCGTCCACGATGAGAATCTTCATGTTCTTGTCCAACTCTGCCTCCTGATGAACATGCTCACGGCCCCGCTCTCGGGTTCAATCTGAAAATGTCCGGTATCCGGTCACTTGCGCTATAGCGGCGCAAGTCCCGGTGTCTTCAGTCGACCAGCCACTCGCCCATGCGGGCCCGCAGCCGGATCAGGGCCTGGCCGTGGATCTGGCAGACGCGCGACTCGCTGACGCCCAGCACCTCGCCGATCTCGCGCAGATTGAGTTCCTCGTCGTAGTACAGCGACATGACCAGGCGCTCCCGCTCGGGCAGGCCGCCGATGGCGTCGGCGAGCGCCTTCTGGAAATCCTGATACTGGAGATTCTCCAGGGGATGGTTCGGGGCCTCCGCGCCGCCGTAATCCTCGTCTTCACCGTGACCGAGCGCCGCGGGGTCCTCGAAGCTGAACACCCGGCAGCCGGTCGCGTCCTGCAGGATCTTGTGGTATTCATCCAGGCTGATGCCCATGAGCGCGGCCACTTCGTTGTCACGCGCGTCGCGGCCCTTGCTGTTCTCGATGGTGCGCACCGCCTCGGCCACCTGGCGCGCCTTGCGGTGCACCGAACGTGGCGTCCAGTCGGTGCGGCGGATCTCGTCCAGCATCGCGCCACGGATGCGGATGCCGGCATAGGTCTCGAAACTCGCCCCCTGGCTCGGATCGTAGTTGCGAGAGGCCTCCAGCAGGCCGATCATGCCGGCCTGGATGAGATCGTCGGCCTGCACGCTCGGCGGCAGGCGGCTCATCAGGTGATAGGCGATGCGCTTCACCAGCGGTGCATGGCGGACGACCAGCTCGTCCTGCCCCTTGTCCTTGTTCTCGGCATATACGGCAGCCCCTTTCATGGCAGCACCTCCAGCTCGCCAGCGGTCGAATTGATCAAACGTTCCACGAAGAATTCCAGATGCCCGGCCGCGCCCGTCGGCACCGGCCATTTGTCCGTGCGCTGGGCGAGGGTCTTGAAGGCCATCGCGGCGCGCGAGCGCGGATAGGCCTCCACCACCGACTTCTGCCGCTTGATGGCCTTGCGCAGATAGTCATCGAAGGGCACCGCGCCGATGAAATCCAGGGTGACGTCGAGATAGCGCTCGGTGACGCGCGCGATCTTGGCGAACAGGTCGCGACCCTCCTGGGCGCTGTGCGCCATGTTCGCCAGCACGCGGAAACGCTCGATGCCGTATTCGCGGCTCAGCAGCTTGATGAGCGCGTAGGCGTCGGTGATCGACGCCGGCTCGTCGCAGACCACGACGATCACTTCCTGTGAGGCACGGGAAAAGCTGACCACGCTATCCGAGATGCCGGCGGCCGTGTCGATGATCAGGACGTCCACATCGTGGGACAGCTCGCTGAAGGCACGGATGACGCCGGCGTGCTCCATGGGACTGAGTTCGGCCATGGCCTTGGTGCCACTGGAGGCGGGCACGATGCGCAGGCCACAGGGGCCGGTGACGATCACTTCCTCCAGGGTGCGCTGCCCCCGGATCACATGCGACAGGTCGTACTCCGGATGCAGGCCGAGCATCACGTCGACGTTCGCCAGACCGAGATCGGCGTCCAGCAGCATCACCTGCTTGCCGTCCTCCGCCAGGGCCACGCCCAGGTTCACGGAGACATTGGTCTTGCCGACGCCGCCCTTGCCGCTGGTCACCGCGATCACGCGCACCGGCCTGGGTTGATTCAATCTGCGCAGCCCGGCGGCCTGATCGATGCCGGGGTCAGACATGTACATTGGCCGCCATCCCGCCAAACCGCTCTGCAAGGGTCTCGTCATTGGAATCCTGTCCAGCTTGCTGCATGAGTGAAACGGCGCGGTTGACCAGGTTGTGGGCGCGCGCCGGGTGTAAGTCTTCGGGGACTCGCTGGCCGTCACCGACGTAGGCCAGCGGCAATCCGTGTTTCGCCACCACCGAGATCGCGCCGCCGAGGCTGGCCGCCTCGTCCATCTTGGTCAGGATGCAACCGGCCAGATCGGTCTTGCTGAACGCACGGAACGTCTCCTCGAGGACGCTGGTCTGGATGGTGGCCGGCATGACCAGGTAGGCCTGCAGCGGGAAGCCGCTGGCCTTCAGGGTGGCGAACTGCTCGGTCAGGCGCAGATCCCGCTGGCTCATGCCGGCGGTGTCGATCAGTACCAGACGTTTGTCGAGCAGGCTGCCGAGCGCGTTCTGCAGTTCGGTGTGGCTGGAGGCGACCTGCACCGGCACGCCGAGGATGCGGCCGTAGGTGAACAGCTGTTCGTGGGCGCCGATGCGGTAGCAGTCGGTGGTCACCAGCGCCACATTGCGCTGGCCATGCCGCAGCGCATAGCGCGCGGCCAGTTTGGCGACGGTGGTGGTCTTGCCGACGCCGGTCGATCCGACCAGGGCGATCACGCCGCCGGTATTGAGGATGTCGTCGTCGGTGACCCGGATCCGGTGGGCGAGCAAGCCCAGCGCCCGGCGCCACGCCTGATCCTCGTCGCCGGCCTCTCCCGCCTGCTCCGCCAGCGTGCGGCACAGTTCATTCGACAGGCCGAGCGCCGTCAACCGCCGCAGCAGTTCGGTCTTTTGCGGTTGGCGGCGCTGCAGATCGCCCCAGGCCAGGTGCGCGAGCTGATTCTCCAGCAGGCCGCGGAGTTCGTGGATCTCGCGGCGCATCTCCACCAGGGCGGGGTCCTGCGCCCAGTAGATGGCACCCTTGCCGGCGTCGGCACCGTCGGCGACGCCGGCTGCCACGGCATGCCTCTCGCCCAGGGTGATGCCGGCCGGACGGGCCGCCGCCTGGGCGGCTACCTGCTCCGCGACCGCCTTGGCCACGCCGTCGCCGGGCGACGATGTCTCCGCCGGCTGCAGGGCCGGGAGGGGCGCTGCCCGCCCGAGCACCTGGTCGACCAGCGCCTCGTCGTAGTCGACCGCGGCGATGATCTCCACACCGCCTTCCACTTTGCGGTTCGACAGGATCACCGCATCGGGCCCCTGCTCGTCGCGGACCTTGCGGATGGCTTGACGCATATCCGCGGCGAAGTAGCGTTTGATCTTCATGGCCACACCCTCAAGTCATGCCTGCCGGGCTGCTGCCGGCACGTATCCAGCGCTGCGGCGCTCAGGCCAGCGCCGCCTGTCCCAACCCGGGCAGCTTGTGCCCGACGGTCGAAACCACCTTGATCTGCTTGTTGTCCGGCACTTCGTTGTAGGCCAGCACGTGCAGCGCGGGGATGCTGTGCCGCACCAGCCGTGCCAGCCATTGCCGGATCGGCGGGGCCACCAGCAGCACTGCCGGCTGACCCTGGGCCTCCTGTTGCTGGGTGCGTTCCGAGAGCGCCCGGTGCATCTGGTCCGCGAGGCCCGGTTCGAAACCGACGCCGCCGTCCTGAGCGCCCTGAATCGACTGAAGCAATATCTGTTCCAGTGCCGGCTCCAGTGCAATCACTGGAAGTTCAGGTGCCATACCATTGATATGCTGGATAATAGAGCGCCCCAACGCGACGCGCGCGGTGGCTGTCAAAACGCCGGCGTCCTGACTCCGTGGCGCATGCTCCGCCAGGCTTTCGGCTATGGTGCGCATGTCGCGGATGGGGATGCGTTCGGCCAGCAGGCTCTGCAGAACCTTGACCACCACGCCCAGCGGCAGCGTCTTCGGCACCAGGTCCTCGACCAGTTTGGGCGCGCTCTTCTTGAGGGTTTCGAGCAACTGCTGGACCTCTTCGTGGCCGAGCAGCTCGTTGGCGTGCTCCTGCAGCAGACTGCTCAGGTGGGTGGCGACCACGGTGCTGGCATCGACGACGGTGTAGCCCATCGCCTGGGCATTGTCGTGCTGATCGAGGTCGATCCACACGGCCTCCAGGCCGAAGGCCGGATCGCGCGTCGCGACGCCGGGCACGCGGCCGAACACCTGCCCCGGATTGATGGCGAGTTCGCGTTCGGGATAGACCTCCGCCTCACCGACCGGCACACCCAGCAGGGTGATGCGATAGGCGTTGGGCGAGAGATCGAGATTGTCGCGGATGTGCACCGGCTGGATGAGGAAGCCGAGCTCCTGCGACAGCTTCTTGCGCACGCCCTTGATCCGGTCCATCAGCGGCCCGCCCTGCTGGCGGTCCACCAGTGGGATCAGCCGATAGCCCACTTCCAACCCGACGATGTCCACCGGCCCCACGTCGTCCCAGCTGAGATCCCGCGGTTCGCTGCTGACCGGCTGTTTCGGCTGTTCGGCCTGCGCGGCGGCAACGGCCTCCGCCTTCTGCCGCTGGGCGAGATACCAGGCGCCCCAGCCACCGAGTGCCGCGAGCGACAGGAACGCCACATTCGGCATTCCCGGGATGATGCCCAGCAAGCCAAGCACGCCGGCGGTGACGCCCAGCGCCGCCGGCTTGGCGAACATCTGCGCGAACAACTGCTGTCCCATGTCCTGGGAACTGGACACGCGCGTCACGATGATCGCGGTCGCGGTCGACAGCACCAGCGAGGGAATCTGCGCAACCAGGCCATCGCCGATGGTCAGCAGGGTGTAGTTGTGCATGGCGGTGGCGAACGGCAGCCCGTGCTGGATCATGCCGATGGCCAGCCCGCCAATGATGTTGATGAACAGAATCAGGATGCCGGCGATGGCGTCGCCGCGGACGAATTTGCTGGAACCGTCCATGGCGCCATAGAAATCCGCCTCCCGGCCGACGTCGGCGCGCCGTGTGCGGGCCTCGTCCTGGGTGATCAGGCCGGCGTTCAGATCGGCGTCGATGGCCATCTGCTTGCCGGGCATGGCGTCCAGGGTGAAGCGCGCGCTGACCTCGGACACGCGCCCGGCACCCTTGGTGACGACCACGAAGTTGATGATGACGAGGATGGCGAAGACCACCAGGCCGACCGCATAGTTGCCGCCGATGACGAACTCGCCGAAGGCCTCGATGACCTTGCCCGCCGCACCCGTGCCGGTATGGCCGTCGAGCAGCACCACGCGCGTCGACGCCACGTTGAGGGCGAGCCGCATCAGCGTCGCGATCAGCAGCACGGTGGGGAAGATGCCAAAATCCAGCGGCCGCAGCGCGTAGATCACCACCATCAGCACCACCAGAGACAGGGCGATGTTGAAGGTGAACAGCATGTCCAGCATGAGCGGCGGCAGTGGCACCACCATCATGGCCAGCATCAGGACGAGCATCAGGGGCGCGCCCAGGCCGTTGCGGGTCAGGTTGCGCAGGGTGAGGAGCAGTTCGTTGCCGTTCATATCCGCCTCGAGTCGAACCCGTGTCAAATCATCGACACCGGCCAAAATTCATTCAAAACTCTTGCCAGGATTGAAAAAGTTTTTCTGACGCGGGGGATGGCCCAGGATTTCAGGAGGTTGCGGGGCGGCGGGTACGGGGTATCGAAGCGGCCTCGGCGACGTGTCGTAGCGCTGACGCCACCCATTTCCTCTGTACGTGGATCCTGCTGTTCGCGTCGAGCTCCATGATGCGCCGGATGTGTCGGTGTCCGGGGCGAGGGAACCGGCTGTGGCACAGGGCTGCCGGCCGGGTCAGGCCGTGAAGCCGACTTGCGACAGCCGGAGGCGGAGCGACGAACGGGACCGCCGGAGCACGCCAGCCAGGCGAGCCCAAGGGCGTGTTGGTGCAGCACAATGTGTCCGGCGAGGACAGGGAGTGGAACTGCGCCGTGCCGACGGAAAAACCATCCAGCACAACGCGCTGGGCATATTGCGCCCTATTACGGGGGAGCGGTCAGCTGTCGCGCACGAGATCCGGCGGGATGTCCAGATCGGTCGGTGCCTGCGGCGCATGGCGGGCGTCGCCGCGCACGTTGCGCAGCTGATAGACGTAGGCCAGCACCTGGGCCACCGCGAAATACAGCCCCGCGGGGATCTCCTGGTCGAGTTCGGTGCTGAAGTAGATGGCGCGTGCCAGCGGCGGCGCGGAGAAGATCGTCACGCCGTGTTCGACGGCCTTGGCGCGGATCTGCGCCGCGATCAGGTCGCGGCCCTTGGCCACCACCCGCGGCGCGCGCATATTGCCGCCGTCGTACTTCAGCGCGACGGCATAGTGGGTCGGGTTGGTGATCACGACATCCGCGTCCGGCACCTTTTCCATCATGCGCCGCTGGGCGGCCTCGCGCTGCATCTGCCGTATCCGGCTCTTGACCTCGGGCTTGCCTTCCGTGTCCTTGAACTCGTCGCGGATCTCCTGCTTGGTCATCTTCAGGTTCTTGTTGAAATCCCAGAGCTGGAACGGGACATCCACTGCGGCGATCAGCACCAGCACCACGCTCAGCAGCAGGAACGACCAGCCGAGGATCTGGCCGGCATGAACCAGCGCCGCCGCAGGCTCCTGATAGCCTAGGCCGATGAAGTCGTCGCCGTAGTGCCACAGGAGCGCCGCGCCGACCGCACCGATCAGCAGGAATTTGGCCAGGGCCTTGAGCAGTTCCACCAGGCCGCGCAGCGCAAACAGCCGCTTCATACCGGTGATGGGATTGAGTTTTTCCGCCTTGAACGCCAATGCCTGCAGGCTGAACGACCAGCCGCCGATGGCAAGCGACGACGCCACCGCGGCGATGACGCCGATGATCAGAAAGGGGGCGAGCATCCACATGGCGGCACGCAGCGAACGTGCCATGCCGTCGATGGCACCGTGCGGGTCGAAGATGACGCGACGGTCGAGTGTCAGTCCGTCGCGCAGCAGATCCATGAACTGCCCCATGAGCACATCGCCGAACAGCAGCAAGCCCGCCGCGAATGACAGCAGCATGACCATGGTGTTGAACTCGCGGGAGCGGGCGATCTGGCCCTTTTCGCGCGCCTCCCGGACGCGCTTGGGAGTCGCGCGTTCACTGCGCTCCTGACCGTCGGCATTCTCGGCCATCTCAGCCGCCTCCGCCCAGAGCGCCCAGGACCCCGAAGGCGTCGCCAAGCAGATCGGTGAACTGCGGTACCAGCGCCGGCAGTGTGAATATCATGATGATGAATCCCAGCGTCAGCGTCAGCGGGAAGCCGACGCCGAAGATGTTCAGCTGCGGTGCGGCGCGGGTGATGACGCCGAACGCGATGTTGGTGAGCAGCAGCGCCGTCACCGCAGGGATGGCGATCAGCAGGCCGCCGGCAAACATGCGGCTGCCCCACACCGCCACGTCCAGGAGCGTCTGGCGCGCCACGCCGTCGACCGCCACCGGCAGACTGTGGAAGCTGTCCGCCAGCACGCCGATCAGGGCCAGATGGCCGTTCAGGGCCAGGAACAGCAGACTGGCGAAGGTGACGTAGTACTGGCCGACCACCGGCACCTGCACCCCGTTCTGCGGATCGACCATGGAGGCGAAACCGAGCCCCATGCCCATGGCGACGGTGTGTCCGGCGATCATCAGCGCGCTGAATACCAGCTGCAGCATGAAGCCCAGGATCAGGCCGATGAGCAGCTGCTGGGCCGTAACCAGCACGCCCGCCGGGGACAGCGGGTCGACCGCCGGCGCGGCGGGTATGACGGGCACCAGTACCCAGGTGATCAGCACCGCCAGCACGAGGCGCACGCGCATCGGCACCAGCCGTCCACCGAAGATGGGGGCCACCGCGAGCATCATGGCAACGCGCATCAGCGGCCAGAGGAAGTCGCCAATCCAGCCCGCGATCTGTGCCGTGGTGAACAGCATGGTCGCTCCCCGCCCGCCGCTAGCCGATCACCTGCGGGATGGACTGGATCAGGCGGATGGTGAACGTCACCAGCGCCTGCAGCAGCCAGGGACCGGCGACCAGCAGCACCACCGCGATGGTGATGAGCTTGGGGATGAAGGTCAGGGTCATTTCGTTGATCTGGGTGGCGGCCTGGAACATGGCGATGATCAGGCCGACGATCAGAGACGAAATCAGCAGCGGACCGGCCAGCAGAGCCGTGATCTCCAGCGTCTGGCGGCCGATGGTCATTACGGTTTCAGGGGTCATGGCGGCTCCGGTGGGCGGTCCAGGGGGCGGGCGCTCAGGCGCCCGTGAAGAAGCTGGAGGCGAGCGTACCCATGATCAGCGTCCAGCCGTCGATGAGCACGAACAGCATGATCTTGAACGGCAGCGACACGATCATGGGCGACAGCATCATCATGCCCATGGACATCAGCAGGCTGGCAACCACCAGGTCGATTACCAGAAACGGGATCAGGATCAGGAAACCGATCTGGAACGCCGTCTTCAGTTCGCTGGTGACGAACGCCGGCAACAGCAGCGAGAACGGCACCTGCTCGGCCGACTCCACCGGCTCGGCGCGCGCGATGTCGGCGAAAGTCGCCAGATCGGCATCACGCGTCTGGCCCAGCATGAACTCGTGGAACGGTGCCGCCGCCCGGGTCAGCGCGTCCTGCGGCGCCAGTTCCTCGTTCAGATAGGGTTGAAGCGCCGTGTCGTAGACCTCGTCGAACACCGGCATCATCACGAAGAAGGTCAGGAACAGCGACAGACCGACGAGGATCTGGTTGGACGGCGTCTGCATCGTGCCCAGCGCCTGCCGCAGGATCGCCAGCACGATGATGATGCGCGTGAACGAGGTCATCATCATGAGCGCGGCCGGCAGGAAGCTCAGTGCCGTCATCAGGGCGAGCACCTGGATGCTCACCGAATAGGTCTGTCCGCCGTCGGGACCGGTCTCGACCCGCAGCGCGGCGAAACCGGGCTCGGCCAGGGCCAGAGCCGGTCCCAACAGCCCGGCCAGAGCCCCTCCCGCCAGCCACCACCCGCGCAGCGGCCTCATGACGACCTGCCCCGGCGCAGCGCGGCGCTGAGATTGGCGGCGAAGCTGCCCGCCACCGGCCGCCCCGGCTCGCGGAGCGCGACCGGTTCCTCCAGCACATGCAGGGTCTGGACCCGGCCGGGTGCGATGCCCAGCAGCAGCTGCTTGTCGCCGACCTGCACCAGCACGATGCGCTCGCGGGCGCCCATGGACAGACCGCCGAGGATACGCAGCGAACCGGCCGCGCCACCCTGCAGTGCGCCGCTGCGACGCATCATCCAGGCCAGCCCGGCGATCAGCGCCAACACCACCAGCAAGCCGAGCAGCATCTGCAGCAGGCCACCGGTGGCCAGCGGCTCGAGTGCCGGCGCCGCCTTTCCGGCCGTCGGCGCCGTCTCCGCCGCCTCCGCCACGAACGGCAGCCAGCCGCTGACGAGCGCAGTCGTCCATCGATGCCAGAGAGACCTCATCGGGGGACGCCTAGCGGAGCTTCTTGACGCGTTCGGCGGGGCTGACGACATCGGTCAGCCGTATACCGAACTTGTCGTTCACGACCACCACCTCGCCGTGGGCCACCAGCGTGCCGTTGACCAGTACGTCCATCGGTTCGCCGGCGAGACGATCGAGTTCCACCACCGAGCCCTGATTGAGCTGCAGCAGATTGCGTATGCTGATGCGCGTGCGGCCGATCTCCATCGCGATAGTGACGGGGATGTCGAGGATCATGTCCAGATTACGGTCCTCGTCGACGGCCACGGGCATGTTGTCGCTCTCGAGGCTGTCGAGCTCCGCCGCCCGCACCGGGCCCTGGCCGCCTGCCGCCTGTTCGGCCAGCGCGGCGCCCCAATCATCCATCGCGTCGTCGTTCTGGTTCTCGCTATCGTTGTTCATATCGCTCACCTGCCCGCCTGGGATTTGGGTTGAAGGCTCGTGGCCGTCACACTGCCGATCGGCTTGAGCTGCACGCGGCTGCTGATCTTGATGGCACGATTGCCCTGCGACACACCGAACTTGCCGCGGAACACCGGAACATCCTCGGCACGCAGGGTGACTGCCTCGGGAAAATCGATGGGAATCACGTCGCCCGCCTTGAGCTTGAGCAGCTCGCGCAGGCTGATGGTGGTCTCCGTGAGCATGCTGCTCAATTCGACGCTCGCGCCCTTCATTTCCTCTCGGATCGCAAGCCGCCAGCGGTCGTCGACCTCACTGCGATCGCTCTGCACACCGGCGTCGAGCAGATCACGGATCGGCTCCACCATCGAATACGGTAGGGTCACGTGCAGGGCTCCGCCACCGCCCTCCAGCTCGATGTGGAACGTCGACACCACCACGACCTCCGTCGGGCTGACGATGTTCGCGAACTGGGGATTGACTTCTGAATTGAGATACTCGAATTCGACCGGCAGAACGGGCTTCCAGGCCTGATGCAGATCGCTGAAGGCCTGCTGCAGAATACGATGAATGACGCGCTGCTCGGTCGGCGTGAATTCGCGGCCTTCGATCTTGGTCGGGAAACGCCCGTCACCGCCGAAGTAATTGTCCACGACGATGAACACGAGCTTGGGATCGAAGACGAACAACCCGGTGCCGCGCAGCGGGTTCACCTTCACGAGATTGAGGCTGGTGGGCACGAACAGGCTGTGGACGTACTCGGAAAACTTCAGCATCTGCACGCCCCCGACAGAAATCTCGGCGGTGCGTCGCAGCATGTTGAACAGACTGATGCGGAAATGGCGCGCGAAACGTTCGTTGATCATCTCCAGCGTGGGCATACGCCCGCGGACGATGCGGTCCTGACTGTTGAAGTCGTAACTCTGCGCCTCACCGTCCGCCAGGCTCGCATCGCCCTCGGTGTCGATGTCGCCGCTGCCCACCCCGTGCAGCAGGGCGTCGATTTCTTCCTGTGAGAGCAGATCGTTCATGGAGTCACCCTTACTGCATCACGAGGTTGGTGAAGAAGACGTCTTCCACGCCCGCGATCCCGGCCTGCCCCTTGAGGACACGGTTGATCTCCTCGAGGGTCTGCCGGCGCAGATCCTCCTTACCTTCCCGGGAATTCAGCACCATCGGATCCTGGCTGGAGAACAGCAGGACCAGGCTGTTGCGGATCGCCGGTGAGTGCTTCTCGACCTGTTCCAGAACGGTGCTGTCACGGGCCGAGACCTGCAGGTTGATCTGCAGGAAGCGCGCATTGGGGTTGGCGGTGAAATTGACGACGAAGGCCGGCTCCATCGGCAGATAGAGCGGCGGCGGCTTGGGCGCGTCGGCGGGCCCACCCTTCGCCTCGGCTTCCGCCGTGACGGCTTCGGGTGCACCGACAATGCCGGCGAAGTACAGCGCCGCGTAGGTCGCCGAGCCGATGACCAGCAGACCGGCGACGCCGATCAGGATCCATTTCAACGTGCCGGATTTCTTGGCGGGGCGTTCGGCCTCGACATCGAGATCCAGATCTTGCTTGGCCATGCGTCATGCTCTCCAGGACTGCGGGTTGTCCTGGCGAAAGCAAGAGCTATGCCACGGCGTCAGAGGAATATTTTCGCTGTGAAATAAATAGGTTGTGAGTAATTTATTGGCCGGCGCCAGGGGTTTGACGGGCGTTGCGCAGGGCAGGCAGCCGAAAACTTGGCGAAGGCGGAGCGGGCCGGAGGACCCGCTTGCGGCGGTTCAGGTCGTTCCACCGCGGGGGGCCGCCCGCAGCCAGTCGGCGAAAACGGCGTCCGGCAACGGTCGGCTGACGTGGTAGCCCTGTACGGCGTCGCAGCCCAACTCGGTCAACAGCGCGCAGGCCTGCTCGTCCTCCACGCCCTCGGCCACCAGGCGGAAGCCCAGGTTGTGGCCGAGGTCGATGATGGAACGCACGATCATCGCATCATGGCCGTCGCGCGCCATGTCCGAGAGGAAGGATTTGTCGATCTTGAGGGTATTGATCGCCAGGCGCTTGAGGTGGGCCAGCGAGGAATAGCCCGTACCGAAATCGTCGATGGCCACTGCAATGCCCAGCGCCCGCAGCCGGTCCAGCACGGCGGCACCGCGCTCGAGATCCGCCATCAGAATGTCTTCGGTAATCTCGATCTCCAGGCATTCGCCGTCGACGCCCGCCACATCCAGCGCCCCGCGGATCCGTTCCAGCAGACGCGGATTCTGGAAATCCCGCGCTGAGACGTTCACCGATACCGGCATGTGCATGCCCGCCTCCTGCCACGCCTTGCACTGGCGCAGGGCCGTCACGAGCACCCAGCTGGTGATGGGCGCCATCAGGCCGATCTGTTCGGCGACGGGGAGAAACTGGCCGGGCCGCACCAGGCCATGCTGCGGATGCTGCCAGCGCAGGAGCGCCTCCACACCGCACACCTGCCGGTCCTGCAGCCGCAGCTTGGGCTGGTAATGCAGCTCGAATTCGTTGCGATCAAGGGCATCGCGCAGCTGACCCGAGAACTGCAGCTGCCGGGTGCCGCTGTTGCCGCCATCGGCGTAGAAGCTGTAGTGGCCATCGCTGCGCTTGGCGCGATACATGGCGATATCGGCATGGTTCAGCAGGACCTCGACCGTCTCGCCGTGATCCGGCGAGACTGCGATGCCGATGGATGCGTTCATGAACAGTTCGCGGTCGGCGGCGTGGAAGGGCTGCTCGAAGCAGCCGAGGATCTTGGCGGCGACATGTTCTCCGGCACGCGCGCCGCCCGGCACCGCCGGCATGAGGATGGCGAATTCGTCGCCACCGAGCCTCGCCAGGGTATCCGAATCCCGCAGCGCGGCCCGGAGCCGCTGCGCCACCTGTTTCAGGACCTCGTCCCCCGCCGCATGACCGAGCTCGTCGTTCACCAGCTTGAAATGGTCGAGATCGAGCAGCATGAGCACGACCTCGCGCGCCTCTTCGCGGCGCAGGGTCGACAGGGCCTGGGTCACGCGGTCGTGCCACAGCGTCCGATTGGCCAGGCCCGTCAACTCGTCGGTGGTCGCCTGATGCTCCAGCACATCCAGCGCGCGCTGGGTTTCGGTGATATCCACGAGCAGCCCGTCGATACGCCGCACTCGGCGCCGCCCGCCGCCCGCAGGCTGGAGGCGCAGGCAGCACCAGCGGTCGTCGCCGGTCTGCAGGCGCACGCGCACCCGCACTTCCGCCGCCTCGCCCTCGAGCGCGGACTGCCACGCCGCCGCGACCCGCTCGCGGTCATCGGCATGGACGTTGTCGAAGCACGGGATCGGTTCCTGTGCGCCGACATCGCACAATGCGCGCAGCGGCGGGCTGACGTACAGCAACTCCTGCGCGCGGGTGTTGTAGGACCAGAGATATTGGGACGTATTGGCGAGCAGATCCTCGATGCGCGCGTGCGCCGTCTCGGCGTCCCCGCGGGCCGCCTCGAGCTGGAGCCGCGTCGCGTCCCAGTGGCCCTGCAGCATCAGCCCGAGGTCGAGGAAGACGCGTTTGACCAGCGCCGCCTCGAGCGACCTGCGGTCTTCAGACGCAATCTCTGCTGAGGTTTCGATGAGATTCTGCAGGTGATTCAGGTACAGCCGATAGGCGCCCATCACCCAGATCGGCCGCATGCCCGTGATGAAATGGCGCTGACCGGCGTGGGCATCTCCCCCGTCGTGGTCCGCCGCCAGAAGTTGCAGCATGTGCTGCAGCTGCGAACGCACCAGGTCGCCCACATCGCCGCCATCGCGCTCGTAGGCGTAGAGCGTTTCGGCCATGGCGGGATTGTCGAACAGGAAATCGTAGTAGTCCTGCGCAAAGCCGGCCGCGCCCTGTGACAGCAGCTCGTGATATTTGCGCAGTATCCGGGAATCGGCTACGCCGAGTTGGAGGACGTAATTGAATTCCTTGCGCTGCTCGCGCGCGGTCGCATCCAGCGCGGCCGGTGAAGCCGTGTCGGAGGTACGTCTCGATCTGCCTCGTTTATCTCCAATCATGGGAACGATTTTGTTGTTATTATCGACGCTTGGGGGACGGTATCACATTTGCCGGCGCCTGCACAGGGCGCAGCGCGGTCGCCCTTTCGCACACAGGATCGACAGCGATCAAGGGCTGGGGAATCAGGCGAACAGGTCGATGCCGCCGCGGGTGACCCGCGTCGTGTGGCTAATGCCCTGTTCCAGCGGCGCATTGACCTCGTCGTCGGCTCCACCGTCGACGGCGGCACGGAACTTGCCATCGCCGGAGCCGTACATGTGTCGCTGCTGGTCCGCGAAGGACTGCTGCGAGACGTTCACGTCCCCGAGTCCGAGGCCATTGGCGGCGAACATCTCACGCAACCGCGGCAAGGCCGCCTCCAGCGCGTCGCGCACGGCGCCGTGCTGGGCCGTGAAACTGACCTGCGCCTGATCGTGATGCATCTGGATGCGCACTTCGATGGGGCCCAACTGCGGTGGATTGAGTTTGATCTCCGCACCTTGGAACTTCTGGTTGACCATCCACACGACGCGGTCACCGAGCGCCTGATCCCAACCCGCCTGCCGCAAGGGCATGTCGATGGCCGTCGAGGGCAGCGCCGGGCGCGCAGCCGGATCCTGCGGTGTGGCCGTCGCCGCCGAAACCACGGCCGGGGCCGACGCGGCGGCGCGATCGAGCGCCGCATCCGGGCCCGCTACGCGGCCTCCCGCCCCACCGGCCTGCAACTGGGCCAGCGCCAACAGCCGGATATCCACACCCGGACGCTCGGCGGCGGCAGGATCCTGCGGTGCGTCGGTGCCGGCATGCCCCGCTTCCCGAAGGATGTCGTGCACCGCCTGGGCCACGCCCGAGGCATGGCCGCCCCCCCCGGCGGGGGGGGCTGCGCTGGCCCGGCACCGGGGCGTGCCTGCAACCACGCCTGCCGGGCCGCCTCGGGTATCGGCTCGACGGCGGCGGGCACGCCAACCGGCGCCGCCAACGCGGGTTGTTCCGCAGCGTCCACCGCTTCGCCGGCCGGCATGTCTGCGAGGCCGGCATCCGTACCCCCGTCCAGGGCGGCAAGCAGCGCGGCGGCATTGCCGGCCGACGGCAGCGCCTTGCCGTCCTCGGCCGTCGCCGGCTGCTTGCCGCCGGCTGCGCGAGCGGCCGCTCCGGAGCCCGCATCACCGGCCTCGAGTCGCTTGCCCAGGACCCCCGAAAACTCCTGATCGGACGATGAATCCTTGGCTGTCGCAGCAGCCGCCTCCGGCGCCCGCGACGGCTTGGCAGCGGGCTGCGCAGGAGGCACTTGAGGCAGGGACATGTCAGGCATGCGATTCTCCCGGATGGTGGCTATGCCCCGGAGGAGCAAACCCCGTGCCAGCCGCAACACATTCCAACATCGGCCACGGAAAACACGGAAAGCACGGACAGAACCCCTTCTGCCACGAAACCCACGGCATCCAAGCTCGGCCACGGAAAACACCGACAAAACCCTTTTAGCCCCGAAACCCACGAAATCCACGAAATCCACGCAATGTATGGGAGAGAAAACCCTCTTCCTGAAACGGGGG
>CAYWKV010000027.1:0-24190 GCA_964458835.1 uncultured Gammaproteobacteria bacterium | reverse complement strand
GTTTTATGGGCCGCTCGGATCATCCTTCTTACCCAAGTATACAGAGTTATGACAAGCCGTGTTTTGAGCCACGCCTGGAAAATCACGTCGCAAAAGAAAGATTGTACGACGCTGTGCTGACCTCACTGGTCTCATTGCCCTAGTTGTTTTGAGCATGGTTGTGGTGTGTAGACAAGCCTCGTTTGACATACCGTTATATAATGCTGCTCACATGTTCTATAGCTAAGAAGGTTGAAAGACCTATGGAGAAAATGCCCATCCGAGACGTTGAGGCAGCAAAACTGCATGAGCAGCTTAGATATACCCTATCAAATGTAAACGACTGGCTCAAATTTGCTGAGGCAAAGAACGCGGCACTTGTAGCGGCCAATATTGGGGCTGCGTTTGGTGCTTTCAGAGTTGCATCAACTCCAAATCTCCACCCATTAGCGTTTTATTATGCGCTCTTTGCAGCAGGTATTTTGTTGTTAAGCACTGGTGTTGCATTAGCCTCTTTTGTTCCGCAACTCAAGATACCCCTGCTTCCGCAACTACGTGACATATCTCCCGAGGAGAGTGTGCTTTTCTACGGGCATATCGCAGAATGCAATCCAAAGAGTTACTTAAGAGAGCTATACACGAAAAACAGGCTTGTAACTGAAGAAATAGCGCCGCTGGAGATAGATTATGCAGCTCAAATCGTTGTCAATTCTCAAATTGCAGTACGCAAGTATCAACTCTTTAGCCTTGCTGTGTATTTCACCATCACAGCTTTAGCCTCACCAATTTTCACTCTCCTATTAATCTTCTATAAGAAGCGTCTAGAGAGGAAATCATGATTACAGAAGATCAGCTACCAACCTGTTTTAGAGAGATTATTGATGAGCAAGTAACAATCTATGATGCCGCTCGCTCTATCACCCAGCAAAATACCCTGCCTGAAACTGGCAAAATCCCTATCGAGAATCAAGGTCACTGGCTCAGAATTCCAGATGTGATTTGCGTCTATGTTGACATGATTGATTCGACTAAGTTGAGTGCCAGCAAGCACGACAACAGTACAGCTGGCGCCTACCAGCTGTTTACCGGCACTGCCGTTCGCTTATTCAGTGCTTTTGACGCGCCCTACATTGATGTTCGTGGCGATGGAGTGTTTGCTCTCTTTAACAGCAACCAACCATATCGAGCGCTCGCGGCAGCCGTTACGTTTAAGACATTTGCCAGCGAAGTGTTTGTTCCAAGACTAAGGAAAGATACTGATATTCCCGTTGGAGCTCACATTGGTATAGATCAGAAGACGGTATTAGTGAGAAAGATTGGCCTTAAACGTTATGGAGATAGAACTGATCGACAAAATGAGGTTTGGGCCGGGAAACCTGTCAACATGGCAGCTAAGCTAGCAGCAATATCTGAAGACGAGCAACTTCATGTGTCAGACCGCTATTTTCAGCAGATTCAACACGAACTAGTAACCCATAGCTGCACTTGCGCTTATGATGAGGCTGGTAATCGAATTCAAGGAACTGATAAGAGAACCCTTTGGACAGAAGTCGACGTTTCAGAGGATGAACGCTTTGACTTCAACACTGCACACCTACTGTCAAGTCAGTGGTGCAAAATACACGGGAAAGAGTACTGCGAAGCTATCCTGGCGCTAGATGACGATTAACCAGAGCAATTTACAATATGTCACTCGGAGTCTGTAGACTAGGAGTCTACAGGCTTTTATTCTACTGTCATGTCCTCTGATGACAGTGACCTCACTAAAACACGCTTCGGCCAAGCTATTAAGAAGCGGCGAGAAGAACTGGGTATATCTCAAGAACAATTAGCTCTTCGCGCTGACCTTCATCGAACATATATTAGCGATGTCGAGCGTGGTGAGAGAAATCCCTCTCTTACAACTATTACTCGGTTAACAGCAGCTCTTGAAATCACTGTCTCAGAACTCTTCTCAAATTATGGGATCGAGGAGAAAGTATGAGTCAGTGGAGCGAGTTAAAGAACACTTTTGATATCCAGGTCACCTCTGCACGCTTTAGTGTTCCCACAGTTTCCTCAGCTGCCCTTAACACCGCTCTTGACGATAGAGAGCTGGCTTCTCTGATTAATGAAGTGCGTGCGAAGCTCGGCAAACAGGTCAGCGCATATGTTCTCCAGGGCATCATTCGTTCTGTCTTTTTAATCGAGCTAGTGCTCAAACCAGCCATAAATACTACTAAATTTGAAGTTAGATGGGGTCAGCGTCTTGGTGAGGTAGACCCGCGCTACGCCTCCTTCGACGAATGCTTGGCGATTTTCAGAAGAGTGCTTGAAGAACTGAGAGATGCCACTGGAGTTGGAGAAAACTGCGAGCTTCTTGGTAAATTTCAGAGGTACCACTTAGTACCTTATGAAATCCCTTTGGATTATCACCAAAGAATTTTAGATGGACGCCTGCACACATTTGAAAACATTGGCTGGTATTTCACTGACGTACCGGCCCGCGCAGTTCGTCTGCGAGCATTTCTTACAGACCCAAAGCACAATCATCTCTCAGTCTTATTCAAAATGACCTATTCAAACAAGGTTCAGGTCAAAACATATTTGACAGATCGTGTACTGACAGGAACTCACAAGACAAACCGGGAGAAGCGTTGGGAAACTCACCCTCAGTCAGTTCACTTTGCTCTACGAAGGTCATGCTTGGCAATTGAGTACCGGCTAATTAATCAATTATGTCACTTCCAGGGAGTACCAGACCAGTTGAGAGAAGGCCTTGAGTCAGCAGACTTGCTTTACGGACTTAGCACCGACTATGCTCGCTGCCCCATCACAATGGAAGCAATGTCTTTTGATGAATTCGAGCGAGAGATGCTTGACCCAACCCACGGTAAATCAACATTTCAAGTTGGTCACTTAAATCCCTTAAAGGCGGTTAATGATGACTCCTTGTCCGGCCATACAGCCGACAACATCAGCTGGATCTCAGAAGATGGTAACCGCATCCAAGGCCACCACTCTCTCCAAGAAACCCGTGAGATGATTAAACGGATTTATGACAACTATCAGCAGTTTGGTGTCGAAATTTAACTTCAGTCCTCAAGAACAGCTCGTCTGACGCGGCGTGCCAGTTCTCGTCCTTCAGCACGACTCTCAATTGCCTGCTTTGCCATATCCGAGAGTTCACGTCGCCGTTGAGGAGATCTCGGAATAGGTAAAATTAGGTCGTTAATTCGAGTGCCAAGGCTGTTGATAATATCTTGAGTAAATGACATTGCTTGGATTTGTGATTCAATGGCCGGAGACGACAAGAGGGCTAACAGCAAATAGCTATCAAAGGGGGCGCCCTCAAGTACTCGAATCTTATACAGATGGCTCTGGTAAACAATTCGAGTGTCATACTTAGTAATATAAGCACACGTACCAATAAGATAGGTACCGTCTCTCACCATCAAAATATCGCCTTCTTGAACATCCTGCTTTTCGGCGTATTCACTGTACACCTCTTCACTGACAAGATGTTTTGGATCGATTTTAACCTCCCAGTTTGAAATGTCAGAAGTTCTGACAAACGGGACATCTCCTGTTCCGTAAGCTAGTTTCCCAACCTCATGACCTGTCGTTATCGACAAATAGCCGCGATCCACTAGCTCACCAATAGTGACAATGTCGTGGGTCTCTTCCAAGCGACTCATCATCAATACTGGTTCGGGATTGTAGTATCTAGGAGCAAGAACAAAGTCATGTATCTTCTTAAGTGGCACAGCGAAGCCAAGGTGACTTGACTCTACTTGCTCCCCTTTGCGAAAGGTGTGGTAGTTATCAACGATTTCTGGCAAGTCATTGTTTGGAATGTCACGTCCACGGCTATCGTGACCACACCATTTGGCTTCAGCCATAAATACTTGGTGATTGTCCTGAGCCTCTCGCTTTTCCAAGACCACCAAACAGACTTTTGTATGAGTGCCGCCTCGACCACTAGTCTTAAAAAGTGCTTCTGGCATTCCAATCACAGCAACCGGAACCGCGTGATCGAGCATATATTGAACGACGTAGCGGTACTTAACATTGGATAAGACGCTCTCTGGGAGAACCATGCCAATACGTCCCCCTGGAGCAACTAATGAAAGACAGCGCTCAACGAATAACACCTGTGGAGCAGGATTTCTTAAGAGCTGGTCTTTTTTATCGTAGCGACCAGTGGTCTTTGAGAAGCGCCATTTGTAAGCTAGATCAAAATTGTGACGATCTTCCTCGGCAACCGCGATTATTTTTGCTCCAAAGGGTGGGTTCGTCAGGACAAGCGAGAACTTTCCTATCAGCTCTTGAGTTTCGGATTCCTCAAAACCATTACCTCCCCAGTGTAAGCTATCCGCGCAGTTTACTGGGAAAAGTGTGTCGTACTGAATAGCTAAGTGAAGTTGAGAGAGTCTTACCAAGTACGTATCCTTGTCAACCCCGTGAATGCGCTCTCTACGAACATTGCCGCCAGTGATGTCAATGTATTTGGCCGCACTCAACAAGAAGCTTCCTGAACCACAAGCGGGATCGACAATTAAGTCGTCTTCACCTGGCTCGGTTAAGCTCACCAAGGATTGTACGGCTACCGCAGGTGTAAAAAACTGCCCTTCTTGTCCACGATAGGCAGACCCAATGAAGGTCTCATAAATATCGCCGACGATATCATGTGTAGTTTCAAGAATTCGCAGCGTTGCAAGTTGTTGGTCTACGTAGGCAATATGATTAGGAGCTAAGAGAAGCTCTTCATTCTCACTAAACAATGTAGGGAATTTGTCACGTATTTCCGCGAATGCATGTCTGTACTGTTTTGCTATAGCCTCTGCGTCAACTAAGGCTTCGACTGAGTTCGCGCTCCCACCTCTTTCAAGATGTACTCGACAAAACGTGCATTTAAGCATCTCTTCCAGTAGTGATTCGTCTCTCGTTAGCCCTACAACCTGACCTGCTAAATAGTTTCGAATACGGCGCAAGACGGGCTTAACGTTTGTTGTATGCTGCTTGAGAAGAGATGTGGAACTCATAACTACTCCTTTTTCAGTTTATGAAATAACTAATGACAAAAACAGAACCTGTAAGGAATAATATAATGTAACCGTGCTCATGTAAAGCCCATTCTGAACAGGGATTGCGAGGCTGGCAGATCAAACACCGGCCAGCGCCTCGCCCGCGCCGCCCGGACGCCCATCCTGAAGTGGGCAAGCTTCACGATGCTTGCACGGCTCATGCTCGAAAGCCAGGGCAAGGGCCTGCCAGCCCCTCGCTTACGGCGCGGTGCTCGTCGCCGCAGCGCACTCTCAGCATAGCAGAAGGAGGGCTCTCGCGGAACCCGAACCATCACGGAATTAGGCTGATAGGTACGTCCCTGTCGGGCATCAGCCAGATCGGCTCGCGCAGCACGGTTTCGGGTGTCAGCTGCTCGAACGTGGTGAAGTAGAACTCGCCTCTCGCCCCCATGCGTCGCGCCTGCGCTCTCATATTATGCATGCGCCGCTCGCCGGTCGTGACAAACAGCCAGCGGCCGTACTGCAGCCTGAACCGCTCCCGGTAAGCCTCACTGCCAAGGTAGGCTAAGCCGGGCAGTATCTTAGTTCGGCCCACACGCGGGTTGTGCTCGGTGGCCATGTCAAGCTCCAGCAGGAAGGCATAATCCCTGCCGTCTCGGGTGATGTGAAAGAAGCTATCGGGGATGATGCGGCGGCGCTGCTGGCGCCCCCGCTCATTGGTGTAGGTCACAATATCGGGCCATGCTCGGAACACACTCTCCCCTTCCCAGTGCTGAAGCTCCAGCCGCTCGTCGCGCTCGCAAGCCTGTGTCACCGCGATATGCACGTCGTTGACGCGCAGGTCGTGGGCGACCAGCGACCAGCGGATGTCACGCCGGTAGTCAAAGGTCTTGGGCGTCTCCCCATAGAGCCCAGCTACTATCTCCGCACCCCGCTCGTCCAGCCAGTACACCGTCTCGCCGTAGGGCACCTGGTGCAGCTCTTTGGGGCTGGGCATGGCCACGTAGCGGTTGACGAAGAGCTTACTCATGCGCTGGCGGGGGTGAGCGCTGCCCCTGCCGGTGAAGAAAAGCCGGTCAATCTGCCGCAGCGACAACATCCCGCCATGAGTGTAGATGCCCTCTAAGATGCGAATATCGCGCTTGGTTAACTGGATGTTGTCAGGAGACTTTAGCGGGCGGGTGAAGGGCTTGCGGCGAGGCATAGGGCCATTATATCAGCCCTCACTCAGCCGGTATTTCCTGGCCGAGCCTTTGGCCCAGTAGCGCGGCGGCGGGTTGAGCAGGCTGTTCAGGCGGTGCAGCCGGAGCGCCCAGCGCACGAGCCTCGGGTGATGGGCCTTGTACGTGACCAGCGTGCGCACGGTGTGCCCCATCTGGCGCTCGTAGGTGGTGCGCGGGCCGGGCAGCCGCTTGCGGATCGCCCAGCGCAGCAGACGCTCCAGGTCGGCGCGGCGGTTGAGATGCCGCATCACCTGGCGACACACCCACCAGCTAGTGCTCAGTTGGTCAATTCGCATGGTAAGGCCGACTCTAACATCCCCTCCCACCTCGAGTCAATGGGATCATTCCAGGCGAGACGCTGCCCCCGAAAAGAGGGCGAACGGCTCCGCGCGCCCAGCCTGGTGCCAGATCGGCGCACACAGCGGGTTAGCTGCTGCCAGCTGCGCGTAAGTCGCAAACCAGAACAGCGCGGCGCTCTCTCCCCCGACGTGGTGGGCCCTGTCCACGAGGTTTCTCAGCCGCCGCTCGGTGCCGAGCGTGACCACCAGCCAGCGACCGGCATTCATCCCGAAGCGCTGCTGGTAGGCCGGGTCTTTGAGGTAGGCAATGCCGGGCAGCACCTTCTCCCGGCCAAAGCTCGCCAGGTCGTGGGTGGTGTTGTCCACCTCCAGCAGGAAGCGGGCACGGGCGGGCTGGCCGCTTCCTGCCCGCTCCCGGTCATAGACGACGAAATAGCCGTCAGGGCGCACCCCGCGCTTGCGCGTCCTGGCCCGACCGCTCTGGCCGTTGACGGTATAGGCCACCACGTCCATCTCTGCCGAGAACGCGCCTTCTGTGACCCAGCGCTCCAGATACAGGTGTGGCAGCTCGTTGATGGCGCTCACGAGCTCAATGCGCACGTCGTTGATGGCCAGGTCGTGCGGTAGCTGGCTCCAGCGCGGCTCGCGCACCCAGCGCAGCCCGGCCTCGCGCAGTGCCCCTTCCAGCCGCCTGAGCTGGCTCTCATTCAGCTTCTCGGGCGGCTCGACCGGCACGCCTCGCTGTCCCGCCAGCCACAGCGCGCCCTTCCAGCCCAGCCAGCACACCGGCTCAGGGATGGGCTCCGAGCGCCACTGGCCCATCCCTGGCCAGTCGAGGTAGCCGTTGTGATAGAGCAGCGACAGCCGCTTCTCCATCGCCCGCTCGCTGCTAGCGGCCCAAAACAGGCGCTTCAGCTGCCGCTTGGCCATCACCCCGTCGAACTCGTAGATCGTCTCGATAATCTGCCCGTCACGCGCTTGGAAGCGCATCGGCGGTGGGCTCTCCGCCCGCTCATACTTCGGTCTTTGTGCGCTCATCTCTCACTCTCCCCACAGTGGCAGGTCGTCTGATGAAGGGTTGTCTCTTGCCGATTGGCGGTTGCCGAACGTCGCCCAGCCCTTGCGCGCCGCGACTCGCTCCCTCACCATCCCCTTCGCCTCGCCGTAGCGCTGGCCGGAGGCGGCCTTGAGCGCGGCCATGGCCTCCCACTGCTCAGGGGTGAAGGGCACGTCGGGCACGTTGAGCGTGCGCTGGCGGCTGGGGCGGCTCACCCCGCGCCGCCGGGCGTAGAACTGCCGGTAGGGAAGGTTGGCAATCTCCTGGGCCAGCAGCTCCCAGCCGAGTGGCTGCTCTCGCTCTTCAAGCGTGACGAGCGGCAAACCACCCAGCCAGCGCAGCCGGGTGCGCCGCTCGGTGTGCGTCATGGCGGCTGGCGAGGGGAAGATCTCCTTGGCCAGACGGAAGGCGTCCTGGTAGCCGGCTCGGAAGCTGACCAGCGTGCCTGAGGTGTTGAGCACCGCATCGCGCAGCTCGACCGACAGCTGGTCGAGGTACTGGTGCGCCAGGGTCAGCGAGAGCTGGTACTTGCGCGACTCCGACAGGATGTCCTTGATGTTGTCGGTGGTGTAGTTCTGGAACTCATCTAAGTACAGGTAGTACGGGGGCCGGTAGCGGGCGTCTGAGCGTGAGAGGGCGGCCTTCTGGATTTGGGCCACGATGAAAGCACCAAGCAGCGCGCTCGTCCCCTCCCCCAGGATGCCCTTGGGCAGGTTGGCCAGGATGATTTTCTGCCCGTCCAGTACCGCGCGGAAGTCGAGCGGCCTGGAGGCGCCGAACATCAGCCGCACGTCCGGGTCAAACAGTAGCCCGCCTATCTTGTTCAAGACCGGCGTCGCCCACTGGCGCGCCCCGGCCTCGGCCTTCGGGTACTCCAGGTGGAAGTAGGTCAGCACCTCCTCGCGCGTCAGGCGTGGCAGCAGCCCCTCGCGGAAAGGCCGGTCGAGCAGGAAGCGCGGCAGGTCGAGCAGGCTGAGCTCTAAATCGGCGAGGGCTAAGAAGCTGTTGGTGAGCAGCCAGACCATGCGCGGGGCCTGGGAAACGTTGACACCCCAGATCTTGACGATGATGTCGGTCAGGAACAGTGCCAGGCGCTGGCGCGGGAAGCCGCTCACCGCCCGCAACGGGTCAAGCCCAACCACCCACTCGCGGTCGGTTGGGTCGATGACGACCACCTGCTCCCACAGCGCGGGCCGGGCCGACAGGCGGGCCACCAGGTGCTGGAACAGGTCGCCGTGCGGGTCGATGACACCCACGCCCCGCCCGGCCAGGATGTCCTGCATGGCCCACGACTCGATGGCCCGCGACTTGCCGGTGCCCGGCTGGCCAATGACGTAGGTGTGGGTCTGGCGGTGGCCGGCAGGCAGGATGGTCTCGTCGCGCCGCAGCCAGCGGCTGAGGAAGCTGCTCATCACAGGCGCTCCCCCAGCCGGATGCCGCCCGGCTCGGTCAGCTCATCCCACAGCGCGCCGACCACCAGGCCGTGCAGGGCGAAGGGAATGAGCGTCCACAGCCGGGGCGGCAAGCCCAGAAGCAGGTGCAGCCCCACACCGCTGAGCAGCGAGACGCCGAGGCTCAGCAGCGTGCGCGGCCACCAGGCCACGAGGTTGAGGCCCGCCAGCTGCCAGCAGAGCGGGGCCAGCGCCGACAGCACGGCGCTGTAGAGCCGGTAGGAGAGCACCAGCCAGCCCCGCAGCGCCCGGCGCGCGAGGTCGAGCAGCGCGGGCAGGCGGCGGATGAGGATGGCGAAGCTCACCAGCAGCATGTTCAGCGACAGGCAGCAGCCGGCCAGCGCGAACTGCCCGAACAGCCTTGAGAAGAAGGCCAGCATCTCTCCCCTCCTAGTCCGTCCACCAGCGGTCGATCTCCACCCAGCTGTCGTCCTCCATCACGGCTACCAGGATGGGGTCGATGCCTGCCAGCGCTGCGCCCAGCAGCACCACCGCCCCGACCACTAGTCCGCCGGCCAGCACCACCGCCAGCACGGCAGCCAGGGCGGTCGCCCCGGCCACCCCGAGCAGGCCGACCAGCAGTGCTCCCGGCGCGGCTTTGAGCAGCTTCTTGAGCTCTCGCCTGGCCGGTGGCTCATGGGAGATGGCGTAGTCCTCCGGCGCGGTCTCGACATGAGCGGGCAGCTGCGGCGGCGCCTCGTGCACCAGCACGAAGCCCCTGGGGCGCAGGCCCGCCGCGTACACCTGCTGGATGCGCTCCAGCGCCCGTTCCGGGATGGGTGTCGTGTCCTGCTGGGCGGGCACAATCAGCCAGCCGCCCGAGTGGATGGGCACGAGTGGCAGCGGGGCCTGTCCCAGCACCTGCACGTCCCAGCCACTCTGCCGCCCAAAGGCCACCAGCCGGGCGGTCTCACTGTGGACCGGTGGGGCGACCGTCAGGCTCTCCAGTCGTGTTTGTGTCAGCATGGTCACTCTCTCCTTAGTTAGCTACGCTCTAAGCGATGCAGGAAAGCGATGAGGGCGCCGAGGCCCTCCCGCCAGCCGAAGCGGGCCAGCCACACCAGGCCGAGCATCACCGGCAAGAGCAGCCAGTACAGGGCCTGGGGTGGCAGCAGCAGCCAGGCTGCCGTGAACACGGCACCGGTCACCCCGAGCGTGACGAGCACCGGCGGGATGGCCGGGATGCGCCGGTCGAAGCTGAGGCTGCGGTAGCGGCTTGAGCTGTTCATTGACTTTGCCCTCCTGTGATTTCGGCGTATACTGCCCGCTAAGGCGTTCGCTGGGCCGTTCGCCTGCCTGTTCGTTTTGCACCCTCAGCATACGCAAGCCAGGGGCCTGAGTCACTGCACTTTGGTTTATTTTGGTGGCTCAGCTCCGCCGAGTGATATCCAGCTCCGCACTAAACAAAGGTTTATCGTGGCTTCACGCGAAGAAATCATCAAGATGCTGTCCACTCTGGGGCCTCGGGAGCGCGAGGTGCTGTCTCTCGTCTGCCAGGGCAAGCTGTACCGGGAGATCGCCGAGGAGCTGTTCATCACGGAGGGGGCGGTCAAATCGACCATGGCGCACGTCTACGTCAAGCTGGGCCTGGACCAGCTTAAGCCCTCCCAGCGGCGCAAGCGCCTGTTCCAGGAGGTCTGCCCGGCGCTGGCCACAGGCGCCATCCCGCCTCAGTCCGACGAGGACAAGCGGCTCGTCGTCGTTCCCTCAGACCGGGTTCGAGCGATGGTAAAGAAGGACGAGAAAGCTATCGTCCGGCGCCAGCAGCGGGCGCTGGCCATAAGGCCCGGCCCCAGCGCTCAACCGCCTGACAGGCGGATCGGATGCTTGCAGCGCCTCTGGCAGAGCTTGATGATTGCCGGTGTTATCGCCGGGGCGATTGTGCTGGGGGGACTCCTCTTAATGGTGGCCTACAACGTGCTGACCGAGGGTAAGATTGGCCTGCCCGATTTTAGGCCAGGAGCACCCGAGACGGTTATTGTCACGGCAACGCCCGATGCCGAGCAGGGCATCGAGGTAGCCGAGGCTGCGGAATCTGAGGCGGAAGAGCCGAGCGCCACCCCGGCACCAACCGAGACGCCGCTCCCTACTGACACACCGACTCCGACCGAGACACCAGTGCCGCCAACGAACACGCCGATACCCCTACCAACCTCAACTCCTGTCGGCATGGTCGATGAAGTGCATACGGTCAGTGGTGAGCGAAGCAACACCGAGCGGGGTGATGGCCTGAACGCAGACCCTCGCAGCTGGTACTCTACCGGGGTATATGTCCAGGAGGGTGACCGGCTCAGCATCAATTACCTCGGCGGCGAGTGGTGGATTGGCAAGGTGGGAGATGACCAGTTCATCCCCCAGACACCTACCGACGCAGGCGGCTATACTGGCCGTGAAGAAGACCGGGTCGTAGCCGAGATGCAGGTGCCCGACTTCGACAAATGCTACGTGTTGCGCTCAGCCCCAATCGCCAGCCTGATTGGCAAGATTGGTGAGAATGGCCCGGTCTTTCTCGTCGGCAACAGCTTCGATGAGCCTGCCAACCTGACCGGCATCTTGCACTTGCGGATTAACTACAACAGCCGCGTGGGCTTCGCTTTTCATAGCTTGGGTCACTGTCCGGTCGAAAATGGCGGCGAGATCTCGGTACGTATCGAGGTGATACCGCGTAGCTAGTAACGCTGTCGAGATTGGGGCAAACGTCAGGGCACCCTCCGGGATAAGTTCTTAATGCTTCTCTGATAGACTTGTCGGGCTCGGCTAAAGACTAAACCTTGGTGCGTCTAGGCATCTTTTACGCGTGATCTCGGTGCTTTATGCGCTTCTCTCCCCGCTTTGTCTGTCCGGTTCAACCGTACAGGTCAATGAACGCCCTGGCGAACCGGTTTAGTCGTCACAGCAGTCGGTCGGCCAGGTCTTTAATCGTGGCCTTGAAGCTGTCATCCAATCCCGCTCTCCCCCGCCACCTCATCCAGAAGTCGATGAGGCTGCCGCCACCGCAGCCGGCGAAGCAGTGCCAGAAGTTGCGCCCCTCGTCCACCCCGAAGCTCCTCACGTTATCCTCGTGAAACGGGCAGTAACCAAGCCCCCGCTCGTTGAGCTCGACCTCAGGAGCGAACCGCTCGATGAAATTTCTCACCGTGATGGCGGCTTTGAGTCGCTCGGACAGCGGCGCGCTCGCATCAATCGTCGCGACTGGTCTTGAGTGCCTCCCTGGGGTCGCCACTGCGACCATTTCCGGCGCTTCGTCAGCCAGCCGGCTGTAGCTCTCAAAGGCGCCGAGTGGCACGGTTCGGGCCGCTCTCAGGCGCTCGATCTGCTGGTGGAGGGACGGGGCTAGTGGCCTACCGTCCGGGTAGAAAAAGCCATAGCGCTTGCCGCTCTTCTGGTGGATGCCAAAAGGCAACCGGATGAGCGAGCCGGGGCCGGTGCTGAGCCTGTCCTGCTTGGGGAAGACCTCGACCTCACCCACCTCGTGGGCCAGGAGCAGCCCCCTGGCGAAGCGGCGCAGCCGCTCCCCCGAGACGGTGATGGGCAGGAACAGCCACTGGTGACCGCCCCGGCGGCTCGCCTCCAGGTAGCTCGGCACACCCTCCTCAAGCAGCCTCTCCCCCATTACCCTGAGCCGTGTCCACTGCTCATCGTCGTCCGCATCAAGCACCAGGCAGCGCCCCTGGCCGTGCCGGTTGAGCAGGTAGCTGCCCAGCGTCAGCCGCCCCTTCAGGTGGTCGACCAGCTGGCCGCCATCCAGGAGCTGGTGCACGGCCTGGTAGCGGCCATCACTCAGCTGCCTGGCATACCTGTCCCAGCGCACCACAAAGCGCCCGGCGATGATCAGGGCCAGCTGGGAATACTCGCTGTCGGTGAGGGGACGCTCTCGCTCACGCATATTCTCCTCTACCCTAGCACATATTCGCCGATGCTTGGCCGGGTAGCTCACTAGCTAGCCGAGTGAGGAGAGGTCGCATCATCGTCACCGTTTCAACCAAGCGCCGCAGGCGCTACCGCTCCCAGCGCCCCACCGGAGAGGGTGGGGGAGAGCCCGGTGGGGCGCAAGGTGTCGGCGTCGAAGACGCCGACTACCAACCGCGTTAGCCTGGCCAGTGCAGCACGGGCGGGCCGCTTCCGGTCAGCCGCATGGCCTGCCGAAGAGCCCGGTGCTGCCTGCCAGGCGTGGCGCTGCCGGTGGCGACCATCGCGGAGCGAGGGAGCCACCAAGGGAACCGGTGAGGGGTCAGGGGCCACTCACCGGCGCAGCGGTTGGTAGTCGGGGTCGTCCCTGCTGGCAGGGTCGAGCCGGACACCCTGGCCTGGAGAGCGGGGGGTCTGCTTGAGGTCGTTCCGGCACCCTCGGAACGGGCGAGAAGCACGGCCTCCCCGACCAGGCCAGCTCTCCCCATCGCCCCAAGGGCTCGATGCCCGCCGGGGCGATCTATCCACCTGCTCTTCCCAAAATGCGGGTGCTGATGCAATTGCTGGTGTAGAAAGTGTAGATAACTGCGGCCTATAAGGCGTGAGTTTTCCACATTACGGAGGGAAAAACGGGGCTGGTCTAAGCGAGCGAGCTATGCTAATTTGACCATAAGCCAGCTAAAGGCAATTTACTTTTCCTGCGGAAAAGTCGTGAGATAAATCTCTCTGCGAAAAGCAGGTCTGTAAGCCTTTTATTGGCGAGCCTAAAGCGATCCTGGCCCCAAGCTCTTGTGACAACGCCGCCTCATCCGATTTCTCCCGGGGCGGCGTCACGGTACTGGTCTCTCCGCAAGCAATACTCAAATCCCTTTCCTCGGGCAAATAGCGGCAGCTTACGGCGACCACCGTTCCAATACTCCTAGCAAAGCACAGGCAAAAAAGACTGTCAAGTCGCGCTTTTTTCCGTTCGGTCGTACGGACGTACGGGCGTTCGCCCGTTCGGTTGCGTATACCGTTCGGTCGTTCGGTTAGCTGTGGTCGTCAAAGTAGCGGTCGAGTGCCTCGCGCACCATCGCCGAGAGGCTCTTCTCCTGCCCGGTGAGGATAGAGCGGGCCTGAAGCTCCTTGAGGGAGGTAAGCTGGTCGGTGAAGATCTCGAATGAGTGGCGCTTAGTTGTGCGCTTGCTGCCAACCGTTCGGTCGTTCGCCCGTTCGCCCGTTCGGTTGTGCAACCCGTTCGGTCGTTCGCCCGTTCGGTCGTTCGCTCGTTCGCTCGTACGGGTCGGCTTATCTTCGGCTTCACGAGCAGGGGATTTCTCGGTAGCGGGTGGGGGAGAGGGCTGCTGGAAGAAGGGGCTGTCGGCTAAGCCGGATGTTTTCTTCATCGTTTGACGACCTCCTGTACCAGTGCTTTGTAGGCGCGCGCCCCGGCGCTGTTGGGCGCATGGTCAAAGATGTGAGTGTGGCTGGAGTGGGCTTCTTCCAGGCTGACATTCTTAGGGATGACGGTCTCAAACACCAGCTCGCCGAAGTACTCCCTGAGCTGATTCTCGACGTCTGTTGAGACGTTAGTGCGCTCGGAGAAGGTGCACAGCACCCCAAGGATCTCCAGGTCGGGGTTGAGCTGCTGCTGCTTGACCATGTCGATGGTCTCCTGCAGCTGCACCAGCCCGGTCAGGGCAAAGAAACCGGTCGAGACGGGAATGAGCAGCCGGTCGCTGGCCACAAACGAGTTGATGGTCAGCAGTCCCAGCGAGGGGGGATTGTCGATGATGATGTAGTCGTACTGGCGCTCGACTCTGGCAAGGGCGCGCTTCAGCCGCTCGCTGCGGTTGTCAAACACCTGGGCCAGCTCCATGTCCGCCCCTGACAGGCGGATGTGGGAGGGGACGTAGTGCAGGTTGGAGAAGGGCGTCTCACGGATGAGTCCGGCCAGGGGCGCGAAGTTGATGATAACGTTGTAGAGTGACTTCTCAAGCGGCACCTCGCTGATTCCGGGCTCCAGGAACACTGAGGTGAGGTTGCTCTGCGGGTCGATGTCGATCAGTAGGACTTTGTAGCCTTCCAATGCCATCCCGGCGGCGAGGTTGATAGCCGTCGTGCTCTTGGCGACACCGCCCTTCTGGTTAGCGACTGAGATAATCATGTTTGTTGGTTGCGCTTGACGTACTCCGAGGTGATCAGGCGGAGGAGGGCAGAGAGGGTGATGTTGCGCTCGTTGGCGAGCTGCTGCAGCGCCTGCTTAAGCTCTTCGGGGGCGGCGAACTTAATCACCACTTCGCTGATGGATTTGGAGTTATCGGCCATGCTTGGGACTAAACTGGTACATTAGCTGTAGTAAAGCACGATGATATTGCTCTGTCAACGAGTATATTTGCGCTATTTGTAGTGAGAATAACAACTTTAGTCCAATTTAGGAGTGTCTGATCATGTCCACAGCACAGGAGAATAGTGAAAGACGTCAAGATGGGTTGACGCCACCTGACCAGGACGGGATACCAAAAGAGTGGCTACGGAGATACGCGCGAGCGTATAAGAAGATTATCGAATGGGAGGAGGAACGGAAAAAGCGTGAGCAATCACAAGCTGAGGAGGCTGATGAACAAGATGACAATTGACTGATAGTGGTTTGCGTACTTCGGACCCCTTCGTCTATTATGTGACTCTGTCATATCTCTAGCGAGAAACGTCACTAAACTTATGAGTAGCGTGACCAGCGGGCAAGCCTCGCAATCCGCCCCTCCCCGTTTCTATGCTTATTTGCTGACAGGAGTACTGGCCCTCTACTTTGCTCTACGTTTCGCGAACTTGATGGAGATACCCGTCTTCATCGACGAGGCAATCCACATTGCCTGGGCAAAGACGGTTGCCACATCCGGCCCGCTAGCGGTCGGCACGGATGGCCGATGGTTGGCTATTCAAGTCATGTCGCTCTTCGTCCGGCTGCCCCTGGAGCCCCTCCTCGCCGTGCGGCTGAGCTCGGCTCTCGCCGGAGCGGCTGCCATGCTGGTGGTTGTGGCGTTGGGTAGGAAGCTGTACGGCTGGCGAGAGGCCATCGTCGCCGGGTTGGTGTTTGCAGTGCTGCCCTATACGGTTCTGTACACTCGACTTGGGCTAACAGACCCGCTTCAGTGCCTGCTCGTTGCCCTGATAGCTCTTACATCAGTCTACTATGCGGAAACGGATAGCTGGATTAATCTGCTGCTCGTGACGGTAGCGGCCAACCTGGCTATTCTTGCTAAGTTCTCGTCCCTCCCGTTCGTCGCTCTGCCCTTCCTGGTCTTTGCTATCATGCGCCCCGTACGGGACTGGCCGGCTGGCTTAAGCAAGCTCAGCTTGGTGCTTGTGTCAGCCGTCGTCAATGCGTATGGGCAGTATCATCTTGGCTGGGTGCCGCGTGTGTTGAGGGATCAGGTTGGCGCCGTCACGCTCCAGAATACCGCTCGACTGCTCGCCAGAAACGCACAAGACGCGGCTGAGTGGTACTGGCACCTGCTGACACCACCTGTTGTCCTCACCACGTTTGCCTCAGTGGTCGCGGTGGCGTTGAAGCGGGAACGTAAATCTCTAATTCCAGCGGTAATCATTCTCCTAAATGCGCTACCGTTCATCGTTGCAGCAAAGACGTGGTTCCCGCGCTACCTGATGGTCTCGTCCATTGGCGTTGCGCTGCTTGTTGCGCGCGGTCTCGTGCTCTTTGCCGAGGCTGTCGGCGCTCGTCTCGCGAAGCGTGGCAGTCAGGCTGAATGGACCCGGGTGCCGCTGGCAGTTGTCAGTGTCCTGGTCGTCGTCTGGCCGCTCGTAATGGCAGCGACACTGGCACTTGCGCCGTATTCCGTCGAGCTTCCTGAAGCTGTCAGCCACCAGTACATGACAGGCTGGCCGTCGGGTTACGGGGTTGCCGAGGTCGCCGACTGGCTGGAAACTGAGGCAGCGGTGCAACCAGACGGCATCTACGTCGTGCGGTTCGACTACTGGGATCACCCGCTGTTTGGACTCGACTTGTACCTGACCGGGTCGGACAGACTGGTGGTCACTGAAGTCACGGCGAATGATCCTGAAACCCTGACAGAGCTCCGTGAGCTCTCAGTTGAGAGACCGACCTACTTCGTCTACAATCCGCGGGAGAACCTGCCCAATGACCACTTTGAGCAGCTCCACTCCGAGCTTCAGATGGAGCTCGTCTGGAACGAGGTCCGGCCAGGCGGCACTCTCGGGCTGGAGGTGTGGCGGGTCGTCAGCTGACGGGCGAAGAAAGGGTTTCGCCATAACACCTGCCGGGGTATCGACGTAGCACCGTGCCGCTGCCAACACTGACTGCGCATTCTCCCTGCCGTCATGCTATCTGAGCGAGACTGATGATCATCCTTCCTCTGATAAGCTTCGCGGCGCTCCTGTTCCTGTCTCAGTTGCTCTCTGCGGATGGCTCAGAGTCGCCCGATTGGCGCCAGGCCTTTGTGCTCGCCAGTCTGACCTGGGGCCTTGAGGTGTTTGTCTTCACCGAGGTTCTCAGCCTGCTTCGAGCGCTGACACCAGCCTGGACGGCGCTATCGTGGCTGCTTTCCATCCTCGTCGTGATTGGAGGCCTTGTCTATCTGAGAAGACAGGGGCATGTGCTCAGGTGGCCGACGCTCCCGCCGCTCACACCGTGGCGAGCGTCTCTCCTCGCCGGCCTCGGCATGGTCACGGGTATCACGCTGCTCATCGCGCTTGTGGCCCCACCCAACAACTGGGACTCGATGACCTACCACCTACCGCGGGTGATGCACTGGATCCAGAACCGGTCGGTGGCTCACTACCCGACGCACATTCTGCGCCAGCTCTACCAGAGTCCCTGGGCGGAGTTTGCCATCACACACCTGCAGCTCTTAAGCGGGGGCGACCGGTTCGCCAACCTCGTCCAGTGGTTCAGCATGGCAGGCAGTCTTGTGGCGGTAAGCTTCATTGCGAGGCAGCTTGGTGCAGACACAGATGGGCAGCTGGTGACGGCTGTCGTAGCGGCCACTATACCAATGGGTATTCTGCAGGCATCCAGCACTCAGAACGATTACGTGTTGGCTTTCTGGATTGTCTACCTGGCCGTCTTCACCCTGAGACTGATGCAAGGGGGGTGGCACTGGCTCGATGTATTTGGCTTCGCCGCCAGCCTCTCACTGGCCATCCTGACCAAGGGGACGGCTTACGTCTATGCCCTGCCGTTTGTCGTATGGGTTGCGGTCGCAGGTGTCAGGCGACTGGGGTGGCGCTTCTGGCAGCCGGCCCTTGCTATCACGGCGCTCGTCATCATAGTGAATACACCGCACCTGTGGCGCAACTACCGTGTGTTTGGCTCACCGCTTGGGGAGCCGGGCTACTATGGGAATGAGGTTCTCGGCCCGGCGGCTCTGGCGTCCAACGTTCTGCGCAATCTGTCCCTGCATGTTTACGCGCCCCCGGTCGGCAACATTCCCTCCGAGATGCTAGACGCCTTTGACCGCCTCCATGAGTGGCTGGGTGTCGGCCTGAACGATCCCCGGACGACTCTGGCCGGCGCGTTCTCGTTTCCGGGCCCCTTCCAGCTCTACACATTCCATGAAGACCACGCCGGGAACGCTCTGCACTTGCTTGCCATTATGCTGGCCTTCGCAGTGCTGCTGGCAAGCCCGCGTCTACGGCGAGCTCACCAGAATACTGTTAGCTATCTTGCTGTGGTTAGCAGCGCCTTCCTGCTGTACAGCCTCATCTTCAAGTGGCAGCCCTGGGGCAGCCGATTGCATCTCCCATTTTTCGTGCTAGCCTCGCCACTCGTAACGATTGTCTTCCACTCAGTAAGACCAGCAGTGCTCAGGATGACAATCACATGGCTCTTCCTGCTGGGTGCTTTGCCGTTCCTGCTTTTCAACATGATGCGCCCTGTATTGCCGCTGTCCTACCTTGAGATACTTCCTTTCGATGCGTCGGCCAGTAGTCGCTCAAACTCCACCATTTTCGCCGAGCGGATCTTTCTCTATTCACCTAATCCCCAACGGATATTGGAATACATGGACGTTTCAACAGCCCTTGATGAAGCAAACTGCAGTCAACTGGGTTTAGTCACTGGCATCGACAGTTGGGAATATCCACTATGGGTTGTATTGAAGGATGTGCCTGAGATGCGGATTGAGCATGTCCTTGTCGAGAATGGATCACAGACGCTTCCAACTCTCGACACGACCCAATATTTCCCCTGTGCTATTGTGACGGTTGACATACACCAAAATAAGACTTCTTTGGAGACTCGTAGCGGAGCGATTTACCATCGGACATCACAGGTCGGTGCAGTAAGTTTGTTTCTTCGCTAGTGATGTGAGTTGATAGCAAGTGTGCTAAACGAAGCGGCTTACATATATCACTTCTGTCACTTATCGCTGGATAAGATTCAGAACTCAAGTTCGCAAAACCATCCTCTCCAACCCGCTCAGTATAGTCATGAAATGTCTCTCTATACTTCATTGGCTTAGCACCACTCGGTGCGGCTGTGGTACCACGAAGACGATAGAGCTTGTTGCCTATCGCTCTCCAAGGCCGATCTGGAAATTCACGTGCAATCTCAATTTGAGATGCACCTCTATCGAATAGCTCAAGTAGCCGCTCAGTCTCACTTGGCAGCCAATGCGGAGTATGCGTGGCATTAGACCGCACAATAACCTCTTCTTCGCTACCATCCTGCCAATTGATGGTTAGTCGCAGGGCAGCCTTTGCAATCGCCGTTACCTGCACTCGGTCAATAAAAGCTCTCACCACTCGCCGTTTTTGATCTCTATTCATGTTGTCCCAGTTTTTCAGGGTTTGGCCAATGTTGTCTTTCAATTTTCGAATACTTGCTAGACGCTGTTCATCATCACTCGTCTCTTCTAACTCCGCAGAAAGTCGGGCGTGTTCGGCTTTGGCTTGCTCATACCGCTCTTGAACTCTTCGTACCATTTCGCCGTTGTCTAGCGTCTCAAGGCCAATTATTAGGTTGTCCATAACGGTTTCTAGATTGCTCAGTTGAGCCTGAACTCGCTTTTGCGTTTTTCTGCTTTCTTCAACAGCAGCTTTGAGGGTTTTCTCCCAATCTTCAGCGTCGAACGTTGCTGAGAGTTTTCTGTGCAAGAGAGCGACCACGGCTTTGTCAACCGGCTCAGCTTTCCGACCCCAGACATATCTATCTTTTGGATGTTGCGCCCAGAGCACGTAAGTATAGTGGTTCATTTGCCCCACCCAGTGAGTACCCACCTTAGCTAGTTTTCCCGTGTCATCCGACTCCAACAGTCCTGAGAGCAGAGGGCGCTCAACCGCGCGATCTTCTTCTACTGTGGGGCGAGCATTCTCTTGTACTGGGCGGTAGTCAGGATTTGGCTTGCCTCTCAATGTGACCTCTGAGAGATAGTTGAACGCCTGATAGAAGACATCAGTCTCAACGATAGCAGGGTGATTGTGCCAGCGGATGACTGCATCCTTGAAAGTCCAATGTCCAAGATAGGCGGCATTAGTCAGGAGCAGATACAGGCCAGTTCTGCCAGGACAGTAGCCATGACCGTAGTTGTGGATACGGTAAAGTACCTTAAAGCCCTCAGGTGGTCGGCATTTTTCCGGATCGGGATAGTATGGGCCGTGCCCGTTGATGTGCCGCACAGTAGCCCGTAACTGGCCATTATTGGCCAAGAATAGACGAAAGTATTCTCTAACGACTTCAGCATAAGGCTCAAAAGGCACGTATCGCCGCCAGCCTGGATTCTTGCTACCGTCTGACAGAGTTCGCCGCATATCAATCATGTAGCCTGGGGGTATGCCGGGGCCAGCCCACCTGCCTTCCAGCATCAATCGAGTTTTTGCTCGGTGTAGCTTGCCCTTGATGATGGTGTTGATGTACTCGGCAGCCATTTCTGACTTGAAGCGAAACTGCCGGGCGTGAAACATGCCTGTCATCTCGTTGGCAAAGTCGTATACCATCGTTGGTGTGAGCACAAAGACTGCCGAGGCCCGACACGCTTCGATGAAGATGTTGACCTGTATCTGGGTCACATCTCTAAATAGTCTGTCCTCGTCTTGGCAAGCTACTGTTCCTACTTCTCCTTCAGTGATGAGGTCAAAAAGCATTCGCATGCCGGGGCGCTCATCAATCTTGGTTGTACCACTTACCCCCTCATCCATATCAATCATGATAATCTGATCATCTGTCCAGCCGAGTCGCTTGAGATAATCCACCATGTCTACCGTCTGCATAGCTGTAGAGACGTTGCCTACTTGGGCATCGGTGGACTGACGGTAATAGATGGCAATTGGCCGGTCGATAGGAAAGCTGCCATTTGTTGGTACAGCCAGCGGTTGCGGCTCGTGCGACTTATATCTTTTGTTGACGCTTTGCCTCATTTTTTCCTCCTGAGCTCATTCGTGCCTGCTTTAATTGGGTTTCTATGTAGCCCTCAACCAGGGCTGCATATGCGGCTCGAAGATCTAAACCTTTCGCTCGGCGACGCTTAGTGGTTTTCCGGGTAGGGGAGGAGGTGTAAGAGAGGGGTTTTGACATAAACTAAAGGTCGCCAACTGCTGGGGCGAGCAATTGACGGCCTTGATGCGCAAAGATAAGATTGCACTTAGCCTGCCATGCTGCTCTACCAGCGTGGTCGGTTAGCCCTCAAGCGGTGTTAATAGCACCTATTGAGGGCGTTTCTATTACTTTGTTAGGTATTTATGCCTTATCATAGAGGGAGATGAGTTGAGAGTCAAGTGTGAAGAGGAAAAGCTACTCTCGATAGTGAGTATTAACCGCTTCGGCAAAGGTGCGGGTGATTTCAATTAAGGCACGTTTGCCTTCGAGTGTTGGAATGCGACCAAACTCTTCAAGTAGTTCTCGATCTAGGTCTTTAGTTTCAAGACTGCCCTCAAAAAAGAACAAGATGGGCTCGCCAAGAACGCGTGCTATCTCAGCCAGATCAGTAACCGCCAGCTTTCGCTTGCCCCGTTCATAGGCTGAAATTGCTTTCTGATCTTTCTCAACGCGACCGGCCAGCTCATTCTGAGACATACCCCGCCGCTCACGGGCTAACTTAATCCGCTCTCCTAGCAATTTTGCATCCAAGCGATTTCTATCCTTGATTTGCATAGATTGAAGCAATTCTAGGATAGTAGGTGTCTAATGTCCAGACGCCCCCTCTGGTTGAAGTGGGTGTCACCGAGAAGAGTCATACTTGACACTTCGCATGACGTTGACAGCATGCTACGATGCTTAGTGTGAGTTGGATTGAGAACGAACGATCAGCCTCTTTCGAGCATGAGCCCATCACCGGCCTGTTCTTCATTTCCGGCAACCAGCTCGCCCACGAATACAGACGCGACTGGACGGAAGGGCAGAAGTGCCCGATGATCGCCTTCCCTTCGGGGCTTGAGTGCGAGCTGTGGGAGAGCGGTAACGCCGAGACGATTGCCATCGTCCACATCTTCGGCGAGCTCGACCTGCCCCTGGCTGATACGCGCGATAGAGCGTACGAGCAAGCTGCGTACATCAGCGAGCAATGTGGCTACTTTGTCAGCAGGGTAGAGGACGACAAGCTGGAAGTGTGGGGTCACGACACTCATGAGCATGTGCTTATCGAGTACAACGACGAAGCGGGTCGCATGGTGAACGTGTCCCGCGTCAGAGAAGAGAAGTCCCGACCTCGCCTGCCATTACTGGATGAAGAGAGCCGCAAGCGTCTGCCGCCACTGTACGCCAATGAAGAGTTGGGGCTTAATGCTCAAGCACAAGTCAAGTTCTTTACCCCGGATAGCAACTGGACATGGTACGCCTCCGAGTTCGATGGTGAGGACATCTTCTTCGGGCTAGTAGTCGGCCTCGACATTGAGCTGGGCTACTTCAGCCTGTCGGAGCTAGAAGCGGCCACCGGCCCTATGGGACTGCCAATCGAGCGCGACAAGTATTTCAAGCCGGCTACTCTGCGCGAGCTTCGTGACAGTCACTACCGCGAGTAGACACTCTCCCTCTTAATCACTGATTGCCTTACCACACTCTCGTTTGCTATGCTGACGCTACATGTCAGAGCAAGTCCCCACATCCCACGATGCTGAGCAACTGTTGGCCGCCAAAAACGAGATTTTGAGCCTCTGGAGAGCCTTGCCGCCTGAGCACCAGGCCACGATGGCGCTGGTGCTGGTGGCCGAGATCATCGATGTTGCCGAATATGACGACTGGCTGCGCCAGGCGATTGCTTACTGCCGCCCTGAAGAGACTGACGATAATAGAGGAGAGGACAACCCATTCTAGTCTTGTATGACAAAAGAGCAGCAGCCGCACCCAAGCAGTCCATCGCTTCAAGAAACCTTCGACTTTACCGAGCGCGAGCTGCGCGACTACCAGCTGTCTCACAGTCGCCTGCTGAGCCTCATCGACGACCCGCGCACAACCGTCCATAGCCTTACCACTGACTACAACAACTACGGCGAGTGGCTGTTTGTCACCCTCAGCCGCCCCACCGGTGAAGGGCGCCAACTGGTCACGTTCTACGGACTGGGCTTTCACGAGCACCGGGAGTGCTGGTACACCAACCAATGGTTCTGGTATCGAGCAAATTCCTTCCCCGAGACGCTCAGGAAGACCGTGTCAAAAGTCGAGACCCGAAGACAGATCGAAGCCCGCCTGGCGGAAGTCTCGCGCTATGCCCAGGAAGCGCCCGAGCCCTCGTCACACGCGGCCCTGTTCGCGCTCATCGCCGACCTGACCGACGAGGATGGGGCGCTGGCCGAGCTGGATGATATGGATGAAGACATGCTGGACTGGCTCAGCGGGGAAGAGGAGTAGACATGTTATGCTGAAAAGGTATGTCAAAACGCCGAGGTAAAGAGCTCTTCTCCCAGCGCGACTTAGCCCAATTTGGCGTGACCGCGCGGCCCAGGATGCCTATCTCGCCCAACACCAAGCTGGAGCTCCAGGCACAAGACCCGCGTAGCAGTGAGCAGAAAGAGCAGGCCGCTAACCTGGAGCAGAAGATGCGTACCTTACCTATGTTTGCCGAGGAGCAAGTTGCACCCTCAGCAGAGTTGGCACGACGTCGAATGGTGCTTACCGAGGCCACGGAGAGCTGCCGCCAGCTACTTGGAATCCTGGAGATGCTCAAGAAGGCCAAGGGGGACGTTTCTCATTTTATGCCCGTTGTTATGGGGCAGATCGCCGAGACAGAGCGCCTGCTTAGCCAGTTGAGCAAGTCAGACCGTTAGTTCGTCTCTTGCCAGATGGTCTGCGAGTACAGCATCTGCTCAGGTGTGTTCT
>CAYWKV010000026.1:22326-24810 GCA_964458835.1 uncultured Gammaproteobacteria bacterium | reverse complement strand
GGCCAGGTCCGCGCCGACGCAGCCCGCCGAGCGTTCGCCGTCGCCGCCCTCCGTCGCCGCCGCAGCCGACGAACCTGATCTGGAATCCGTCCATCGCGAGCTGTCGTCGTTGCAGGAACTGCTGCAGGCCGAGGCCCGGGAGCGCCGCCCCGGCGGCGCTGCCGAGACAACGCCGGTGCCGGCCGCCTCCGCACCCCGCCGCCCCGCGCCGCCGGTGGCTGCGCCGGCGGAGGAAAAGATCGTCGCCCTCTATGTCGTCGCGCCGCCGGGGCAGCCGTTCGCGGGCGGTGAGGTGGCGGAGGCCCTGGAGCAGGCGGGGCTGCGCTACGACGACCTGCACATCTACCAGCGTTATCCGGACGGCGGCGCCGGCGGCACGCCGGTGTTCGGCGTCGCCAATCTGGTCGAGCCCGGTACGCTGGAGCCGGAGGTGCTGGCGGTGAAGGGCACGCCCGGGCTGAGCCTGTTCCTGCAGCTGCCCGGCCCGCTCAATCCGGTGCGCGCCTTCGATCTGTTCGCCGCGACGGCGCAGCAGCTGGCCGAGCGGCTCGGCGGCGAGCTGCGCGACCGCAGCCGCAGCGCGGTGAGCCGGCAGTCCCTCGAGCACCTGCGCGACGAGGTGCAGCAGTACGAGCTCCGCCTGCGCCTGCCCCGGCCCACCTGAGCGCGCCATGGGCACGGCCACCTCAGCCGCGAAGCGCAGCGCCGAACTGCGCAGGCTGCTGCAGCACCACAATTACCTTTACTACGTCCTCGACGCCCCCGAGATCCCGGATGCCGAGTACGACCGTCTGTTCCGCGAGCTGCAGCGGATCGAAGCGGCACACCCGGAGCTCATCACACCCGACTCGCCGACGCAGCGCGTCGGTGGCGCGCCGCTGGAGCGCTTCGCGCCGGTCACGCACGCGATGCCGATGTTGTCCATCCGCACCGAGACCGACACCACCGAGAACGGCGCCATCGCCTTCGACGCGCGCATCCGCCGCGAACTGAAGCTCGGCGCGGACGACCCGCCGGTGGAATACGCCGCGGAACTGAAGTTCGACGGCCTGGCCATCAGTCTGCGCTATGAGCGCGGCGTGCTGGTGCAGGCCGCCACCCGCGGCGACGGCCAGGTCGGCGAGGACGTCACCCAGAACGTGCGCACGGTGGCCAGCATCCCCCTGCGGCTGCAGGATGTCGACGCGCCTGTGCTGGAAGTGCGCGGCGAGGCCTACATGCGCCGCGACGCCTTCGAACGTCTCAACGCGCGGCAGCGCGAGGCCGGCGAGAAGACCTTCGTGAACCCGCGCAATGCCGCCGCCGGTTCCATCCGCCAGCTCGATCCGGCCATCGCCGCACGCCGGCCGCTGAGCTTCTTCGCCTACGGTCTGGGCGAGGTGCTGGGCTGGGACGTGCCGGAGACCCACAGCGCCGTGCTCGATGCGCTCATGGCCATGGGCGTGCCGGTGTGCGCGGACCGCGCGGTGCTGCAGGGCGCCGACGGGCTGGTGGAATTCCATCGGCAGGTCGCTGCCCGGCGTGACGCGCTCCCCTTCGACATCGACGGCGTGGTCTACAAGGTCAACAGCCGCGCCTTGCAGGAGCGGCTCGGCTTCGTGACCCGCGAGCCGCGCTGGGCGGTGGCGCACAAGTATCCCGCCCAGGAACAGCTCACCGTGGTGCGCGACATCGACATCCAGGTCGGCCGCACCGGCAAGCTCACGCCGGTGGCCAAGCTGGAGCCGGTGTTCGTCGGCGGCGTCACCGTGACCAACGCCACGCTGCACAACGAGGACGAGGTGCGCCGCAAGGACGTGCGCATCGGCGACACCGTGATCGTACGCCGCGCCGGCGACGTGATTCCGGAAGTGGTCAGCGTGCTGCTGGAGCGGCGCCCGCAGGATGCCGGCAGGCCGTTCGATCTGCACAAACGCCTCAAGGGCCGCTGCCCCGTGTGCGGCAGCGCCATCGCGCGCGAGGCGGGCGAGGCCGACTGGCGCTGCACGGCGGGTCTGTATTGCCCGGCGCAGCGCAAGGAGGCGATCAAGCATTTCGCCTCGCGCCGCGCCATGGACATCGAGGGCCTCGGCGACAAGCTGGTCGATCAGCTGGTCGAGCGCGGCCTGATCGCGGACGTCGCCGACCTCTACGCGCTGACCGCCGAACAACTGGCCGGACTGGAGCGCATGGGGCCGAAATCGGCCGGGAATCTGGTCGCGGCGCTCGACACGAGCCGCGACACCACCCTGGCGCGCTTTCTGTTCGCGCTGGGCATCCCCGATGTCGGCGAGGCCACGGCGGCCGCGCTCGCGGCCCATTGCGGCAGTCTCGAAGCCCTGATCGGGGCCGCCGAGGCCTATGCTGCGGCCCTGGCCGAGGCGGGCGACGAGAGCGCCGCGGCACGCGCCCGGCGGCTCAAGGCCCAGGCCCTGCAGCAGGTCCCCGACGTCGGCCCTGAGGTCGCGGACCGCATCACCCGGTTCTTCACCGAGCCCCACAATC
>CAYWKV010000026.1:0-22316 GCA_964458835.1 uncultured Gammaproteobacteria bacterium | reverse complement strand
CCCACAATCTGCGCGTGGTCGAGCGGCTGCGCGCGGCCGGCGTGCGCTGGCCGGATGTCGAGGTCGTCCCGGCCGCCGCCCGGCCGCTGGCCGGCAAGACCTTCGTGCTGACCGGCACGCTGGCGGACATGACCCGCGAGGAGGCCAAGGCGCGTCTCATGGCCCTGGGCGCCAAGGTCAGCGGCAGCGTGTCGAAGAAGACCGATTATGTCGTGGCCGGGGCCGACCCGGGTTCCAAGCTGGCCAAGGCCCGGGAACTCGGCGTCACCGTGCTGGACGAGGCCGGCCTGCGGGCTCTGCTCGGCGAATGACGCCCTCCCGGGTCGTCGATCGCGTCCCCCGCAAACCCGAAAAACCAATTCAGCCACGGAAGCGCACGGAAGGCGCCGAAATCAAACCAACGCATGAAGCCCGGCGCGTCACCTGACGGGTGAGGAGGGTTGTCGCGTGATGCGCATGATCGCGTCCGTGTTTTCCGCGTGCTTTCGTGGCAAATACGGTTTTCGGGTTAAAGCCGCTGATCCGGCGGCCGATTCCTGTAGCTCGTGGACACCGCGCAGGTGTCCGATGCGCCTCCAGTCGAGCACAGGAATGCCATGAGTTTCCACGGACCCACCCGCAACGGGCCGCTGCCCCCGCGCTTCAAGGACCTGATGCAGGGCTGCCGCCAGATGACGCGCACCCACCTCGTGCCGCTGTTCGCCTCCGTGTTCGACAATGCCGACGTGGCGCTGCTCGAATTCGCCTCCAAGGCGGAGAGCAATGCGGCCCAGACGAAATTCTTCGCGGCCATGCAGGAGTTCAAGCGCAAACGCGGCGATCTGGAACAGGCCTTCTTCAAGGCCGTGGACGCGGGCTTCCGCGACTTCATCCGAGGCGAGACGGATGGCGGTGGAGCCGGCGCGGCGGCGCTCCCGATGCCGGGCCGGCTCAGCCTGGTCGACAAGAGCGAGGTGGAGGAGGCGCTGCCGTTGCAGAACATGACGGCCAAGGCCCACGCGACCTACAGCGAGGCACTCTACGGCCTGACCCAGCGTCTGGCGGTCGTCAACGGCGGCGCCCGTCTGCCGGACGAACAGCTGCCCGGCGGGCCGGCGCAGATCACCCGGGCCGCCCGTGACGCCTTCCGCCTGCTGGACATGGACGGCAAGACGCGCATGGTCGCCTACGCCGTGTTCGACCGTTCCGTGATGCGCGAGCTGCAGGGCCTTTATGACGAATACAACCGGCGGCTCGTGAATGCGGGCATTCTCCGTAATCTCAAATACGAGATCCGCAAGCAGCCCGATCCACGCCAGGTGAAGCCCGCTGCCCAACCCGCCGGCAGCGCATCGGCGCCGCCGGCCACAGCCGGTGGAGGCGCGTCCGCACAGACGATCGGCGAGGAGACCTTCACGACGATCCGCGAGCTGCTGGCACTGCGCCGCGCCGCAGGTGGTGGAGAGGTCGCTGTTCCGGCGCCGACCGAGGCGGTCGCGGCCAGTTCGCGAACGGCCATCCTTGGCACCATCGATACCATTCAGCAGGCGCACAGCGAGGCGGAGGCCACGCGCCGCTTCAATGCCGAGATCGTCGAGACCATCACCGTCGATCAAGCCCTGCTGGAAAAACTCAAGATCACGCTGGTCGAGGAACGTCAGCGGCTCTACGGCGGCATCGACCGGCGTCGCGTCGCCAGTGCCGATGCGGATGTGATCGATCTCGTGGGCATGCTGTTCGATTACATGCTGCAGGACGAGCAGCTGCCCAACGCCGTGAAGGCGCTGCTCAGCCGCCTGCACACGCCCTATCTCAAGGTGGCCATCCTGGACCGGCATCTGTTCACCGACCGGCAGCACCCGGCACGGCGGCTGCTGGATGCCATGGCCGCAGCCGGTGCGCGCTGGGTGAGCGAGGATGACCTGGAGCGCGGCATCTTCCCGTGCATGCGGCATCTGGTGGAGCGTATTCTCGTGGAATTCAAGGATGACCTCGGTCTGTTCGACGCGTTGAGAGCGGAATTCACCGGGCATCTGCGCGAGGTCGAGCAGAAGGCCGAGGTGATCGAAAAACGTTCCGTCGAGACGGCGGACGGGCAGGCCAGGCTGCAGTACGCGCGTGTGCGCGCCCAGGAGGAGATCGACGCGCGGCTGCGGCGCGGCCAGCTGCGACCGGAGGCACAGGAGTTTCTGCGCCAGGTGTGGATGGAGAAGCTGACATTCATTCTGCTGCGGGAAAAGACCGGCGAAGACAGCCCGCCCTGGAGACTGGCACTGACGCTGGCGGACGACATCGTGTTCAGCCTGGACCAGCGCGGCGGCGCTGCGGCACGGGCCGAGCTGCGCGCGGCGTTGCCGGCCCTGCGCGCGCGCCTGCGCGAGGGGCTGGAGGAACTGCGCGCCTACGGCCGCCGCGACAACGACAGGCTGCTGGTGCAGATCACCCAGTGGCAGGACGAATTGCTCGGTCAGGCGGAGGCGCCGCCGCAGCCTGAACCGCTGCCACGCGAGGTGCGGCCGGAGCAGGCAGCGGCACCGTCCCTGCCGCCCGAGCTCGCGGCGACGTTCGAGCGGCTCGGATCCTTGGCCTTCGACACCTGGTTCGAATTCAAGGAAGCCGGCGGGGTGCGAACCCACCGCTGGAAGCTCGCCTGGTACAGCAAGATTTCATCGAACTACATGTTCGTCGATGCGATGGGGGTGAAGGCGGCCGAGTATCCGAAGCTGGAACTTGCGCGACTGCTGTACGGCGGGCAGGCGTGCATCCTCACCCTGCAGCACAAGCCGTTTCTGGACCGCGCCCTGGAGAGCATCCTGGCGTGGCTTGGCCGTGACAAGGCGCAGGCGGCCTCCTGACGGCCGCAAGGGAGAATGGCATGTCCGAGAAGCGCAGGGCGATACGCAAGGAGGTCGCCGCCGATCTGCCGGTGACCGACGTGAACACCGGACAGGTGGTGGGCGAGCTGGTGAACATCTCCAGCGCCGGGTTCATGCTGTTCGCGGCGACGCCGCTGATGCCGCACTCGGTATTCCAGCTCAGCCTCCAGATGCCCAAGCCCGTCCGCGGCATCGATACGCTGTATTTCGGCGCGGAGTGCCTGTGGTGTGCGCCGGCCGATCGTCCGGAACGCTACTGGGTCGGGTTCCATCTGATTGATATTTCTCAGCAAGAACACGAAGTCCTGGCGTATTTCGTGGAATCCGTCTGAGCCGCGTGGAGGCACGGCGCGATTGGCAGGGGGCGGCGAAATCACTACACTGGCGCCTCTTATTTCGAGCCAGTTGGAGTCGTCATGCAAGTTGCCAAGCACAAGGTCGTGACCATCGACTATACCCTGACGGATGCACAGGGGACGGTCATCGACAGTTCCGCGGGCGGGGAACCGCTCGCCTACATCCACGGTATGAACAACATCATCCCGGGTCTGGAGAATGCGCTTGACGGCAAGCAGCCGGGCGACAGCCTGCAGGTGTCGGTACCGCCGACGGAGGGCTACGGCGAACGCAACGACGCCATGCAGCAGGAAGTCCCGCGCGAGATGTTCGACGCCACCGAAAGCATCCAGGTCGGCATGCAGTTCCACGCCAGCGACGGCGAACACATGCACGTCGTGACGGTGATCGGCGTCACCGACACCCACGTCACCGTCGACGGCAATCATCCGCTGGCCGGCGAAACCCTGAACTTCGATGTCACCGTCGTCGATGTCCGCGACGCCACGGCCGAGGAACTCGACCACGGCCACGTGCACGGCGCGGGCGGACATCATCACTGACGCAGCGGTTCCCCCGGCCCGCCGGGTCCCGTCGTTTCTCCACTGTTTACGCAGCGTATTGCGCCGGGCGTGTCATTCGATCGTCCGGCGTATCGCGCCCATGGTGCCCGTTCCACTTGGATACACCTGACGGCATGACAGCGCCTGTAGGGGCGGCCTCGGCCGCGAACCGGCAACCGGAGGCCGCTCCTACGGGTGTCATGCAAATGGGTAAGGCTCGATAGGGGGTCTCTGATTCAACGCGGAGAGGTGGAGATTTCCCACGCTGAATCCTCACCGGGCATTCTCCGCGCCTCTGCGTCGAGTAGACCCATGACGGGTTTCCCCCTAGTGATACGCCTCCGCCTGGGTGATCTCCCGTAAGGCGACCGTGCTCGTCAGGGTGCCGCCGTAGCGGCGTTCCTCCACCGTCGCGACTCCGCGCTCGACCGATTTCAGCACACCGTTGCGCTTGCGGCCGCCGGAGGCGACGATGCGCACCGGTCGACCGACGTGCTCGCCGAGCTGCGCCGATCCGACACTGCGGTAGCGGGGCGGCTCCGCGGGTGTGCGGGCGGTGGTCGCCGGCCGGGTGGTCGACGAGGCCGGGGGTCTGATGCCCAGATCGCTCCAGAAGCTGTCGCGGCCGATCGCGTCACGCATCTGCGCATCCAGGTGCTCGCCGAGATCGACGAAGGACAGACTGAGATCGTCGACGGACCGGCCGTTGACGCTCACCGTCAGGCCGAGCAGATCGGGCAGCTGCGCCGGCTGGTAGAGGCCCAGCGTCGTCAGATCCAGCGGATCGACGGGGGTGGCGGTCATGACCAGTTCGCCGGGGTGGCGGAGCATGTCCTGGAAGGCCTGACGCAGGCCGGGGCCGGGCACGAACCCCATGTAGACCTGGTACAGGGCGTCGGGTTCGGCGGCCAGTTGCGCGATGTAGGTCTCGGCATCCACGCCGCGCTGTGCCGCGCAGTGGTCGACGAGCTTGCGGGTGAAGTCCGGGTCCAGCCGATAGGTCATGCGCAGGTCGCGCAGCCGCGGGATCTTCGACGGCATCGCATGGATGCTGCGGCTCACATCGACCAGGGTCATGCCGAAGCTGCCGCGCTCGCCGCCGGCGCGGAACTCCCAGTTGAGCTCGATGCCGGGGAAGGTGTCCGCGAACCGGTAGCCCATGCCCGCATCGACCAGCAACTCGTCGTAGCCGATGGTGGTGAAGTCCCTGGCGCCGAATACCTGGCCGAGGCTGCAGCTGTCGTTCTCGATGTTCAGGAGTCCGGCCAGCGTGGCGGTGGATTTCCGCAGGGCCTGAACGAGGGCGCTGTCCGCCCGCACGTGCCAGCCCCGCATCTCGATCGAGGCCTGGGCCGGCAGCTCGCCCCGCTCACGGGATCCGCCGAAGCCGTGCAGCAGGAAGTCCATGCCGGGTCCGCTGACGGTAAGGGCATCGATCTGGACATGATCCGGAAACTCGCGCGGGAGGATACGCAATCCGTGCAGCGTGAGGCTTCCTGACAGCTCGGTGTCCAGGTCGACGTAACTGATGTCGGCGAACGGCCCGGCCGCCGCGATCAGTCCGTCGATGTCGGATTTGACCTGATAGTGGACGTAACCCTTGACGCCCCCCGCGATGGCGCCACCGGCGACGACGATCCCTGCCAACAGATGCATGAGCTTCATGCCCGATCCCCGTGTGTTGTTCCGATAGGGCTATAGCGCACACCGGACAGGGGACTTGAATGCCGCTGCGGCGGAGTGGGGCACGGATGCCGCATCAGGGCTGCGTATCGAGCAGCTCGATCCAGTGCCTCACGGGGACGCCTGCCGCACCCTGCAGGTGCAGCTGACAGCCGACGTTGGCCGTGGCGATCAGCTCCGGCCCGGGCCGTTCGAGGTTGGTGAGCTTGGCGGTGCGCAGCCGTTCGGACAGCTCGGGCTGCAGCAGCGAGTAGGTCCCCGCGGAACCGCAGCACAGGTGGCTGTCGCGCACCTCGGTGAGTTCGAAGCCCAGCTCCGTCAGGACACCTTCCACGGTTCCTGCGAGCCGCTGGCCGTGCTGCAGCGTGCAGGGCGCATGAAACGCGATGCGGCGTCGCCGCCGTGTCTGCAGCAGGGGCGTCAGATCCTCCGCGCCGAGCACCTCGCCCAGGTCGCGCGTCAGCGCACCGATGCGCGTGGCCAGCTTGGCATAGTCCGGGTCGTGGGCCAGGAGCGTGCCGTAATCCTTCACCAGTACGCCGCAACCGCTCGCCGTCGTCACGATCGCCTCGACGCCGTCTTCGACATACGGCCACCACGCATCGATGTTGCGGCGCATGAAGGCGTGCGCCTCGGCCTCAGCGCCGAGATGCTGGCTGAGCGCGCCGCAGCAGCCCGCCGCGGGTGCGACGATCAGCGAAATGCCCAGCCGATCCAGTACCCGGGCCGCCGCCGCATTGGTGTTGGGTGTCGCGCTCGTCTGCGCGCAGCCGGCGAGCACCAGCATGCGCCGCGCATGGCGGGGCGGCGGCCATGCCCCTGCGTCCTGCGGTGCGGGGATCTTCGTCCGCAGCGGTCGCGGCAGCACGGGGCGTACCGCCTGGCCGATGCGCAGCAGCGCGCCGAAGCGCCCCGCATGCGGAATCACGGCGCGCAGCAGGCGCCGATAGAGGCGCTCCGGCCAGGGGCGCGGGATCCTGTGCTCGGCGATGCTGCGGCCGATGTCCGCCAGACGGCCGTAGCGCACGCCCGACGGACAGGTGGTCTCGCAGGCGCGGCAGGTCAGGCAGCGGTCGAGGTGCAGCCGGGTCTCGCGGCCGGCCGGCTGTCCTTCGAGCATCTGCTTGATGAGGTAGATACGGCCGCGCGGCCCGTCGAGCTCGTCGCCGAGCAGCTGATAGGTCGGGCAGGTGGCCGTGCAGAAGCCGCAGTGCACGCAGCTGCGCAGGATGGCGTCGGCCTCGCGGCCTTCGGGTGTGTCCAGCACATCCGGGGTGAGTGAGGTCTGCATGCTCAGAGGTCCGGATAGAGGCAGCCGCGGTTGAGGATGCCGTGCGGATCGAAGGCCTGCCTGAGGCGCCGGTGCAGGGCCAGCAGCGGCGCCGGCAGTGGCTGGAAGACATCGCCGTCCTGCGCACCGCGGAAGCGCATGGCGTGGCCGCCGACGGCCGCCGCCGCCGCGAACAGGGTCGCGTCTGCGGCCGCGGACTTCACCCAGCGCAGCGCGCCACCCCAGTCTATCAGCTGCTTGCCAGCCACAGGCAGCGGGCCTGTGGTTGCCGGAACGGAGACGCGCCACAGCGGGTCGTTCCCGGCGAAAAAACCGCCGTGCTGCTCGCGCAGGCGTTCCCAGAACGGCGTGCCCCGCGGATCGCTGTCGCCACCGATGCGGCGCTGCGCGGCAGTGACTGCTTGTGCTGCACCGGAAAGACGTACATGCAGCCGCTCGCCGTCATAGCACAGGCCTGACACCGGGAGCGGTTCGCGCTGCCATTGCACCATGCGCGCGAACGCCGTGTTGATATCGCATTCCAGTATCAGGAAGCGTTCCTCGGCCGGCCTCGGCAAGACCTTCAGTGACACCTCGAGCAGCACGCCCAATGTGCCGTAGGCACCGCACATCAGCCGCGATACGTCGTAGCCGGCGACGTTCTTCATGACCTCGCCGCCGAAGCGCAGGATCTCGCCGCGGCCGTTGACGATCCGCGTGCCCAGCACGAAATCACGCGCCGCGCCCCGGAATGGCCGTGCCGGACCGGACAGGCCGCAGGCGATCGTGCCGCCGAGCGTCGCCTTCTCGTCGAAGTGCGGCGGCTCGAAACCGAGCATCTGGCCGCGTTCGGCGAGCGTGGCCTCGATCTCGGCCAGCGGCGTACCCGCACGCGCGGTGAGCACCAGTTCGGTGGGCTCGTAGCGCACGATGCCGCGCAGCGCGGAGACGTCGAGGATCTCGCCCGCAGTACGCCGACCGAGGAACTCCTTGCTGCCGCCGCCGCGGATGACGAGCGGCGTGCCCTGCGCAGCGGCGGCGCGGATGCGCTGGGCGATGGATTGTTGTGCGTCGTTATCGGACATGAATCGGGAACCGCCAGGACGCCAAGAGTGCCAAGAAAGATTTTGAACCGCCAAGGCGCCAAGACGCCAAGAGCACCTTTGTTGGGTAAGAAATTCCCGAGCGCCCTGCCTGGGCGGGCCAATCGCGCAATAAGTCTCCAATTACGCATTTGCATAAATCAGAGTTTCTTGGCGTCTTGGCGCCTTGGCGGTTCAAAACGGCGTCTTGGTCTCTTGGTGGTTCAATGCTCTTCATTCAAAACCGCTCCAGTTCCGGATGCTTCAGCTGCCCGTGATGCACGTGCATGGCGCCGAACTCGGCGCAGCGGTGCAGGGTGGGCACGGCCTTGCCGGGATTGAGCAGGCCGTCCGGGTCGAAGGCGGCTTTCACCGCGTGGAACTGTTCCAGTTCGGCCGGCGCGAACTGCACGCACATCTGACCGATCTTCTCCATGCCCACGCCGTGCTCGCCGGTGATGGTGCCGCCGACCTCGACGCACAGTTCCAGAATCCTCCCGCCGAATTCCTCGGTGCGCTCCAGCTCGCCGGGTTTGTTGGCGTCGTAGAGGATCAGCGGATGCAGATTGCCGTCGCCGGCATGGAACACGTTGGCGACCGGCAGGCCGTATTCGCGCGACAGCTCGCCGATGCGCCGGAGCACCTGCGGCAGGTGACGGCGCGGGATGGTACCGTCCATGCAGTAGTAGTCGGGTGAGAGCCGGCCGACGGCGGGGAAGGCAGCCTTGCGGCCCTTCCAGAAGCGCAGTCGCTCGGCCTCGTCGCGGGCCGTGCGGACCTCGGTCGCACCGGCGGCGAGCAGCAGCTCGCGGACCTGGAGGATGTGCTGTGACACCTCCTCGTTGGTACCGTCGACCTCGCACAGCAGGATCGCCTCGCAGTCGGGGTAGCCGGCGTGCACGAAATCCTCCGCGGCACGGATGGCAAGGCGGTCCATCATTTCCAGGCCGGCCGGGATGACGCCGGCGCCGATGATGTCGCCGACCGCCTGGCCGGCCTTCCCGACGTCGTCGAAGGCGGCGAGGACGACCTGGGCGCGATCGGGGATCGGCAGCAGGCGCACGGTGATCGCCGTGATGATGCCGAGCATGCCCTCCGAGCCGGTCAGCAGCGCGAGCAGATCGTATCCGGCGCTGTCCAGCGCCTCGCTGCCGATGTGCAACAGCTCGCCATCGGGTGTGAGCAGATCCAGACACAGGATATTGTGCACCGTGAGGCCGTACTTCAGGCAATGCACGCCGCCGGAGTTCTCCGCGACGTTGCCGCCGATGGTGCAGGCGATCTGCGAGGACGGATCGGGGGCGTAATAAAGGCCGTATTCGCGGGCGGCCTCGGAGATGGCGAGATTGCGCACACCGGGCTGCACGCGCGCGCTGCGCCGGTCGGGGTCGATGGAAAGAATCCGGTTGAAGCGCGCCAGGCTCAGCACCAGGCCTTCGGCGTGCGGCAGCGCGCCGCCGGACAGCCCGGTACCGGCGCCGCGTGCGACGACGGGGATGTGGCGCGCGTGGCACAGCTTCAGCACCGCCTGCACCTGTTCGATCGTCTCGGGCAGGACCACGGCCAGCGGCAGCTCGCGGTAGGCCGACAGCCCGTCGCATTCGTAGGGCCGCAAGGCCTCGTCACTGGCCAGGATCGCAGTGGCGGGGAGAATCATGCGCAGGGCATCCGCGAGTGTGCGCTGCCGCTGCTGTCTGCGGTCCAGGTTCTCCATGCTATGCGGCACCATCGCATCCACTTTCAGCAGGCTGAGATTTAACCACGAAGGACACGAAGGACACAAAGCAGTTTCATTCAGTTCCGTCGTGCCTTTGCGTCCTTCGTGGTCGATAAACAGGATGTGGCGATCCTGTTGCGGCTCGTTGCACTCACCCTGATTTGAGGTGGTCGGCGTTCACTGGCCCCGCCAGCCGGCGGAACACCGTAGCCAGCGCCTGGTCGTCGCCGACGTTGCCGGGAAAGATCACCACCGGCATGTCCGGATATTGCGGGTGATCCTCCGGGCAGCGCACCACCGAGCAGCCGGGCAGGATCTGGCCCAGCACGCGCGCCGTACGCAGTGACAGACCCTGGGACAATACGTCATTCGAAGTGATGCCGCCCTTGCTGATCAGGAAGCCGATGTCGGCGGGCAGCCGGTGCACCACCTTCATCAGGAACGCGGACACCATTTCGCCGAAGGCCAGGCGCGTTTGTTCGTCGGCGAAGGTCATCTCCGTGCGGCTGGTGAAGATCACCGCAGTCAGCCGCCGTGCGTGGGCGGCCTCGATGCGCTCGAGCACATTGGCGAGCAGTTGCCTGTCCTGGTCGGGCAGACGTGCGACATCGACCTCGATCGGCGCGGTGTCCGGCTCCTCCAGCAGCCGCTGCAGCTGGCGGGTGGTCTTGCTCACGTGCGAACCGACCACCACCGCGCCGGGACGGCCGCCGCGCACATGGCGGCGCATGTCCGCGGCGGCCACCGGCTGCGGCGGCAGCGCGGCCAGCGCACTGACGATACCGGCGGCGCTGCGGCACAGGAAGCGCTTGCCCCGGCGCGCGGCCGCATTCAGGTCGGCGGCGAAGGCAGCGAGATCGGCGTGGGTTTCCGCGTCGCCCACCCAGGCGACGTTGCCTTCCAGTTTCAGCAGCCGGTCCAGGCAGCCGCCGCGGATGTCCGCGAGGCCGAAGCGCTCGACCTGATCGGCTTGGATCCGGCCACGGGTCTTCTCTTCCACGTAGTCTGGCAGGAAGGCGTGTTTGTAGCCGAACACCGAATCGCGCGCGAACTCGGTCTCGTTCACCGGCACGGGCTTGCCGTCGACGATCAGGTAATGCACGCCGTCGCGGGTGACGCGCCCGCCCTCGATGAAGGCCGGGATCAGGAAGTGCGCGTCGAACGGCCCGAGTTCCTCGGCGATGACGTCGGTTTCGATCGGGTAGTGGCCACGCAGGGTCGAATCCGAGCGGCTGATCATGATCGGCTCGATGACGCGCCCCGATTGCGCCAGTTCGCCCAGGGCGGCTTTGAGATTGCGGCAGACCTCGCGCGTGATGGCCGTCGCACGCTGCGCGTCCATGCCGCGCGTGTTGGTGAGCACGAAGAACAACGGCGCGTGGTCCTCCAGCGCCTCACGCAGCGTACCCACGTCCCAGCGCGTCAGCAGCAGACAGCTGTGCACCGTCTGCGACCCGGTCGGATCGTCGTCGAGCACCACGAGTCTGGTTTCGGTCATGGATACGCCTTATATCGTTTGATGTCGTGAACGACCAAGACGCCAAGATCGCCAAGTGCATTGGAACCGCCAAGGCGCCAAGAAAGCTCTATTTGCAGAAACCGTATGCCGAATATCGTCTGATCACGTCTGGCATCGCCGTCTGCCTGGTTACATCAATCCGATTTTCTTGGCGTCTTGGCGCCTTGGCGGTTCAAACAAGCCATTCTTGGCGATCACCGCGTCTTTGCGGTCAAGAAATCGTGTTACAGCCCCAGCAACGCGCGGGCCCGTGCCTCGATGGCCGGGGCGTCCACGCCGTTGAAGCTCATCAGTTCGCCCGCCGCGGCGACGGTCTCGCCGCGCTGCCAGCACAGCGTGTCACGCCGGGCCGAAGAGCGCAGCAGCACCGGTTCCAGGGTCGCGCTCGGGCCGCCGCTGACGGCGAGCAGGGCGTCGGCCTCGAACAACCTGGCGAACACGGTGTCGTCCATGAATTTGCCGTCCGGCTCGCTGACGGTGTTCCAGCTCACATCGCCCGGACGGTACAGGCGACGCGGGTTGGCTACGCTGACGATGCGCACGCGCGCGCCGGCCTTCTCCAGGCCGTCTTTCGCTGTGAACGCCGACAGCAGGATCATATCGCCGGCCACGGCCAGCACGATCAGCGGGCCGGTGCCTTTCTCGGTTTCGTACAGCGTGACCGCGCCGTCTTCGATGGCCTGACGCGCCTGGGCGAGCGTGGTGCGCACCGGCAGCGGACTCTTCGAGGCGAAGATCGCGATCGACTTGTTGTGCGTGCCCAGCGCCCAGTCGTACGCCACCTGGATCATGTTGGCGTCGCAGGGGAACAACGGGTAGTGGTTGCCGTTGCGCATCATCGCCGCGCAATAGGACTCGATCTCCGGGCGCTGATGGGTCCAGCCGTTGCGGCCCTGTTCCAGGGCGCCGGCGGTGAACATGTTCACCTGCGAGGGCGTCCTGCGGCGCAGCTCGGCCATCGCCTGCGACACAGTCTGCACGATCGGCCAGCCGTTGATGGCGAAGCTCTCGTAGGACAGCCACAGAGAACGGCCGCCGAACAGGGCAATCGCGGCAGCGAGGCCCGCGCAGGCGTCTTCGTTGAGCGGCTCGTACACCTGACCGTTCGGCGACTGGTTGTACAGCGCATCCGGCGTCGGATGGCGGATCTTCAACGCGTCGTTGACGTTCTTCATCGCCGAGGCTTCGTTGCCGTCGGCGTTGGTCACGACAAAGGCCGGATCGCGCTGGCCCACGGCGGCGACCACGGCGCCGAACGCGGTGGCCGGCACCTGGTTTTCGCCGAGCGGGAATTCCTTCAGCGGCAACACGCCGAGGTCGGGCAGGGCGCGCTCGCGTTCGGTGGCGACGGTGTTCACGGCCGGACCGCCACCGGCGCGCATCAGATTCGTGCGCACGATGTCCCAGGCATTCACGTGCAGCGCGCGGCGCTTCAGGCCGTTCATGATGTGCTCGGCGTCCAGCGTGTCGGCCGGATACAGGTTGTGCGCCTTGGCGCCGACAGCGTGCACGCCCGCACCCTTGAGCTGCTTGATGATGAACGCGGTGAGCCTGCCGCCGAGGGCCTGCCTGGCCGCGCGCGCGATGCCTTCGAGCACCGCGCCCTGGAACGCCAGCCGCTGCGAGGGCGAGCAGCGCGTACTGTCGACGTAGGCACCGTCCTGATTCGCATCGTCGAAGTCCTTGGCGTCGACCAGGATCACGTCCTCGAAGCCGTGCGCCTTCCAGTAGCCGATCATCGCCTCGTTGGACAGCAGCGACACCATGGAGTGATGCTCCTGGCTGTATCCGTTCCACACCAGCACCGGCAGGAAGTTGGTCACCTGCGGGAAGGCGGTCCTGAAGTGCATGAACGCCGACATGATGTAGGGCTCGCCCAGACCGCCGTCGCCGATGGTCACCGGGAACAGCGTGCCGGGGTTGAGCAGGGCGCCGCCCATGGCGAAGTGCTGGCCCTGGCCCAGGGGACCGGCGGGGGCGAGCAGGCCGGGGATCGCGCCGGACAGATGGCCGAGCAGGCCGTGACGTTCGCGGAAGCGCGCGCGCAGATCGGCGACGCTGCGGATGTCCATCGCCTCGAGCGAGCCGTCGAGGAACATGGCGCTGTAGAAGCCGGGCGCGTGGTGGCCCACCTCGGTGACGATGTGCTTGTGGCCGAGCATCATCAGCGCGGCGTGCGCCTCGGCCGAGGAGGCGTAGCCGCCCGGATGGCCGGAGGCCTTGCTGCCGCAGATCTGCAGCGTGAGATAACGCAGCGCGTCGGCGGCCATGAGCGTCTGGAACACCGCGGCCGGGTCGGCCGGGTCGGCGATGGCGGTCTGGTCCGCGCCGATGGCCGGCCTGGCGGCGAGCGTGTCGGCACCCGGCCAGGGCTGGGCGAAGTACTGGATGCCGTCGCGGAAATCGTTGGCGGCCAGCTCGAGTTCGGCGGTACTGCTCATGATCGGACTCCTGGTGAAATCGCAGTTGCGCTCACGATAGGGACCCGGCTATGATTCCGCAATACGCAATCGATTGCACGATACGAAATATGCCCCCCAAAACATCCGAGGCCGGAAACGGCTCCATCCAAGTCATTGATCGGCTGACCGGCCTGTTGGAGGCGATCGCCCGCCACCGGGATGCGGTCAGCCTGAAGATCCTCGCCGCCGACACGGGGCTGCACCCGTCCACGGCCTTCCGGATCCTGGCCGCCGCGATCGGGAACGGCCTGGTCATGCGCGAGGGCAGCAACTACCGGCTCGGCATCCGTCTGCTGCAATGGGGCAGCCGGGTCGCCTCGCACCAGGATCTGCGCCGGGAGGCGCGGCCGCTGATGGAGGCGTTGCGCGACCGCATCGGCGAGACCGTGAACCTGACTGTGCGCCAGGGCGACGAGGTGGTCTATCTCGACCGCGCGCTGCCCGAGCGCATGATGCGGGTCGAGCAGCGCATCGGCAGCCGCGCGCCGCTGCACGTGACCGCGGTCGGCAAGCTGATGCTGGGCGAGGGCAGCGACGACGCGTGCCGGGAGTACGCGCGCCGCACGGGGCTGCCGGGCTACACGCGCTACAGCATCACCGACGAGGAACAACTGGTGCAGCACGTCTCCGGCTGCGTGCGCGCCGGTTTCGCCTATGATGACGAGGAGGCGGAGACCGGTGTCGGCTGCATCGGCGTGCTGGTGCGCGACGACGCCGGCGAGGTCGTCGCCGGCCTGTCGATCTCCGCGCCCATCGACCGGCGTCGCGACGAGTGGGTCGATCTGCTCAAGGACACCGCGCGCGAACTGGCCGCACGGCTGGGCTGATCCGTCATCACGGCGTCACTCCTGCACAGGCCTCTGCGCAGTGGTCATTCGACTTCTACCGCAATGGACGCAAAGGCGCGCAAAGAATATCGAAAACATGATGGCCACGAAACCCACGAAACCCACGAAAAGGACTTATGTTTACACTCATTAGCTTTCGTGGGTTTCGTGGATTTCGTGGCTATATAGGTTTTCCTTTGTGCGCCTTTGCGTCCTTTGCGCGTGACGAATATCCGCGGTTCGACCGCCTGTATTTCGCCTTGGTCCGTGTTGTTCCGTGTGCTTCCGTGGCCATGGATTGTTTGGATTTTCAACTGAGGAGCGTCCATGGAACCGAGCTTCTGGCACGCGCGTTGGGAGGCCAACGAAATCGGCTTCCATCAGCCGGACATCAATCCGCATCTGCAGCGCTACTGGCCGCAGCTGCAGGTGCCGCGGGGCGGCTGCGTGTTCGTGCCGCTGTGCGGCAAGAGCGGCGACATGCTGTGGCTGGCCGCCGAGGGTCACCGCGTCACCGGCGTGGAGCTCAGCCCCCTCGCCGTCCAGGCCTTCTTCGCGGAGAACGGCCTGCGGCCGCAGGTGCGCGCGCAGGGCCGTTTCACCGTCCATCAGGCCGCCGAGATCACGCTGCTGGAGGGCGACTTCTTCGACCTGCGGCCGGAGGATGTCGGCCGTCCGGCGGCAGTGTATGACCGGGCCTCACTGATCGCGCTGCCGCCGGAGATGCGCCGGCGCTATGCGCGGCACATGGTGTCGCTGCTGGCGCCCGGCACGGCGGTGCTGCTGATCGCGCTCGACTACCCGCAGGCGGAAATGGACGGGCCGCCGTTCGCGGTCTCGCCGGCCGAGGTGGAGGACCTCTATGCCGCGGATTTCTCCATCGCCGCGTTCGCCGGCCAGGACATCCTCGCCGAGAGCCCCGGGCTCAGGGCGCGCGGCCTGACGCGCCTGACCGAACGGGCCTATCACCTGGTGCGCCGCTGAGCAGACCGCCCGGTCCTGGCTTGGCTTTTGCAGGTAAATCTTTGAATCTCTGTCGGATCTTGGGGTTGTTGCCGCCGGCGTGCATGGGCTTGGATGCCGGCACGACTCCATAAAGACATGATTTAACAAGATTTACTTGAGAGGTGTCGGCCATGGTGAAGGGCATCGCAGCGCAGTGCAGCCGGTCGGGCCGTCGTCCCCCGTGCGGGTTCCTCGTCGTCCGCACCGCCTGCGTCTGGATTCTACTCAGCGGAATTCTGACGGCGCCCGCGGCGGCGGAGCGGGCCGGCGTGGACGCCGTGCTGGTGATGGACAGCTCCGGCAGCATGAAGGAGACCGACCCGCGGCGGCTGCGCGTGCCGGCGGCGAAGCTGTTCATCTCCCTGCTGGGGGCCGAGGACCGCGTCGGGCTGATCAGTTTCAGCGATGCCGGTTATCCGGTGGTGCGGCTGACCCCGGCCACCGCCGCCAACCGCGAGCGGCTGCTGCGCGGTGTCGACAAGGTTTCGGCCAAGGGCGCCTACACCAATCTGCATGCCGCGCTGGAGGCGGGCCTCGCGATGCTGCAGGCCGACGGCGTGGCGGATCGCACGCCCGGCCTGGAGCGCCGCCGTCTGCTGGTGCTGATGTCCGACGGCAAGATGGACACCGGCGACTTCGAACGCGACCGCGCACTGCTCGACAGGATCCGCAGCGAGACGCTCGAGGCCCTGGCGGCCGCCGGCATCGAGGTCTACACCATCGCCTTCACCGAGGCCTCCGACATGGCGCTGCTGCGCGAGATGGCGGCGCGCACTGCGGCGCTGTCGCGCCTGGCCTCCAACGACCGCGAACTGCACGCGGCCTTCGGCCAGATCTTCGAGAGCGCCAAACAGCCGGACATGCTGCCGATCCAGGGTGGCGAGTTCCAGGTCGACGCCGCCGTCGACGAGGTCACCGTCGTGGCCTCGAAGGCCGCGCCCGAGGTGGAGATCCGTCTGGAGACGCCCGCCGGCAAGACGCTCGCCGCGGCGGCCGCGGGCGAGGGCGTGCGCTGGTTCGAGTCCGACCGGTTCGACATGATCACCGTGCCGCGGCCGCAGCCCGGCCGCTGGCGCCTGCTGGCCAGCGACGACCGCGACAGCCGCGCCTATATCGTGACCGATCTCGGCATGGAGGCGCGGGTCGGCGACGAGCCCGCCTATGTCGGCAGCGAACAGACCGCTGAGGCGTGGCTGCTGCAGGATGGCGGGATCATCACGGCCCGGGAACTGCTCGCCCAAGTGCGCTTCCGCGTGGAGATCGTCCAGCCCGATGGGAGTCCGGGCGAAGTGCTCCTGGAGGACACCGGCCACAGCGGTGACCGCGCCGCCGGCGACGGCGTGTTCGCCAACCGCCTCGTCTTCACCCAGCCCGGGCAGCAGCGGGTGCGGGTGATCGCCAGCGGCGGGACCTTCGAGCGCGAGAAGACGCTGTTCATCGATGCGGTACCGGCGGACGGCGATACCGTGCAGCCAGCTGCGCAGGCCATCGAAGCCGAGCCGGACATCCCGCCTGCGGCGGAAGCCGGGCCGGAATCCGGGGCGGAACCCGCGCCGGCGGCGGAGCCGGCCGTCACCCCTCCGGCGGCAGGGATCAATGTGGGCCTGATCGTCTCGCTGTTCGTGCTGGTCAATGCGCTGATCGCCGCCGCGGTCGCCGGTGTGATCTTCTGGCGCCGGCGGCGTGCCGCGCCGGCGGCCTCGGCCGAGCACGACGCCGGCTGAGGCGCGGGCGTGAACAGCCTCGGTCTGTCTGTCCTGCTCGGCCTGCTGGAGGTGCTGCTGGTGCTGGGGGCGGCCGCCGCAGTGCTGTTCCACCGGCTGCGGCGCAGCCGTGCCGAGACCGAAGCGCTGCGGCGCCACCTGGCGGGGGCGGCTCCGCCGCAGGACGCGACCGCTGCGAAGCCGGCGTCGCCGCAACCGGCCTATGCGGACTTGCTGCGCCAACAGATCGCCCGGTCGGACCGCCTGCTGGGCGAAATGAGAGATGCCGGCGACGGCGCGGATGCCGCGCAGGCGGCCGCTCCGGGCGACGATCCGGCCACCGACGCGCTGACACGGCAGATGCTCGTGCTGCGGCAGCGGTTCCTGCAGGTGGAGCTGGATGCCCAGGAGCCGGATGCCGCCGGCGAGACGCACGCGTGGCGGACCCGGCTGGTCGACGGACTGAGGACGCTGGTCGCGGAGCTGCCCGGTCCGGGCGGCGGCGTGCGGGACGATCCGTCGGCCGGTCGCGACGAAGAGACCCGCTTGCGGGAACAGATCGCCCATTTGCGGTCCGTGATCGACAACCAGCATGCGGTCATGCGCGAGCTGCGCGAGGTGCTCGAAGCGCACGGCGGCGACAGCGAGGCGCTGCAGACCGCGGTGGGGAAGCTCGCCGCGGCGGAGCGCGCGCGGGAGGAGCTGCAGCGGCGCTTCAACGCGGTCGTGCGCGAGAAGGAACGGCTCCAGCACGCCAGTCCGGATGCCGAGCTGCTGCACGATCTGGTCGGCAGCCAGCAGCGCACCATCCAGAATCTGCAGCAGCTGCTCGCCCAGATATCGCCCGCGGCCGACAAGGCCGAGGCACTGAACGACGCGCTCGGCACGATTCAACGCACCAACCGCGAGTTGAATTCCTGCGTCATGGTGCTGGAGGACGAGAACGCGCTGCTGCGCGGGCGCGTCGAGTCGCTGCAGGCGCGGCTGGCGGAGCTGGAAGGGCATGCGAGCGCGGCTTCCCCGCAGGATGCCGCCGCCACCGACGAACTGCTGAGGACGCTGTTCGACCAGCCGGGCGCCTGAGCGTTCATGAACCGTTCCGGCCTTGCGGCGACAGGTCGCGGCCGTCAGTGCGCTGCCTGCAGACCGCCGAAATCCCGCAGCAGGCAGGCATTCTTCACCGCGTAGGCCGACGCGCCGTTCTGGAACAGCACGTAGCCGTCCATTCCCCTGCGCCGCCAGCCGGCGAGGCGGCTGGCCCAGGCGCGCAGTCCCACGGCGGTATAGCGCCCGCTCCGCGCTGGGCCGTACAGGCGCGCATACACGAAGTCCGCAGTGACGGTCCCCAGGATATCCTCGGGCAGGCGATCGCTCAGGCACAGGGCCGCGCCGTGTTCGCGCAGCAGTGCCAGCGTTTCCGGACGCAACCAGTCGTGGTCCTGGAACTCCACGGCATAGCGGAACCGCGGCGGCAGCGCCGCCAGGAAGGCATCGAGCCGCTCGGGATTGCAATGCCATTTCGGCGGCAGGCTGAACAGGATCGGACCGAGCCGCTCTTCGAGCGGCCGCACGCGCTCGAACAGATTCTCGACCAGGCGGCCGCCGTTGCGCAGCTTGTGGACATGGGTCAGCAGGCGCGGCGCCTGCACGGTGAACGCGAAGTGCGGCGGGAGGCGGCTGCACCAGTCCGCGGCCAGGCCGGCATCCAGGCCGGCGAGCCGCGCGCCGTCCAGTTCCACCGTATTCAGGTGACGGCTGTAATGGTCCAGCCAGGCGTGCGTGGGCAACTGCGGCGGGTAGAAACGCGTGCGCCAATGGGCGTGGCGCCAGTCCGCGGTACCGATATGAGGCGTCTTGGTTTCGGTCATGCGTTCTGCGGCGGGTGCGGAGGCGATACCCTTCGCGGCGTCGACCGGCTAGAAATAGTGCCCGGCGCCGACGATGCGGTCACGCCAGTAGGGATTGGCGAGGGATTCTACACTGACTTGCCTGCCGCTGCTCGGCGCGTGCACGAAGCGTCCGTCGCCCACATAGATGCCGACGTGCGAGATCCGCCGTCCCCCGATATCGAAGAAGATCAGATCCCCCGGCAGCAGGCTGCGGCCACCCAGCGGACGTGACGCGTGGAACTGACGGTCGGCGGTGCGCGGCACCTGGATGCCCGCCTGCGCGAAGCTGAAACTGACCAGGCCGCTGCAATCGAATCCGCGCGGACTGGAGCCGCCGTAGCGATAGGGTGCGCCGATCATGCTTCGGGCCGCCTGCACCACCGCGATCCGCGGAGCCGACGGCACGGGGCGCGCAGCGCGGGTGTCTTCGGGTGTGATCACCGTCACAGGCGGATGGCTGGCGCAGCCGGACAGCGCCAACAGCAGCACGGCCAGCCACAGCAGTGGCGGCAGGCCCGGTTCCGGCAGGTGATGCGGACGGTGCGGATTCATGGCTGACAGCGGGACGCGGGTCGCGTACCCTTATGCGCGCTCGTTGCAGGACATGGAATACCTCGCTTAGCCGGACCGCAGTCCGGATTCTTTAGCCCAATTGAACGCCTGACCAACTCCCTATGGCCGCCCGCCGCCGCAAGCCGCGCAAGCGAAGATCCTCCCGCCGTGCCGCGCGCCGCAGCTTCCCGTGGCTGCGGCTGCTGGTGGTTTTGTTCGTCATCCTGGCGGGTTACGTCATCTATCTCGACATTATTGTGCGCGACCAGTTCGAAGGCAAACGCTGGGCGTTGCCGGCGCGTGTCTATGCGCGGCCGATGGAGCTGTATGCCGGGCGGCCGCTCACGCCCGATCAGCTCGCGCAGGAGCTGGAGCGCCTCGGTTATCACGCCGTGCGCGAGCCGACACGCTCCGGCGAATACACCCGCAACCGCGAGATCTTTCACCTCCAGACGCGCGGCTTCGCCTTCTGGGACGGTACCGAGAACCCGCAGCGGCTGCGGGTCGAATTCGCCGGCGGCTCGGTCGACCGGCTGATGGACCGTGCCCAGAACCGCGAGCTGGATCTGGCGCGGCTCGATCCGCTGCAGATTGCCAGCATCTATCCCGCCCACAAGGAAGACCGCCAGCTGGTGCAGCTCGCCCAGGTGCCGCCGCTGCTGATCCGGACCCTGCTGGCCGTCGAGGACCGGCAGTTCTACGCACATCACGGCATCTCGCCGCGTTCGGTGTTGCGCGCGATGTTCGCCAACGTGCGCGCCGGCGGGGTGGTGCAGGGCGGCAGCACGCTCACTCAGCAGCTGGTCAAGAATTTTTTCCTGAGCAACGAACGCACGCTGACGCGCAAGCTCAATGAGGCCTTCATGTCGCTGCTGCTCGAGGCGCACTATTCCAAGGACGAGATCCTCGAGGCCTATCTCAACGAGGTCTATCTCGGCCAGGACGGCCCGCGCGCCGTGCACGGCGTCGGGCTGGCCAGTCATTTCTATTTCGAGCGGCCGCTGGAGGACCTCGAGCCCGATCAGATCGCCTTGCTGGTCGGCATGATCAAGGGGCCGTCCTACTACGATCCGCGCAAGAACCCAAAGCAGGCGCTGGAGCGGCGCAATCTGGTGCTGGACCTGCTGGTGGAACAGGGCGTGCTCGGCTCGGACGCGGGTGCGCGCGCCAGGGCGCGGCCGCTGGGCGTGCTCAAGCGCCGCGCGCTGGCGGCCAACGCCTATCCGCACTTCCTCGAAATGGTGCGCCGCCAGCTGTATCGCGATTACCGTGAGGAGGACCTGACTTCGGAAGGCCTGCGCATCTTCACCACCCTGGATCCGCAGGCGCAGACGGCGGCCGAGGCGGCGGTCACCGGCCGTCTGGCGCAGCTGGAACGCAGCCGCGGCCTGCCGGAGAACAGCCTGCAGAGCGCGGTCATCGTGACGGCCGTCGACAATGCCGAGGTGCTGGCCGTGGTCGGCGACCGCAATCCGCGCGCCGCCGGCTTCAACCGCGCCCTGGATGCGGCACGGCCCATCGGCTCGCTGGTCAAGCCGGCGGTGTATCTCGCCGCCCTGGGCGCGCCGGACCGTTACAGCCTCGCGACCTGGCTGGACGACACGCCGCTCAAGCTGCCGTCACGCGTCGGTGAGCCCTGGGAGCCGAAGAACTACGACAAGCAGTACCGCGGCCGCGTGCTGTTGTTCGACGCGCTGACCCATTCCTACAACGTTCCGACCGCGCGCCTCGGTCTGGACATCGGCGTGGACAAGGTCGCCGCCACGCTGCGCCGGCTGGGTGTGGAGGGCGATCTCAATCCCTATCCGTCGCTGCTGCTGGGGGCGGCGGATCTGTCGCTGCTGGACGTGACGCGCATGTATCAGACGCTGGCGGCCGGCGGCTTCCGCTCGCCGCTGCGCGCCATCCGCGCCGTGGTCGCCGCGGACGGGACGCCGCTGCAGCGCTATCCGCTGGAGGTCGAGCAGGTGGTGAACGCTGAACAGGTGTTCATGCTCGACTCGGTGCTGCAGGCGGTGGCGACCGAAGGCACCGCGGCCGCGCTCGGGGCGCGCTTCGGGCGCGAGGCCGGCATCGCCGGCAAGACCGGCACCACCGATGATCTGCGCGACAGCTGGTTCGCCGGCTTCACCGGCAATCAGCTCGCGGTGGTGTGGATCGGTCGCGACGACAATCAGCCCATGGGTCTGACCGGCAGCAGCGGTGCCGTACCGGTATGGGGCGATTACATGGCCCGCGTCGGCGTGCAGCCACTGGTGCTGTCGCTGCCGGAACGTGTCGAGATGGTGTGGATCGACCGCCTCACGGGGCTGCGTGCGGACGAAGGCTGCGAGGATCGCGTACAATGGCCCTTCCTGGCAGGCAGTGCCCCGCAGGCGTTCGCGCCCTGCAGCCGCGGCGAGCTGCCCAGACCCATCGACTGGCTGAGAGGCATCTTCCGGTGACGTTCTTATCGCGACTGTTCCTGGTTTCCTGCTGCGCGCTGCTCGCCGCCTGCGCCGGCGTGCCGCAGACCCGCAGCACGCCCGCCCCGGTGATCTACCCGGACGGCACGCCGCGGGACGACCGCGCCGTACGGACCTATCCGAGCGATGCCGATCGCGGTGTCGAGACCTTCCCCGGCGTCGAGACCTACCCGAGCGTGCCGGCCGACCGCGGCAGCGTCAGTGCCCCCGCGCCGGCCGGCAGCCCGGCCGTGATCGCCCTCCTGGACCGTGCCGACCAGCAATATCAGGCGCGTGACCTCGATGCCGCGGCCGCCTCGCTGGAACGTGCCCTGCGCATCGAACCCCGCAACCCCGGCCTCTGGCACCGGCTGGCCGCGGTGCGGCTGGAGCAGGGGCAGATTGTGCG
>CAYWKV010000025.1:0-25284 GCA_964458835.1 uncultured Gammaproteobacteria bacterium | reverse complement strand
ACGCGGATAAGCATGTAGAGCCGAGGGCGGAGGGCTTGCGGACGCGGGTTCGATTCCCGCCGCCTCCACCAATCACCAAACCAAGCGATACCAACCAAGACCCATCAGGCCCTTGCTCAACAAGGGCTTTTTTATTGCCCCGATCTACCCCGTGTTGGTCTGGGTTCGTCCTGTTTTGTCCTCAGTGCGTCCCAGGGGCGTCCCAGAAATGCCGGCTTCTGAGGTACTAGCACGCTAGCAGGCTCAAAGCTTTCGTCGTGGCCGCTTACTGCTATCAGCCGCAGGATGCCGCTCCGAACCCATGACCGCGAGGAGATTCGCAATCGCGATCACTGCATCCTCCGGGAGAGACTGAATCGCGTCTATCAGGTTTTGTCGTGATAGAGGCCCTGTGACGTTCTCTCGTCCACGGTCACCCTGAACCGGAAGCTCACCGGTCAGCAGCCACCCTACGCGGCAATTCAAGCGTGTAGCCAGAGCGACAGCTTGAGCGGCCGACAACGACCTGCGGCCCGCTAAATAGTGCCCCACCGCGCTGCGCGTCTCGACACCAAGGGCAACACTGATGTCGTCATAAGACAAACCCTGCTGAGCCATCAACAGCCGAGCGCGTTCAGGCCACTCCACGGAAATTTCGGTTTCATTGACTCGTGCGCCCACGAATTTCCCCTACCCCTGATTGACAGGCGAAGTGTACATATTGTACACTGATACAACAATACAAACATTTAGGCAAGCAAACATGTTAGGACAAACCACACTTACAACGATACTTTTCGCGGTCGCTGATTCGGCCGGAATCTCAGGCCAGACCATGATCCAAGGCTTGTCGCTGATCGCAATCGTAGTAGTCGGCATCGTGGGCCGGAACGCCGAAAAACGGGAACTACAGAACACATTGCGTAACGCACTCGACAGTCTGTGCCAAGACATTGTATCCCAGCGGCTACACGAGCATCGGCTCATCTATCGATTGGGTCGCGCAACCCGAGCCCACTCAGCTCGCCGCAAGCGGAAGTAGATAAGACAGGCTCCGTCATCGACGGGGCCTGTCACCCCCTACCGAAACCTACTGGAGCAACAGCCAATGTTCCCCTTCCTTCATGATCCTGTGACTGGCGCCGTGCGAGTTCCGGCGCACATTGAACGCCAGCTCTCCGAAGCGCTAGGTCGCCCGGTCCGCATCCGGAATATCAGGGAGCTCGCCCAGACGACCACTGCCCTGATGCGCCAGAGAATATACAAGGTACTCACCGATATGGCCTTAGGAAAACGCTAGCATTTACAGTCGCATACGTACTCGCAACGACAAATTTTACTGCCAGTAGGGTTGGCTAACCGCCCAGTCATCCGCCTGATCCCCTATACGGTTCGAGGGCGGTCCATTTTCGGCGTCCTCGTCCTTACCACCTATGAAGGAGGATCAACACATGCCAAGACCTGGCATAACCAAAGACGACGTCGCTCGCGCAATGGGAGAACTGGAGGCCGAAGGAAAGAGCCCGACTGTACGCCTTGTGCGTGCTCACCTCGGGACAGGTTCGTCCACCACCATCCTGCATCACATGGCAGCAGTACGCACGGCCGCCACTCCACGGCAGCCCGAGCCTGTCGCGGTTCCAGAAATTCTCCTCGAGCAGCTTCACGCCCTCTGGCAGAACAGCGTGGATCTGGCGTCGAAGGAGAACGAGGCGATTCGACGTGCCGCCCATGGGGCTGCTTACCAGCTGGCCAGATCCAAAGAGGAGCTAGGACGTGTTATGGAACGCGTTATGAAACACGTCGACGCCCAAGTTGAGTCGCTGCATGAAATCGGCGACGGAAAAGTATTACCACTCGACTCGGTGAGCGACGAATCTGGTCAATAAAACAACACGATAGAAACGGCTCGCATCCGTCGAGCCGTTTTCTTTAGCTGAAGTCGTCTAGGGATGTTGGCACACACCACATCACGCGTTATGTAACAAAGAACGCGTATTGCCGATGCCGGCGGCTTAATGCAGGGCTTGCCTCTAAAAAAAGCGGCTCCGCACTACGCGAGAGCCGCCGGTGGTTCAATCAATCAAGTATTTTATCTTCGAGATCAGTTGATATTACTGATCTGTATTCCTCATAACATGCATCGACCAGATCAGGATGCTGGTAGCAAACTATGCTCTCTTCAGGACCAAAATACACCCACTCCATAACCACAGAATCCACCTTAATCAAGTACTCTTTTGTCATCGTAAGTATCCTCAGGTTGTTTCATCGATAGACCTCTCGGATGTCAAAACATTCGTAGGCCTGTCCTGTATAGCGAAAAGAACGGAAAGTTTTCATCGATCGTCTCGATGCCTAGCCAGAACGCATGCCGGACCAAGACGATGGCATGCATCCAGGGCGGTCACGTAACAAACACTTTTCGCTTGCAGAGGTGTATAGGTAATTCGTGGACGTTTTTGATCTCTTGAGATAAGCGGTAAGCTGGTTAGCGCTTGCAAGGGCGTATAGATGCTGCACGAGAGATTTCAGATATGGGCTAACCGGAACTACTTTAATGCTAATACCCGCGCGCCTAGGGGCGGCGTACAATCCGTGACGACTGCATCCAGTGGCAGCGTAAGTCAAGCGGATAGTTCAGACTAGTAGTGAATTTTTAAGTCGACGCCTTTGACGCGCCCTGTTTACGTTGCAGCCTTGAGACCTGCTCCGACGGGACGTCTACCCAACTACTGCCGCTCGAACCTAAGACGAACGGAGCCGCGGCCTATCGTCTTGAAGCGAGTACGTGTCGTCTCGCCCATGGGATTCGGCAACTCTAGTACATACCATTTATCTGGTGAGAACACGTACGGCACGTATAGGATGCGGTATCGTCGGCGACCATCCTTTGAGGCGCTGCTGGCAACCTGAAGCTCATTGGCGGTCAGCTCAAACTCCCCGCTGTCTTCCAAGGACGACTTGACTTCGTACATCCAGTCCACATGCGGCGTCTTGACTAGGAAGTCATACCCCGCCGAATCGTCACCATTATCGCCACCGAAGAACCGCGTTCGGTTTTCCGATATCCAGCAGGCCTCATCGACAAATTCACCGTGACGGCGGCGCAAGAACTGCAACGCGATCCATTCGCTGGCGATCCCCATTGCCTGGCGCTGCGAATCCGTCAGCTGCCGTTCGCGTCGGCGTCCGCCGCTGCCCTTTCCGCCGCCTCCCGCGGTGCCAGCCGTCTGTCCCGTGTTGGAATACTCGACCAGCCTCGTGCGTTGCCGACTCCTCTCAAACCAACTATCGTCTTTCGCCAGCCAACCTTCGGCTAGCTGTTGGAGGCTCTCTGCGAACATGGGGTCGCCGGTATCGAGGAAAGTGCCCGCGAACTGTATGCTACGGCGGTTGATTTCTCTTTGCTGGCGCTCCTGCTCGCGACGCGCCTCCTCCTCCACCACCTCGTCTTCGTTGATACCGAGTGCGTGCTTTTCAATGGTGGTCGGCATTCCTTCTGGCCAGCAGCCGGCACGAACGCAGAAAATCGGCAGCGCCTCCGCGTCAAGCACTTGAAAGTCGAGAAAACCGCTGTTTTCTAGATACCTAACCAGTTCCTGTGGAGCTGCTTGCCGCCATGGCTCCGGCAGCGGAACTCCATGTTGCCGACACCAGACACGGATGACAGGTATTGCCTCAGCAGCAAATTCTCGCGCAAATCTTCGGTTGGCATCGAGTACGCGCTGGAGGGGTGCTAATTCTTCCGCGGTATCCGCACCCATAGCCTCGTCGAGGAGCCGGTTGACGTGCTCTTCAACGACTTCCATATCCAGAGTCTCGCGTGTCAGAATCCAGCTAGGATCGAACGCGAGAAAGCCAAGAGTCTTTCGTTCGGCGTAAACATTCAGGCTTCCCCTGGTATCGAAATCCTTCGCATAATGCCGCCGCAATCGGTCGATTACTGTCGGTCTCAGAGAACTAAGATAGGCATGGTACAGTTGCCGAAGCTCTGCCTCGTTTGATAGAGGCGGCTCTCCTAAACTTAACAAGACATGATTGAACCGTTCATAGTCCAGCTCCAGTCTTCTGCGTATCTCGGAGCGGTTTTCCGCATGTTCGCACGCGTCAATCAGTTCGTCCGGAGGTAATTGCTGTGAGTTCAGGTGCAACGTTAACCATTTTCTCGCATCGAACCGGACCCCTGCTCGGTTGATATCGTGCTGAAGTTGCCTAGCGAGTTCCACGCTGCCATAGTAGGCGACGACCGGAATCAATAGACTCTGGACGTGCTCCATATCAGTCCGTAGCGCGGCGCGATGGTCCTGTACCGTTTGCACATCGCATTCGAGTGCACGCGCCATCGCCTCATCACTCGGCGCGGATACTTCGTCGGATCCTCGGGCCAACGCGAGCCTCAGGAGGATCGGCTCAAGGGAGCGCAGTCTTGCATCGATCAGTCGGGCTATGCCACCTGAGAGCAAGTCCGCCAATGTCGTCCAGGTGAGGGACAGATCTCTCGCTAAAATCAGTGTCGGCAGATCGTCGTGTTCAAATGCGTACCAGCGGAGTTTCTCTGCCGAGGAGACTTCCTTCTCATCCACTATGAGTGACATCCGTTCACAGCGCCGAACCCGAATCGCCCGAACGCGCCTGTCTATGGTTGTGCTGTGAATGCCGCGCTCCAACTGTTCGCCCCGAAGCTCGTGTCCGATTACGATAATTTCCGGAAGCCAGTCAAGGCCCAGCGTTGTCAGCAGGGGATCGTCAGAATGCGGTACGAACGGTTCTCCGTCGACCATGAGCTGTACACCGATTCCGTCAAGTCGGCGAGGTAAGAATCCACCTGTGCTCTTCAGAAAGTCAGCCACCTGCTCCGTAGAGGCCTGTCCGACCTCGAGGACAGCCTGACCAGCCGACGATAGCACTCGCGCCTCAAACCTCTGTGCGTCCTCAGTAACGATTACTGCCGTTGGCTTCTCAAGATTCCCCTCCAGAATTTCGTGCCGACCCAATCGCGTAACGATTAAACATAGGTCGTGTGGAGGGGAAGCGCCGGCTTCAATGACATCTAGCCAAGCGCGTTGGTATTCGCGCCGTAATGTCGGCCGATCATTCGATGGTAGCCCCACCGCAACGTCCGCCAAGCAACGGAGACGGCCAAGCGCAGTCGTCGGCGTTTGCCAGTCTCGGAGGCCTACTGATGGACCAAAGGCAAGTTCGACGAAGGGCTCTCCTCCCGAAAAATCCGCGATTCCTTCCGGTATACGATCAACAAACCGGGGCGGTCCGCGTCTCTGCCGGGACGCCCAGCATTCGTTCGGGCGCTTGAACGCTAGGCCGTCTTGGGAAGTCGTCGCAATCCAGGCCTTTTTACGGAAGAACGTCCCGAGAGGCGTCGGCAATTTTTTTCTGTCCCAGTCGCGCTCGGCTCTCTCGAAACGGCCGATCTCAAAATGAAAATAATTAATGCCATGTGTTTTCAAATGCTCAAAAGTAAGGATACACAGCGCTTCCCGCGCGATCTCTGAAAGATGCTCGTGCTCAATCTGTCCCGGAATTCGCCACGCCTCGCCCTCCATCCTGTAGTCCGTGTAGGGATGGTTGAACGAGGTGTGAGCGACCTCGCCACACCAATTGGAATCCAGCCCCTCTGCGGCCTTTCCAGATTGCAGGACCGAAGTCCAACGGTAGGCAGGACTCCCCGTGCGGGTCAGGCTCGCCGGTCTCGGGCGGAGTCCATCGGCTACCCCGATCAATTCGAGAAAGCGAGTCCAATTGCGTTTCGCATCTCGGATAACCACCGGCCAGTCTTGCTGTCCGACCAATAGTAGCTCGCGCGCATGACGACAATCCGGTGAAACATCCGCTGATTCGGTCAGGTAATTCTCCAGCGTCCTCCCCATCGGCGTCCACGATGATGAAAAGGCCGTTTCGTTGGCAGGACGCCAACCTGACAACGTCGGAACAAATAGGCCGGCTTTTACTAATTCTTCCTCTGTCGACTCACCGGCCGCGCACCACACCTGGAATGCCCAGGCAAGCGCCTCCTCTCGGCGCTTCTCGTTTGCGTTGACGCCAAGCGCGGCTTTAAGGCCCGAGAGCGCCTTTACCGGGTCATATTCGCGAACGAGTTCAGCAGCGCGGAACGCATCAAGCGTACCGCGGCGAAGCGGGATGCGTTCATCGAGAAACCGATAGCGTCGTGCCAGGGTAGTTGGAGGCAAAGGGACGCCAGTCTTCCTTCGCCTTCCATTCGGTAACTCAGTCCGAACAAAGACGCCTCCATACTCGTCGCCATCGTGCCCCCCGGCGGCACGAAGCTTCCCTGAACGGTCAAGGAGAATCGCTTTACCGTCCAAACGTTCTAAAGCTTCTCCCGAAACAGAAAATATGTGGACGAGGTCGTCATAAAAGCCAGACCAAGTCCGGGGTCCAACGTTGCGCGCCACCAAAGATTGTGCGAAAACTTCCGCCCACAGGGCTAGCTTTTCGCCTGAGGGGGTCAGCCGGTGATAGGCTCTACGCGCGATTTCCTTCAGTCGCTCTATCCGTACGCTGTCCAGCACCCCGGAAACCAATTTAGCCCCAGTTTGCTTCACGACTTCCCTATCCTTGAATACTGCAAAAGACGCATCCGGCCAAATGCTAACCTCGGGAACGCTTGACCACGCGGTCGTTCCTCTTTCGGAAATTACAGGGATCAGCCGGGCTTCTCGCAGAGAAGAGCCCGCTCTTTTGAGCGCATTGTCAAGCATGCCGCTGTGCTTCCCCGTCCATGCAAACAGGTCGAAGACAGCCTGTGGGGGGACACCCACGTCGCGCTCCGTCATCGACAGCGCGGCCGCCACACACGCCTCGGCGGCAGCCTCCACCAGCGTTTCATTTAAGGGGAGGCCAAGATCCACGTTTCGCCGATCAATATCCGCGAAGAAGGGCGCGTCGAGGTAGCCCAAGATAGGCGAGGTCGCTCCCTCCCCCATGGGGAGAAAGTTGTACAGCCGACCACTTGTTACCGCAGCCGCGGACAGACCTACGGCGACAGAAACGACGGGGACGCCCTGCCATTTTAGCCAGCGCTTGAGTTGAGGTGCTGTGGGTATGCTTCGCTCGACGGCATCTCGGACACGATCATTGTCAATTTCTCGACGGACAACCAGAAAACGCCGACCCTCGCCGATATCGACCTCGTACAAGCCCGTGGCGGCTAGCGAAGGAATTTCGTCGAGCTTCGTCTGACGCCGTTGCAGACGACGCCGATACGGTTCTCGATCCGGACCGTCAATGTCAATGCGGATCTCCGAGATACGGTCTAGGAAGAGCAGTAGTGGCACGTCCAGATTGGCAAGCGCTTCTACCTGATCCTTGGCCAAAGCCACGGCCGTCTCTGTTCGCAGCGGTGCGACGATAACAGTCGCATAGCCTCGTCTCGCATACGCCAAAACCTCTTCCGGCTGCGAATCCAATGGCAGCGGCACGAGGTATCGCGGAACAGTCTTCGCTACCTCAGTTCTAGTCTCCGCATCCACATCGTAAGACAGCAGGATGTCTTCAATCTCTGCGGCTTCCGCGAAGCGAAAGCAGTATCCGTCAAACCTATCAGTCGGACTAGTACCTTGTCGCGAAAATATCCGGACATCGTCCGTAAGGGCTTCTATGCTTCTGAACCCGAGTCCCTTGTTGCCAATCCCTTCACCGATCTCTTTGGCACTTGTCGCCAAATTCCGGATAGCCTCTACATCCTTTTCTCGAAAACCGGCACCACCGTTTGCGATGTAGAGGACACCTTCAGTCTCGCTGTTGATAACGAGCCTAATCGCGATCCGGCCCTTTTCGTGACTCGCGTGCGCGTCGTGGGCGTTTTGGATAAGTTCGTACAGAACCCGATCGCCATATTCAGTGCCAATAACTTCGTTGAGGTTTTGAAGGCTTTGGTAGACTTTTTCGCGCCGCTGCGCCGCGTGGATCGCATTTTCAAGAACTGACCGGACCCTGCTCTGGATGTACTCAGCGGCCTGCGGTTCGGCATGTGTATCAATTCTTTCCGTTGGCACGCTTATTCACCCCGGACTGTTCTACGTTTTATTTGTATCCGCTAACGTTAGTGTCGCGGATATCGTGTACTTCTCGATCAATTCTCACCGCGCCCCAGTCTATATGAGCCCATCGAGGAGAGCGCAAGGATCGCCTTTTGGCGTCAGAATCGTAACCTGTCGCTTTCCTCGGGTAACGCTGACACGGAAAGTCTGCCGCGCCTGGTCATTGACCTGACCTTTGTCATTGTTGCGGACAATGCGGTTAAGGTTATGTTGGATTTTTCCTTTGTGCTTGAAGGGCCAGCCTTCGAAGATGATCACCTCGTCAAACTGCTTTCCTTTTGCCTTGTGCATGTTCATGACAATGACGCCAGTCTCGGGTTTGGCGTTGGTGGAAAAGTGCTCTTGTATGAACGTCTGCTGTGTGATGGAGAGAGCATTTAGGTACCCTCCATTCTCTCGCCAATCCTGAGACAGCGCCTGCCGTAGCTGCATTCCTCTTTCGAGAATACGGATGTTACGCACCTCTTCAGCGATATCGCTCAGTCTTTTGCATGCACCATCCTCCAACACTTGCCGCATAGCGCGCCAGTCTTTATCGGGGTCACCCACAAGTTGAAGCATGCGTGTCTGTTCGTATACAGTCTGAATGTTGACTATGACACTACCCTTACGCATAGCCTTGCCGTCCTTGCGGCGGGTCAAGAATTCCTCATAGGCCTTTCTGATGGCCACTGCCTCCTTCAGCGCTCCCTGTGTTGGTTGATCGCCCCCCTTGCCCTGGAAGTAATTGCACATCAGCTCAACAAACTTTTCGAAGTGGCGATCGTCATCGCCAGGCTGCATAAGATGCGCGATGATCTCTGCCCCTAGGATTGCAGCCTCCATCTCGAGGACAGCGCTATGGCGCACCTCTGGCATCCCGGCTGGCGGGTTAGTTAAAGCGTCCGATACCAAGCGCGTCATCCTCTTGGTCGGGACGAGAATGGCTAGAGACCAATTCTTTATGTCTTGCTTGATCAAACGCTGGCGCGCTGCATAGGTCGTGATAACCAGTTTCGTCATCGCCGGCCCTTGAAAGGGGCCGAATGAATCGAGGTCGACACCCTTGTATGTTTCCTGACGAAACTTTCCGGTCAGAAGATCATTGCCGAACATAGCGATTTCCGTCCCAGCACTCCTATGATTGTCGGTGCTTAGATCTACCTCCATTGGCGTAAATCCCTCACGGAAGTGGTCGAGGCGTTCTGGATCGGCACCGATCCAATCGTATATGCGCTGTTCCGGGTCTGCGAGAGCGATGAGCTGGCAGAACTCCCCCAATGCCTTTACTACGTGCCATTGCAGCTTATTCGTGTCCTGAAACTCGTCCAGGATGATGACCGGGTACATGGCCGCGACTAGACGGCGGATGCGGTCACTGCCGTGGAGTATATCGTCGACATAAGGCGCGAAGAGGTCGAAACATACCCGTCCCTCCTCCAACGCTAAGCGGACGCGTTCTGCCGCTACGGCTGCTTTTTTAGCTGCTTTTTGTTCGCTCGTAAGACCTCTAGACGGGAAGCTGGACCTGATCTCGGAAAGGGCGATAGCCTCTCCGGGCGGCGTGAGAATACTCAATCTACGCGGCAGACCGGTGAGATACCCGTGCGCCTTGAGGATGCGCCAGAAGAAGGAGTGGTAGGTCTCGACATCTATGCGGCGCTTCTGGGCCTGAGGGATCTTTTGTTCGTACTCGATGGCTTCCACAACTCGCGACACGGTCGCACGTGCGAAACTCAGAAAGAGGATCTTCTGACCAGGCCGAAGGTTATGCTCGGCAATCTGCGCTGCCTTGAGTATTGAGATGGTCGTCTTACCCGAACCTGGCCCTCCCGTAATGAGGAGGTGCCCCTCGCCTTCCATCACCTCAAGCTGTCTAGCTGTGAGCTGCATCCACACCGGCTCCAGGATCGGCGTCCACATCGGCGGGTTCAGCCGCCGCATCAACAGCAACGGGAGCAGATGTACAGGCCGTCTTCAGCGAGAGGCACGCATTTCGGATCCAATCGGGAATCTCATCCTCGTTGCATTGGGCTAAGAAGTCTGCTACACCCCAGTTTCCTTTCGACTTTAAGAAGTATTCTGTCAACGCCTCAGCAGGCTGTGCCTCAGGATTCGGATACTTTTGGGTCAAATGCTGAGGCCACTCGATCAAACCTGCAAATCGCTTGAGTGCCGCCTCAGTAGTTCCTTTCAGTATCAGATCTTCGAATCTTTTTTCCTCATGCATTAGGAGCAGGTCGACATGCGCCTCAATCAGGGCTTTCTGTTCATCCGACTGCTTATCACAAACAGCGAAAATACGCTTACCAAGATCTTGGTACATCTTCGCCATGCTTGGTATGTTACTTTCGCCGCCCGCATCTAAGATGCAGATGCCAAGCGCCTCAAGCGAAGCATACGTGTCAGGCTTAAGTTCGGCGAGACGACGGCAGGCTGCGGGAAATGCAGACGCCTCAGTTGCTCCTTCGGCAATAAGGACGCGGCGGGCTAGTAAGCCTTCACAAAACCGTGTCCGAAAGTCCTGCCTATAACGCTTGAGCTTCACATTGTCTGGAAGCGTAATGGCCTGACGGGCAAGCACGCCGTCCGAATCACGTCCCAGCACAACAGTTTCGTCAACGGAGAATTCTTCCAGTACATAAGGAGAATGTGATGTGAATATGGTCTGCGAGGCCAGTTTTCGCACTTCATGGACAATGCGTTTTTGAGCATACGGTGGGATTGCTGTTTCTGGCTCTTCCATCGCAAAAATCACATTCTGTTTACCCTCCGCAATTTGGGACAGCATTGCGAGCACCAGCATGTTGATAGTGCCAGTGCCTTGACGGTAGAAAGGAGCGGCATGATTTCCGTCGCCAGTCGCGATGAAGGCTGTGATCACCTTTCGCAAATGTTCGCGCGTTAAATTGGAGACTTTGAGATGGGGTTCCACACCCCACTCCTTCGGAACGTACTTCTTGAGTGCCGTATTTATGCTCTCCAGCACTGGAGAGATACCCAGTTCAGGGTCACTAGCGACCATAATGCCCGACACCAGACCGAGAGTGCCCTCCCACATCTGCGGCCTGACTTCCTTCAGACGCAGGATGATGTCGAGCAAACTGCCCCGCTCCAGGCTGAGGGCGCGGGAACCAGTCCGAAGGGATCGCAGGTACAGAAAGCCACATACTTGCTTATGCTTTTTTGAGAAATGTTCTGGCTGCGCGCTTTCTGTAAGGCTACGGGTAAAGTAGCTCTTTCCCTCGAAGTCGTCTTCATCCGCGTCATACCAGCCATGAAAGGTGATGCGGAGCGCCTCGGTAATATGGTCCGGATCGACGCCGGCAGGCTCGGGATGGTCATAGAACGTGTTAGCTGCTGAATCCCAGAATTCAACGTAGTCGCCGAATTTAGCCCTCTGTTCCTCAGTTAGCTCAGCGACTGTCACTTCGATCTCGATCTTTGGGACTTCGGCCGAGGCTTTATCCTCCTCGACGGCCGCTGCCACATCTTCTGCGACGGCGACATCTGCATCACCTTCAGGCTTGACATCTTCCAGGGCGGCAGCTGGCTTGACTGTGTACGCGCCTCGGAAGAAGTCGTGTTCGTCGATGGGCGGTTGACGGCTAAGACGGTCTGGCCCAAGGACAAGGTCCAATGCTTCTAAGATGGTGGTTTTGCCTGTGTTGTTGTCACCGATGAGCACACCATGCTTGGGCAATAAAATGTTCGCCCGCTTGATGCCTCTGAAGTTCTTTATGTCAATTCGGCATGCCCGCAAGGTCCGCCCCCCCCTGATTTATATAGATCGATTTTAGTCGCCGATAAACGGATTCCGTGCGACTAGAGTAGCCCCTGAGAGACGATTGCGACAAATGCCACCGTCTGTCTAAGCGACCGCGCCAAACCCGCCGCTCATGGCCTGCTGCCATACGTGCGCATACACGCTGGCCGCAACAACACGCTTTTCTTCTTGAGTGAACGGAGGCGACGGAAGACTAGAATACACCTCGTCAAGGATAAAGACTTCCATATCCGCCTTCGTCTGCTCTTTCTCCCAATAGCGATCAAGGTCTGCCAAACGGGCCTTGATCAAGGCAAAAAGCTCTCGGCTTGCTTCCTTCACGCGATCCCGCTCCGCCTTGCCGAGGTTATCTTTCTTCAGAAGATCGAAGAGCGCGAGTTCTTCCTCACTGAGTCCTTCCTCAATCGCGCGTTTCTGCTCAGCGTCCAGCTCGTTCATCAATTCGGTGAGCCTGCGAAAGGTCTCCTCGATTGACGTCCGGTCCTTTTCTCGGTTGTAATCTGCGACGATGTCTTCGTATTTCCGCTGATAGTCCATTCTGCTTGCATTGCGCGCCAGCATCTCGGCCAGCTTCTGCTCGACTATCTCACGGATGTCCTGAATCGCCGTCGCCTTGCGTGTGACCTTCTTGGCGAACTCGTCTCGCAACTTCTCCAGGTCGATTTGGCTGAGGTCGAAGGTAAGACCTTCAGCTTGGTCATCCCCCCGACCTTGGGTCCGAATGGCCTCGTTGACGATCCGGTGCAACTGTTTCAGCAGCTCGGTTACGTCGGCCGTATCTCGCCGTTCCGTGAGTTTCTTGTAGATTGCCTCGATGTTGTCGTGCCGCTCGGCATAGGTGAAGGCGCTCGGCTCCATTAGCAACGCCTTGAAACGGATAAACACCTGGCGAGCCAGGATTTCGAAACGCCGTTTGGACTCGTCGCTGGAGTACACTACTTCAACCGCATCCTTCAAGCCCTTGATACGTGCGAAACCGGTCGACCCAATGAGCGTCTTGGGATCGAAGCCGAGGGTTCGTAGATGCGCCTCCGTGGCCTCAATGGCTTCTAACAAGGCCTGCACCCGCTCTTCGATCGGCGCGATGATCTCGTCACCGCCGCCGTCGCCATCCCCCAAGGCATACTGTGCAAGCGCCGCGCGCAGGCTCTTCAGCATGCCGTTGTAATCAACGATCAGGCCAAAGTCCTTCCCAGGGTAGACGCGATTAGCCCTCGCGATCGCTTGCATGAGCGTGTGAGCCTTCATCGGCTTGTCGATGTAGAGCGTCGATAGGCTCTCGACGTCGAAGCCTGTCAGCCACATTGCGCACACGATGGCGACCCGGAACGGATGCTGCGGGTTCTTAAATGCCTTCTCGACATCAACACGCTCGCCCGCGCCGGTTTCGAAGCCCTGCTTCATCCGAGCGCGATGTGGGATGATATCGAAGCCCCACTTCTTAAAGTCGGCGACTTCGTTCTGGGCCTCGCTGATGATGATCTCGATAAGGGTCTCGTCGAGCCATGCCGCTTGCGCTGCGAGCTGTTGCGCCTCTTGCTCAAGGCTCTCTCGCATAGTCTGATCTTCAACAGTGGCCGCTTCTGCCTGCTTGGCTTGCGCCGCTGCCCGAATCTCTGCCGTCTTTCGATCCCACAGCGGTGCGATCCGCTGATACATCCGCGCACAGGTAATCTTGTCGATGCAGACGAACAGTACCTTGCCGGACTCCCACCGCGTCGCACAATGCTCGACGAAGTCGACGGCTATCTCATCCAGCCGCGCGTCGGCCGTAATGACCTCGTAGTCCTTTCCAAGGAGCTTGTCGAGCAGCGTTGACTGATCTGAATCGAGCTCGGCTTCCTCGATCTTTTCGGCGATCTTTTCATTCAGATCGGTTCGTGCCACGCCCAGCTTCTCGCCCCGGTTCTCGTAGACCAGCTTGACAGTCGCTCCGTCTTCCTCAGACCGCTTGAAGTCGTAACGAGAGACGTAATCCCCGAAAATGCGTTTGGTGATTTCATCCTGTTTGAAAAGCGGGGTTCCAGTGAAGCCAATAAAGGCGGCATTCGGAAGCGCGAGGCGCATATTGCGCGCCAGCCGGCCTGACTGAGTCCGGTGTGCCTCGTCCGATATCACGATGATGTCATCGCGCTCGCTGTAGGGAGTCTTCGGATCCACGTCCTTGTTGAACTTATGGATCAGACTGAACACATACTGGTGGTTCTCCTTCAAGAGCTTTTCCAGATCGTCACCGGAAGCTGCACGTGGCGTCTGGTCGCTGGCAATGCCGCAACCGACGAAGGTGCCGTAAATCTGGCTATCCAAATCGTTGCGATCCGTCATCAGCAGGAAGGTGAAGTTACCTGGAACTTTGCGCCGCACCTTCTCGGCAAAGAAGGCCATCGAGTAGGACTTGCCGCTGCCCTGGGTATGCCAGAACACCCCGAGCCGGCCGAGTTCCGGATGCGCCCGTTCGATGATGCTCACCGGCCCTTGCGGAATGTAAGGTGACGGCGTCTCCGCAACAGCAGGCAGTTGCTCTGCCTCCTTGCGTTTCCGTTTCGGTGCGCTGCGCTCCAGTGGCAGTTCGACGACCCGGTGCCGCAGGCGCTCGCCCGGTGGTATTTCGGCCTTGATCTCCTCCTGTCGGGCAACCGAGGCGACCGCGCGGTTCACGCCCAACACCTGGTGGTTGCGAGCCACTACCTTGCGCGTGGCGCCGGGCTTGCTTTCGTCGAACAGAATGAAGTTCTCGAGGAGGTCCAGCAGCCGCTCGTGCGCCAGCATCCCATTCAGCAGCCGCTCGGCATCCACACTGCCCTGATCCGCCTCGTCGAGCCGCTTCCACTCATTGAAGTGCTCCCACTCGCTGGTGATCGAACCATAACGCGCGCGGTCGCCGTTCGAGACGATCAAAAAGGCGTTGTGGTGAAAGGCATGCGCAACGACGTTCTCGTCCATATAGTCGCGCAGATTGCCGTCGAAACCGGCCCGGATGTTCTTGTAGACCGCCTTCAGCTCGATAAAGACCAGCGGCAGCCCGTTTACGAAGCACACTAGGTCGGCGCGGCGGTTATAGTTCGGCGTACGGATGCCGGTCAGCTTCAGCTCCCGCACGGCGAGGAATCGGTTCATGCCCGACCTATTGTCGAAGTCGATCACCCGGGCGCGGGCGTTCTTCTGACGGCCCTGTTCGTCGCGATAGGTGACTGGAACACCCCCGCGGATCAATCGGTAGAAATCCCGGTTGTGTTGTACCAATGAGCGGCTGACGTCATAGACAGTCAGCGCGCGGATCGCGTCGTCGACTGCCGGGGAAGGGAGATTCGGGTTCAGACGCTGGATCGCCGCGCGCAGATCGCGGGTCAGCACAGCCTCTTTCGTATCCGCGCGGCCAAGCGTTCCTTCCGGGCCGAACGACTCGTCGTTCCAGGCGTAGACGCTGTCCCACCCGAGCACATCATGGAGGTGATCGGCAAATGTCTTTTGGACCAGTCTGTCTTCGCCATTGATGTTAGTGAAGGCCACGGATTATTCCTCTGTCTCCGCCTCACCCGCTGCACGAAATTCTTCGTATGCCTTATCCCAATCAATGCGCGGAAAGGCCGCCTTTACCGATTCAAGAAAGTCTCGCTGGTTCAGCGTCTCGAAGGTCACATCTTTGTAGCGCACCTCTAGCTGCATTTTCTGAATCAGTGACTCAGCCATGGGATAGACCCGATCCACCTCTGCATCGAGCCAGAGCCGCGCGTCTTCCTCGGTGGGTTTCGGGTACAGTAATTGGCCAAGCATGGCGTCGGGCGGATTCTCTTTCACCCGAGGCAGGTAGTAATCAACGATCTGCTTGCGCGACTCATTGAGTTGACCCTGCAATTCGTTCGCAACCTGTTTCTGGTGCGCCTCCAGATTGGCTTTGAACGTCTCCAGCCGATTTTGGAAATTGGGCTTCTGGGCCTTGAGCACCACCCGGCCGTGGTCCTTGCCGAGCGACGGCGTGAAGTTCTTGCGGATCTCGTTGAGCTCGTCTTCCAGTTTTTTTGACGAAAGCTTTCCGCCCTTCTCGATTAGGTCGAAGGTGGTACGCAAACGCCCTTCCAGATCTTCGCTGCCGCCAAGCTTCAAGACGCTCGGCGGAATGGCGAGGCGGTGTCGCTGGATCGCCGCGCCGGTCAGTTTCAGCTCGACATATTGCAGGTAGGCATTGAATACGCGCACCTGACGGGCGAGGTCAAACTGGACAGGGGGCGCCTCCTTGAGGCTCTGGGCAACTTGCGTGTATTGCTCCTCGGTCACCGGCTTGGTGCCGACCTCGACCGGTAAACTGGCAATGCGCTTACGCTCCTGCTCGTTTGGTGCCTGCGCGACGGCGATGGCCTTGGCTACCGGCGATAGCCGGGCCAGGGCCTCTCGGAGCTGTTCGGTGGACAGGCGCATGGCGTTGGCGGCCCGATCACCGTACGGCTCGGGCTCCAGGTAGAGTGCGGTCGGGGTGAACAGGTAGCCCTCGTCATCCACGAGCACAAGCGCCGTGCGTAACCCTGGCGCGTCGCGTACCACAACACCAGCCGCGCGCAGCGCTTTAACCGCGTCCATATCGCCAAACCCCATGCGCATCACGCGCTCGTCGAAATCGAGCGCCACGGTGACCATCTCGACGCCAAGCCTCGCCGCCACCTCGGCCATCGCCTGCGCCGGCGCCATCTGCACCCCTGGTCCCGCATAGCAGATGAATTGCTCGGCGGAGTGGATCAGATCGGCAATGCGCTGGGAATCGAGGGTGCAGAACAGATGCGTCATACGGCGACCTCTCCGTTCATCAGGCGCGGCAGTAGGAGGTCGCGGGCTTGGGCGAGTTTCTGGTTCTGGTCTTCCAATTTAGAAATCAGGCGGAAATTAGGTTCGATCGACTCGTGGAAGAGAATCAGTAACGCGTTTTGCGGAACAACAACAGCGGCCCTTTCAAAATCATCGGGACGAACGGCGGGGTACCCGGCGCCAGTTGCGTGGTTGACTAGGTGGCCCACGAACTGATCCGTAGTGACAAATAGGTAAAGCCAAGTGAACGGGACTTCGGTTGCAGTAAGCACCGTGAATCCAGTAGACACTACGTCTCTTTCGTCGGGTTGCAAAATCAGCGCATAGGCACGAAGGTTCGGTCGGACATTCGACCAGATGACATCGCCGTCTTTAACCTTTCGCCGGGCGCGCCCCGGTGCCTCGCTCGAGGCCATCACATTTTTGGAAACGATTCTGCCTTGAGTCACGGAAGAAATATCGATGTAGCAGATTTCATCTGGGAGTTCCTTGGCGCCGTAGCTGTCGGTGTTTGTTTTCGCAATCTGTCCCAGAGTCCGTCTCTCCCACCCCTTGGGGTGGCCCGCGGTGACCTTGACGTGTTCGTGGCCAGGAAAGCGAAAGTCAACGAACCACTCGCGGTAGAGCAGCCGCGCCGCCTCCTCCAACAACGCAATTCGCCGCTGGTTATTCTCGATCAGGTCGTCATAGGCGGACAGAATTTCTACTACTTTTTCCTGTGTACCAAGGTCTGGCAATGACAGTTTGAAACCCTTCAATACGGTAAGATTGATATTCGGTTGGGCTGCCTGCCCGCCCATCCCCTGGCACATCTGAAAAGTCTTGGGGTTCTTGAAGTGGTAGTAAACGAATCGGGGGTCGGCTTTCTTTCGATCGATGCGTATTATTCCGACAGCTTGATTAGTATTTGCTGGAAGGTGCTCCTCACGAACGATTCCGCAGCGCCCAACTTGGGCGCCCGCAATGGTAATGAGTACATCGTCTTTCTCAAGGATCGAACGTTTCAGTTTTTCATGCGTGCTCTCATGCACAAATGTAAAACCTGACCTATCGAGCGAACAATCACCGTTCAAAGCCTCTGCTTTGATGTAGTTGACGCCGGCGTCTGTGAAGGGCATCCCGTAAGTCGTAGGAGTCGTGCCCTTTGTAACAACGGCCGCAATCTCCTCTATTCTCTTTTCTGGCCAACTCACGCCCCGAGCTCCTCGAAGTTGCGGGTGATCCGCGCGACCAGTTCCGCCGCCTCCTCGTTCAGCCCCTTGAGGTCGATGTGGATCGACCGCAGCGCCTCCTCAAAGTCGAAGTCCTCGTCCACCTCCTCGGGCGCCACACCTACATAGCGGCCCGGCGTCAGACTCCAGTCGTGCGCCGCAATTTCCGCCCGGCTGACGCGCTTTACCAGCCCCTCGACATCGCGCAGCTCGGCGTCGGGGAAGCGCTCCTGCAACCAGTCGGCCTGCTTGACGAAGTAACGCGTCTGTCGCAGCGCCTCTACTGCATCGGCACGTGCGCCTTCCAATGCCTTGCGCGCCTTGTTCACCTCGGCGTTGGCCCAGAGTTCGGACTCCCGGGCCGCAAGTTCTTTCACGGCCGTATCGATCACCCGACCCGCCAGCTTCGCTGCAAGATCGATTGTCTTGGTCAAATCCCGGCAGCGCTCGGCCGTGGAATGCAATGACTCCCGCGCCGCGTGAAGCGCGACGTTGCCCCGCTCCGTGCCTTTACCCCCAACGGACCAATCCGCTGCCCGCGCCACGATATCGGCCCCGAATGCCTTGATGTCGTCCGTCAGCGTAGCCCTCTCGGTAGTCAACTCGGCCCAGGTGTCGGCCAGGGGGTCCGGGTCTTCGCGCGGCTGGGTGACGAAGAGCTGGACCTGATCAACCAGCTTGCCCAGCGCATCCTCGAACGCCGCGAGCGGTACTGCGGTCGCCTGCCCTTCCTTGATCGCCCGAGTGAGGTAGGACTCCACCAGATTCAGGAAGCGGCCCGCCTGTCCACGATAGAGCCAGATGATGGCGGCGATGTTCTTCTGCTGCTCAGGGCTGAAGTCATAGATGGCACGGGAGACCTTGCGGTAGATATTGCGCGCGTCGAGCATCAGGACATGGTCAGCCCGCTCCGCATCGCGTTCCTTAGCGCGATCGAAGAACCAGAGCTGACAGGGCACGGTACGGGTGTAGAAAAAGTTGCCGCGGATATCGATCATCACGTCCACGGCGCCGGTCTCGACCAGCTTCTGGCGGACTTTGGCCTCGTCCCGCCCGGCACTCGACGCCTGCGAAGACATCACCACGCCAGCGCGGCCGTTGTCATTGAGGTAGCTATAGAAGTAGGAAAGCCAAAGGTAGTTGGCGTTCGAGACTTTCTGCTGCTTGTTTACGCCGGGCAGGCCAAACGGCAATCGCTTGTCGTCGTCGGCAACCTTCCTCGCATCGACCTCGTCCACGTTGAAAGGCGGATTCGCCATGACGAAATCGCATTTACCAACCAGTTCGTGCGGGTCCTTGTAGTAGGTGATCGCTTCGTTCCCGGCCCGTATGGAGCCCTGAAGACCGTGCACGGCGAGGTTGATCTGGGCGAGCTTGGCGGTCGTCTCATTCTTCTCGTGGCCGTAAAAGGTCACCCGCTTCATCGTGTCCTGACCGGCGTCCTCGATGAAATGGCTCGACTGCACGAACATCCCGCCCGAGCCGCAGGCGGGATCGAACACGATGCCGTGATCCGGCTCGATGACGTGGACGATGGTCTGCACGATCGACGGCGGGGTGAAAAATTCCCCGTTGTCGTGCGCGCCCTGCTTGGAAAACTCCGCTAGGAAATACTCATAAATACGCCCAAACACGTCGCCCGAGGCCGTGCGCAGCGCCTCGGTATCGAACTTGCGCATCATGCTTTCGAGCAGCTCGTCGTCGAAGCGCTCGTAGTCCTTCGGCAGCTGGCCCGCGAGCGGGGGGAAATGCGCCTCGACCGCTTCCATCGCAGCGGTCAACGCCTGTCCCAGATTACCGTCTTTGCGCCGTTCCAGGATCACGTCGTAGCGCGCCGGCTCGGGCAACATCATCGCGCGGCGGCGTAGGAAGTCGGCATCAGCGAGTGGGCGATCCGGCATCTTGCCGGCGGCTTGGTCCGCCTCGATGGCAGCTCGCGCCTCGTAGTACCTGTTGGTGGCTTGCCGTAGGAACAGCAGCCCCATGATCGGCATGAAGTACTCATTCGAGGCGAGCCCGGAATTGGCACGCAGGTCATCCGCCATCCTCCAGAGATCCGCGTCGAACTGTTCTATGTCGGTGAAGTGGTCGGCAATCATTGGTGAGTCTTAGAAGGCTACGTTGATGTCCTGGGCCTGACCAGGGACATAGGGATGTGTGTCCGAAACTAAGGACGTCGTGCTGCACTCGGACTTACCGCGGGTGACCTGCTCGCGGCACTCGAAGATGCGGCTCCTGATGGGGCGGACTTCGCGGCAGGTCACGTGGTCGCATACCACCCGGCCGGGATGAGCACTGGTGATGACTTTGGCGCAGACGTAGTCGCTCAGGGCGTTCTTGTTCACCGAGTCCCTCTCCCCCTTCCAACACTGAGACACACAGGGATGTCTCCGAACAGGACACAGCCGCCCTTGATTCTTGATGTATGGTGGCGGCGCAAATATTTCTAATATTCGGAAGCTTACCGCATCTTCCACCGTGGGTCATGTAGGAGATCCCCACTCGACCGCAGTTGGCACCGCCCTTGTCGATGCACAGGCGCCCGTCTGATGGCTCACCCCCAGCCATCACGTCCCAGCTGCTCGAGACGGGGGTATGTCCAGAGCCGGCCGACGCCCTCCGCAGTCATGCCCGGACCGGAGGTCCGCTGGCGTGACGGCTGGAGCATACGATCCATGCACGACGGAGGATGTTTGCGCTGATGCCTAGTTAAGGCATCAGCGGGCGCACATAGCATGTGCGTGCCTTTAGCGCACCGATCGGTGCGCTGTCGGGTGCCGCAAGGCGGGGCGTAGGGCGTGCAGCCCGAAGCCCGCTGGCCGCCTCACGGCCAGCGCTGGGGGGAGCCGTCGCCCGTCCGCGGCCCGCCCCAGCGGGCCCAGGGCGACGGGGGGCGAAAGCCCCGCGGTGCGCCGGTGCAGGTGACGGCGCTGGCAAACCCCTGGATGCGTTGGAGCGAGCGCGGGCCCCTGGTTGCCGCGCAGCGGCAAGCAGGGAAGCGAGCGTTCGCGCTTAATGAGGAGCCGAAGGCGACGAGTTTAGCGCGACCCGCATGCAGGGGTTTGCCAGCGGCGGAACGCCGCGCACCGCCTTCAATTCACGCCGGGGCGCGCCCTAGCGCGTCAGAATTTTTCCTGCCGTCTCAGGCAGATAGAAAAATGTGGCCGGCGTACTCGCCGCGCAGCGGCTCCTTACCCCTGTACGCCCCATCGGAGCATGGGGCGTACAGGGAGGTGTACAGGGTGCGTGCGTGAGTACGCGCCTGCCGATCAACTGGGCGCCATCACCACGCCGCGATAGGTCGTGCCGGTCCTATACAGGACATGACGCAACACATCGCAAAGCCCGATGGCATGGAGGTCGCCGAACGAAACGAGCAAACCGTCCTTCACTGGTTGGCTCGGTTCGGCTGGCTGACGAGCCGGCAAGTCGCACGACTGGTCTGGCCACATGCGAGCCAGGCCCATCGTATGGCGCAGCGGACTCTCGCAAGGCTGACAGCGCGAGGCGATGTCCTCCGCCGCGAGCTTCCCAATGGCCATGGAATCGCGTACGTGATCGGAGAACGCGGAGTACGCAGGCTCGACGGAACGGACGCCGAGAACACCCCGTTTCGTGGTGGACGGGACCTGAAATTCCACGCACCGATACACCGCGCAATCTGCAACGATTACGCGCTCGATTTCCTCGCGTATGCGAGCACCAGAACCTCGGCCTTAGAGCATGCCGTGTATACCGAGATGGAGATCCAGCGCGGCCTTGCACCTGCGCCGGAACTACTCTACGAGGGTCGACTGCATGTGCCCGATCTGCTGCTGCAAGAGGGCGACTTGTACACGTGGGTCGAGACGGAACATACGCCCAAAAAGAAGCGTCGCCTGGATGATCTCGTGGCTTTCGCAGACCACATGCTGGGCTCCGGATCTTCTCCCAGCAACCGCGGAGATCTGCTCGTCAAAAACAGCCAGATCGTCGGGAGAGTGCAATCGTTCATCTTCCTCTGCCCGAACAACCCGACGATTGTTGCCTGTGCAAAGGCGATTCAACGACGGGGTCGCGAAAAGCTGGCTGAGGATACTCTGAATGGGTTGGTGATCCAGCGCGTGGGAATGTCGCGCCAGCTGGTCTGGAGCGGCGTTGCTGCATCAGCGACGGCGGATGAAATATTGACCGCGAAGGGGCAATGAGCCGCTGCGGTAGACATCAGGGATTCAATTCCTGATTCATGGGCAGGGTTACGTACGCCCGCGGGGTCCTGAACTCCAGACCCATGTCTTCGGCCAAGCGGTAGTGCCCTGCCGTCGCTGCGACCTCTAGCGGCACCCTTGGCGTAAGTCCAGTTGCCTGCTCAGATACCTGCGACGCCGATCCTAGGCCGTGGATTGACTGGGTGCATTCCCGTCTGCCTCCTACAAACATTGGATGCGGCCTATTGACCGATCCATTAGCGGGTGCCAGGATGAGTGGCGTCCTCCATTTATCACAAATAATCAGTCACTTAAAGTGTTTATTACCGTAGCACCAGTGCAGGTCATCCCAGCAAACGAGCGCGAGCGATGAGTTCAGGAGGCGATAAACCATGTCACGGGGTCGCTATAAGGGAGGTTGCTGTTTGAACCTTAACTTGGCCGCTGCGGCAGGACACCCGACAAGATCACCCCAGGCCCCCATTCCCCAGATCGACAACCACATCGGCCTCCCTGACCTCGGGAGTCCACATGCTGTACATACGCTACTACTCGAACCCTGGCTCACCTTCCTCCTGTTCATGGGAGGCCAGCCAATGAAATACGTCACCATCAAGAAGCTGGCCGAGTTGACCGGTTACAGCGAGGACGCAATCCGCGCCAAGATCAAAAAAGGCATCTGGCGCATGGGCGAACACTGGATCAAGGCCCGCGATGGCCGGATCCACGTCATCGTCGAAGCCATCGAGAGGTGGATCGAAGGATGACGCTCGACGAGATCCGCAAAGCCGTCAAAGCCGGCCAGGAAGTCACCGTTGCACCTGGCGTCGTTGCCCGAGGCAATGGTTTTCAGATCAGTTTCACATACAAGGGTCGTCGCCGGAAAGAAACCCTCCTCCTTGCACTGACGGCGCCGAACTTGCGCTACTCAATCGACACGCGCAGCGCCATCGTCCGACAGATACAGCTGACCGGCACCTTCGACTACACCGAGTTCTTTCCGAACGGAAACAATGCCCACATCTATGGTGCTGTGGTCTGCAAGCAGACGGTCAAAGAGGCTCTTGAGGAGTATTTGACGGATGTCGAGGGTAAAATCGCTTTTTCGACGTGGGACGACTATCGCAAATCGATCCGTTATCAACTGACACCTGCACTCGGTGCTATCCGACTGGTCGACCTAACCACTGCGCATTTGCAAGACTGGGTCAATGGCCGAAAAAGTGGTTCAAAACGCACCCGCAACGTGCTCTCGCCTCTGTCGGAGGTACTCGAACAGGCGACCCGCATGGGTGTGCTTCCCAAGAACCCGCGCAGTTATGTCGTTATCAAAGATCGTATGGGCACGCAGGAACTCAAGCCCGAAGAGCTGGAAGACGACAGTGACGATGACGAGGAAAACGTCGATCCGTTCACCTTGGAAGAAATGGCCACCATCTTACGCCATGCCGCCGATATCCCACAGCTTCACAACCTGATCGAATTCGCCTTCTGGACCGGCATGCGGACCAGTGAGCTCATTGCGCTGCGTTGGAACCGTGTCGATCTGGACGCCGGTACGGTGCGTGTGGCCATGGCCAAGGTGCGCGGTAAACTAAAGCGCCCGAAGACGAAGGCGGGCAGGCGAACGATCGTACTGCTACCGGCCGCGCACGCGGCGCTCAAGCGCCAGAAGGCGATCACCGGCAAGGCCGGCAAAGAGGTCTTCCTCGATCCTCGCCACTGCGAGCCGTGGGCGAGCGACAAGCCCATCCGGGAGAATTTCTGGCGCCCCCTGCTCAAGCAGGCCGGCATCCGGTACCGTAAGCCCTATCAAACGAGGCACAGCTACGCGAGCATGATGCTCTCCGCTGGGGAAAACCCGCTTTGGGTCGCGGCTCAAATGGGGCATGAGGATTGGGGCATGATCCGCAAGCATTACGGGCGCTGGATCCCCGACTTCGACCGCGATGCCGGCGCGCTCGCGGTCGCGGTCTGGGACGCGTTCCGGCGGGCTGTCCCACAGGCGTCCCAGGAAACTCCAGAAACGTCAGAAAGCCATTTGGTTGCAACTGGTTAGCGCTGCCCTGGCCGCGGGTTCGATTCCCGCCGCCTCCACCATATACAAGGGCTCGGAAAATCTCCGGGCCCTTTTTCTTGCCTAGAATCCCCGCGCCACGCGGGGTTCCGGCCATCAATGCTGCGGGTGGCCATCACCCGAAACGCCCGAAATCGGCCACTTTCTCTGCCAGAGCCGTCTCTGTTCTCCGTTTGGCCTGCGGGTAGGCGCAGATGGAGGTATAGCAAAATCAACAACTTAAGCGCGCCGGTTCACCGTCAACCAAGGCCACCGGTCGGGCATCGAACGCCGTCAACGCGGTAGCCAACCTTCCCGTCTTGCTCTATCATGAAGCGTCAAGATGAATCATGATGGAGATGGCCATGACGACTGCTGTCCGCGAAAAGTTTTCCTCCCAGGCCGCGCCCGATGTGCTGGCCGCGTTGCGCCAGATCGCAGAAAGCCAGGGCCGTCAGTTCCAGGCGGTGCTCGATGACGCCCTGCGCGACTACATCGACCGGCAGCAAAAGGAGCGCCCCCGTCGCCACGTGATGGCTTCTTTCGCATCCAGTCTGGATGAGTTCGATAGCCTCTACCGCGAACTGGCCAAGTAAGCCGTGGCGCACGACTACCTGACCGTGGCCGATGTGCTGGGCATGCACACGTTGCTGATGCAGCGTTACGGCGGCGCGCCGGGCGTGCGTGACCCTGGGGCCCTGGAGGCCGCACTGTTCCGCCCGCAGACCGGCTACTACGATGACATCGTTGCCGAGGCAGCTGCCCTGCTGGAAAGCCTGGCAATCAACCACCCATTTGTGGACGGGAACAAGCGCATCGCCTTTGCCGCGGCCGACGTGTTCCTGCGCATCAATGGCTGGCGCTTACAGCGTGCCCCGATGCAGATTTATGCGGAGATGATGCAGATGTTCGAGTCGGGCACCTTCGACATCGCCCACCTCGATCCCTGGCTGCGGTCGTTTGCCGTCGCCGCAGAGTGATGCCATGAACGAGAAAACACCCAACCCGCAGACTCAGGCTGCGATGACAGAAGCCCGGGCAATGGCAAGGAACCGGATGCCTGAACTGGCGCAGTCAACAGCAGGCGTTGAGTCATTCCCCAGCTTCACCAAACCCGCCCGTCAGCGCTGGGAATCCATCCCAGCAGATATCCGCCAGCGGCTGCTGTCCAACGTCTGGTGCGGCCAGTGCCGTCACGAAACCACGA
>CAYWKV010000024.1:24336-25901 GCA_964458835.1 uncultured Gammaproteobacteria bacterium | reverse complement strand
ATGACGTGCCGCGCGCCGCGCTTCCCGGCGTGCGCGCGCACCCGCGTCTCCTCCACCGCGAAGCCGATCTTGCGCAGGCGCTGCGCGAAGGCCGGGTCCGGCCCGGCCGACCACACCGCCAGCACCCCGCCGGGCCGCAGCGCCGCCCAGGCCGCATCCAGGCCCTCCAGGCCGTACAGCCAGTCGTTGGCCCGGCGCGTGAGACCTTCGGGACCGTTGTCGACATCGAGCAGGATGGCGTCGAAGCCGGACCGTTCGGCACGCATGACCAGGCCGACGTCCTGCTCGCGCACGCCCACCCGCGGGTCGTCGAGGGGCCGGCCGGCCAGCTCCGCCAGCGGACCGCGGTTCCACGCCACCACCGCCGGCACCAGCTCGGCCACCACCACCTCGGCCGTCTCGCCGAGCTGCGCCAGGGCCGCGGCCAGCGTATAGCCCATGCCCAGGCCGCCGATCAGCACCCGCGGCCGCGCCCGGCCGCTCAGGCGGCCGCAGCCGAGCGCGGCCAGCGCATCCTCCGAGCCGTGGACGCGACTGTTCATGAGCTCGCAAGGGCCGGCCTTGATGGAGAATTCGTCGCCGCGCCGGTACAGGCGCAGCCCGCCCGGCGCGCTGCCGGGGATGCACGCGCTGTCAAGGAGGATCCAGGGTGTCATGCGACGGCTAGTGTAGCCAGGCGCATGCGTAGACGTCGAGGTGCGCAATCGGCACCGACCGGCGCCGCCTATCCCGCAGTGCGCCTGCGCTTGAAACACCCCCTGCCTGGGCTAGCTTTTGGTAACACGGACAGGATGTTCTTTTCGCGCAGCCGCGCTACCGCCGCGGCCCGGCCCCGCGCCGATCCGGATGCATCGGGGCGACGGGCATCCCGACCGTCCCCGTCCATCCGATGACCCAGGAGGTGGGACATGCCTACGCACCGATTGATGATACAGACCGCGATCGCCGCCCTGCTGCTGACCGTATTCCCGCTGACCGCCGCGGCGGCACCCCAGAAGGCGGCGGCGGACTGCCCACCGGGCAGCGAGGAGGCCGCAACGGACGCCTGGCTGGAATCCCAGCTGAGCACCACCTTCGCGCTGAACACCGTGTTGCGCGACCAGCCCATCGAGGTCGACGTCCGGCGCCGCGTCGCCTATCTGTTCGGCGCCGTGGACAGCGACATCAAGCGCGAACTCGCCGCACTCATCGCGGAGAACACCAGCGGCGTCGAGGACGTCCAGGTGCTCCTGGAGATCGCGCCGGATGCCGCTACCCGGAAGGCGCAGCCCATCGATCCCGAGCCCTTCGAACCGGGTGCCCTGGAGCGGCGGCTGCCGGAGCTGGACCGCTTCACGCGCGCCGTGACCGACGCGACGACCACCGCGCTGGTGAAGACGCGGCTGATGCGCGACGAGCATGCCCGCGGCATCGGCATCAACGTCGATACCCAGGACAGCGTCGTGACGCTCACCGGCGACGTCGCGACGGAGGACATCCGCGCACTCACCGTCGAACTGGCGCGCAGCACGGCCGGCGTCGCGCGCGTGGTGAGCCACCTGACCGTGGGCGGCCAGGCGGAGTTC
>CAYWKV010000024.1:7211-24236 GCA_964458835.1 uncultured Gammaproteobacteria bacterium | reverse complement strand
AATTGTCCGCCTGCCGCGGCCCCGCCTATCGGCCTGCCATGCCGGCTGCGGTACCATAGCCGCGCCAGCGCGCGCTGGCGCGGGAGGCACTGCGCATGAAGACGGCGATTTATCCGGGCACCTTCGACCCCATCACCAACGGGCACGCCGACCTGGTGCAGCGGGCCGCGCGACTGTTCGACCGCGTCATCGTCGCCATCGCCGCGAACCCCGGCAAGGCGCCGGCCTTTCCGCTGGCGCGGCGCGCGGAGCTGGCGCGCACGGCGCTCGAGGACGTGGCCAACGTCGAGGTGTGCAGCTTCGACTCGCTGCTGGTGGACTTCGCCCGCCGGCGCGGCGCCGACGTCATCCTGCGCGGCCTGCGGGCGGTGTCGGACTTCGAGTACGAGTTCCAGCTGGCCAGCATGAACCGCCAGCTCGCGCCCGCCATCGAGACGGTGTTTCTCACCCCATCCGAGCAGTATGCCTTTGTTTCCTCGAGCCTTGTCCGGGAGGTGGCGATGCTGGGCGGGGACGTCTCGCACTTTGTCCACCCGGCCGTCATGGCTGCATTGCGGGCCGGCCTCCGGTAATATTGCCATCAGCTTATATTCATGTTCATGCGGCTGCCGTCCGCGGGGAGAGAACCATGGCCCTGATGATCACCGACGAATGCATCAACTGCGACGTCTGCGAGCCCGAGTGCCCGAACGGCGCCATCTCACAGGGCGACGAGATCTACGTCATCGACCCCGACCTGTGCACCGAGTGCGTCGGGCACTTCGAGACCTCGCAGTGTGTGGAGGTCTGCCCGGTCGACTGCATCCCCAAGGATCCGAACCACGTCGAGACGCGCGAGCAGCTCATGGCCAAGTACGAGCGCCTGATGGCGGCGGCCAAGGAGGCCTGATGCCGGCCGTGAGGCCGACGCGCATCCCCGGAGGGCCCCTGATCGGGGCCCTCCTGCTGTGGGGCTGGCTGCTCGCCGCCGTGGCCGGACCGCAGCCGCCGGGTGCCGCCATCGCCAGCGCGCATCCGCTGGCCACCGCGGCAGGCTTCGAGGTGCTGGCGGCGGGTGGCAACGCCTTCGACGCGGCGGTGGCCGTCAGCGCGGCACTGGCCGTGGTCGAGCCCTACAGCTCCGGCATCGGCGGCGGCGGGTTCTGGCTGCTGCACCGCGCCGCCGACGGTTACGAGACCCTGATCGACGGCCGCGAGCGCGCCCCGCTGGCGGCGCGCCGCGATCTGTACCTGGACGCCGCGGGCGAGGTGATCCCCGGCCTGTCGATGGACGGCCCGCTGGCCGCCGGCATCCCCGGCGAACCGGCGGCGCTGGCGCACCTGGCCGGGCATTACGCGCGCCTCCCGCTCGCGACGACCCTGGCACCGGCCATCCGCCTGGCGCGCGAGGGTTTCGCGGCCGATGCGCTCTACCACCGCTACGCGGGCTTCCGGCTGACCGCGCTGAAGCGATCCGACGAAGCGGCCCGACTGTTCCTGGCGGACGGCGCGACCCCGCCCGCGGGTCACCGCATCGTGCAACCCGAACTCGCCGCGACCCTGGAGGCCCTGGCGCGGGACGGCCATGACGGCTTCTACAAGGGCGAGGTCGCCGCGCGCTTGGTCGCGGGCGTGCGCGCCGCCGGCGGCATCTGGACCCTGGAGGATCTGGCCGCCTACCGCATCGTCGAACGCGAGCCCCTGCGCGGCGAATACGGCGACCTGCGCATCACCACCGCGCCGCCGCCCTCCTCCGGCGGCGTGGTCCTGCTGACGGCGCTGAACATCCTCGCCGGCTACGGGCTGGACACGCTGGACGAGGCCGCCCGCACGCACCTCATCGTCGAGGCCCTGCGCCGCGCCTACCGCGACCGCGCCGAGCATCTCGGCGATCCGGATTTCGTCGACATGCCCGTCGCGCGGCTGATCCACCCCTTCTACGCCGACGGCCTGCGCGCCTCGCTGCGTCTCGACCGCGCCACGCCCAGCAGCAGCCTGCCCGGTGCGCGGCCCGCCATCGACGGGCCGCACACGACCCATTTCTCCATCCTCGACACCGAGGGCAACCGCGTCGCCGCGACGCTGAGCATCAACTACCCCTTCGGCGCCGCCTTCGTGCCGCCGGGCACGGGCGTGCTGCTGAACAACGAGATGGACGACTTCTCGGTCAGGCCCGGCACGCCCAACGCCTACGGCCTGGTCGGCGCCGAGGCCAACGCCATCGCGCCCGGCAAGCGCATGCTGTCGTCGATGACGCCGACCTTCCTCGAGCGCGACGGTCAGGTCGCCATCCTCGGCACGCCGGGCGGCTCGCGCATCATCAGCATGGTGCTGCTGGGCACGCTGGAGTTCGCCGCCGACCGGCCGGTGGCCGACTGGGTGCGACGGCCGCGCTTCCATCATCAGTACCTGCCCGACGCCATCCAGTTCGAGCCGGGCGCCTTCGACGCGGACCTGCAGCGGGCGCTGGTCGCGCGCGGCCACCGGCTCGCCCCGCTCGATCACACCTACGGCAACATGCAGGCCATTCTCTGGGACCGGCGGGCCGGCACCGTGAGCGCCGCCAGCGATCCGCGCGGCGCGGGTGCGGCCGCCACGCACTGAGTGCCTGCGCTCCTCGCAATGACGGGCATAGTTGAATCAGTCGGGGTTTCCATAACTTCCGGTCACACGCTCTGAGGACACACGATGCACAGCCTTTGGAACGATGACGAGGCGCGCGACTATCCCGGCGACCTCGGCCAGCGCGTCTACAGCTCGCGCCTGCTGGGACGCGACAAGACGCTGGTCCTGCACGGCGGCGGCAACACCTCGGTGAAGATCCGCGAGACGAACCTCCTCGGCGATGAGGAGGACATCCTCTACGTGAAGGGCAGCGGCTGGGACCTGGAGTTCATCGAGGCCGGCGGCTTCGCGCCGGTGCGCATGGCGCATCTGCTGCGGCTGGCGGAGCTGCCGCTGCTGTCCGATCCGCAGATGGTCAACGAGCTGCGCACCCACATGACCGACGCGGCCGCGCCGACGCCGTCGGTCGAGGCCATCCTGCACGCCATCCTGCCCTACACGTACGTCGACCATACCCACGCCGACGCCGTCGTCACGCTGTGCAACACGCCCGGCGGCGAGCAGCGCATCCGCGCGCTCTACGGCGACCGCGTGGTCGTCATCCCCTACGTCATGCCCGGCTTCGACCTGGCGCGGCTGTGCGCCGAGATCTTCCCGCGCGAGCGCAACGAACGCACCATCGGCATGGTGCTGATGAACCACGGCGTGTTCTCCTTCGGCGACACCGCGCGCGAGTCCTACGAGCGCATGATCGAACTGGTGTCGCTGGCCGAGGCCGAGCTGCAGGCGCGCGATACCTGGACCCTGGACTGGGATCCGGCCGTCCGGCAGACCGGGCCGCTGCGGCTGGAACTCGCCGACCTGCGCCGGCGGCTGTCCGACATGGTCGGCGCGCCGGTGATCCTGCACAGCACGCGCGACGACCAGGCGCTGGCCTTCGCGCAGCGCGCGGACCTCGCCGACATCGCCCTGCAGGGGCCGGCCACGCCGGACCACGTCATCCGCACCAAGCGCGTCCCGCTGCTGGGGCGCGACCTCGACGCCTATGCCGACGACTACCGGCGCTATTTCGACGCACACGCACCGCAGGCGCGCGAGCCCAAGACCATGCTCGACCCGGCGCCGCGGGTGATCCTCGACCCGGCCTTCGGCCTGTCGACCGTCGGCCGCAGCGTCCAGGACGCCTGCATCGTGCGCGACATCTACCGGCACACCATCGACATCATCGCGCGCGCCACGCGCCTGGAGCGCTACCAGGCGCTGCCGGCGCGCGATTACTTCGACGTCGAATACTGGGATCTGGAACAGGCCAAGCTGCGCAAGGCCGGCACGGCGCCGCCGTTCACCGGCGAGGTGGTGCTCATCACCGGCGCGGCCTCCGGCATCGGCCGCGCCTGCGTGGATGCCTTCCTGGCGCGCGGCGCCGCCGTGGTCGGCCTGGACATCGCGCCGAGCATCGCGCACGTGAGCGACAAGCCGGCCTATCTCGGTCTGGTGTGCGACGTCGCCGAGCCAGCGGAGCTGGAGACGGCGCTGGAGCGCGCCGTGCAGCAGTTCGGCGGGCTCGACATGCTGGTGCTGAACGCCGGCGTGTTCCCCGGCGGCCGTCCGATCGCCGAGCTGGAGACGCGCGAATGGGAGCGCGTGCTGCGCGTGAACCTCGATGCCAACCTCGCCCTGCTGCGCCTCGCGCACCCCTTGCTGAAGCGCGCGCCGCGCTCCGGGCGCGTCGCCGTGATCGGCTCGAAGAACGTCGCCGCGCCGGGACCGGGCGCGGTCGCCTACTCGGCCTCGAAGGCGGCGCTGACACAGATGATGCGCGTCGCCGCGCTGGAATGGGCCGCCGACGGCATCCGCCTCAACGCCCTGCACCCGGATGCCGTGTTCGACACCGGCATCTGGACGCAAGAGGTGCTGGAGGCGCGCGCCGCGCACTACGGCCTGACGGTGGCGCAGTACAAGCGCCGCAATCTGCTCAAGACCGAGATCCACGCCCGCGACGTCGCCGAGCTGGCCGCCGAGCTGTGCGGTCCGCTGTTCGCCAAGACCACCGCCGCGCAGATCCCGGTCGACGGCGGCGACGCGCGCGTCGTGTGAGCGCGCGACGGCCGCACAGGCGATGACCGCCGCCGTCCTCGCCGACCTGGTGGTGCTGCTGCACCTCGCCTTCATTCTGTTCGTCATGCTCGGCGGCCTGCTGGTGCTGCGCCGGCGCCGGCTGATGTGGCTGCATCTGCCGGTCGTCGCCTGGGGCGCGGCCATCGAGTTCGTCGGCTGGGTCTGTCCGCTGACGCCGCTGGAGAACCACCTGCGCGCCGCCGCCGGCGAAGCCGGCTACAGCGGCGGCTTCGTCGCGCACTATCTCATCCCGCTGATCTACCCCGAAGGCCTCACGCGCGAACTGCAGTGGCTGTTGGGCGCACTGGTGCTGCTCGTCAATGCGCTCGTGTACTGGCGGGTGCTGCGAAGCGACGCAGGAAGATATTAGCCACGGAAAACACGGACAACCCCGCCATATTGCTTAAGGAGTCTGATTAATTCATCGTACCGTCATTGCGAGCGAAGCGAAGCAATCTCCTTCGACGGCAGATCAACAGCTTGGAGATTGCCGCGTCGCTGCGCCCATAGAACCCCTTCGGGGTTCATTACGGGTACCTTATCCTTCGGATCAAGGCATCCTCGCAATGACGGTACGATGAATTAATCAGAGGTTCCTTAATGGATTTTGCCGACAACGGCCTTTGTCCGTGCCCTCGGTGCTTTCCGTGGCGCATTTCACGCCTCAACGCCCCGGTGGCGGGCCGAGGAGTTCGATGCGTTGCGCGGCGAGGGCGCGGTGGCTCGGCACGGCGAGGTTCTGCTGGCGCACGGTGCGCGTGCTGCGGTAGACGCGGCCGGCGGTGTCGTAGAGCGAGCCGGTGCAGGGTTCGGTGAAGCCGCCGTACCAGGCGATGCCGGGACGCGGCTGCTTGTGCGCGGGAACATGCCGCACCTGGCAGCCGCGCTCGGTTTCGACCGGGATGAAGACGAAGAACTCATCCAGCTGCGCGCGCGTCGCGGTGCGCAGCGCGTCGGGCTGCCGGCTCTGCTGCGAGTCCGGATCGTACAGATCGCCCTCGACCCGCGCCAGGCCCGCCAGCTCGTGGGCGGTGCGGCGATAGACCACCACCGGCCCGCCCGGCCAGCTCTCGACGTTCAGGATCTCGCCCGGAGCCAGTTGCGACAGATCGACCTCGCGCACCCAACGCGCCTGGCGCGCCCGGCTGTTCTCCTCCACCCCATCACCGGGCAGCAGTCCCGCGACGAACGGGTACGCTGCGAAACCCAGCCCGATCAGGGCGAGCACCTTGGCGGTGCGGACGAGCCGCAGGCGGCGCGCGTTCATCGCTGGCAATGCGCGCAGTAGAAGCTGGAGCGCTGGCCGATGCGCACGCCGCGCAGTGGCTCGCCGCAGGTTCGGCAGGGCGCGCCGGCACGGTCGTAGACGCGCAGTGTCTGCCTGAAGTAGCCGGGTTGGCCGTCACCGCCGACGAAGTCGCGCAGGGTCGTGCCGCCCATGCCGATGGAGGCCGTCAGCACCGCCTTGATCGCCGCCGCCAGCCGCGCATAGCGCTCGCGCGATACGCGCCCGGCGGCGCGGTTCGGATGGATGCCGGCCAGGAACAGCGCCTCGTTGGCGTAGATGTTGCCGACGCCGACGACGACGTGGCTGTCCATGATGAAGTTCTTCACCGCCACCCGGCGGCCGCGCGAGCGGTGGAACAGATGCTCGCCGTCGAAGGCGTCGTCCAGCGGCTCCGGCCCGAGGTCCGCGAGCAGCTCGTGTTGCTCCGCCGGTTCGGTGGTCCACAGCAGCGCGCCGAAGCGGCGCGGATCGGTCAGCCGCAGGCAGCGGCCGTCGTCGAAGCGGATGTCGACGTGGTCGTGCTTGCCGGCGGTACTGTCGGCCGCGACGATGCGCAGGCTGCCGGACATGCCCAGGTGGACGATGGCCGTGCCGCGGTCGGTGTCGAGCAGCAGGTATTTGCCGCGGCGGCGCACCGCGCGGATCACCTGACCGGTCAGCCCGCGCTCCAGCGCCGGCGGCACCGGCCAGCGCAGCCGGCGCTGGCGCAGCACGATGCCGGTCACGCGCCGCCCGACGACGTGCGGGGCGATGCCGCGGCGGGTGGTCTCGACTTCGGGCAGTTCGGGCATGGGGCGGGATTCGGGATTCGGGATTCGGGCGGGGTTGTACCATGAACCGGATATATGACACAAAATCCGCCCGGCGCGTGCGGCAACTCGGCGGCGGACGGCTGGTACAATGCCGGCAGTTTGCCGTGAACCCCAAGACGCCAGAAGCATCCGCGCACACCCAGAGGCCGCTATCCATGGAACGCAAGGTTGATGTCGCCATCATCGGCGCCGGCAGCGCCGGACTCACCGCCACCGCCACCGTCCGCCGCTATACCGACAGCTTCGTGCTCATCGACGGCGGTGAGCTGGGCACGACCTGCGCGCGGGTCGGCTGCATGCCCTCCAAGGTCGCCATCCAGGTCGCCGAGGACATGCACCGGCGCACGGTGTTCGGGCGCGAGGGCATCGACGGCGGCGACGGCCTGTCGGTCGACATCCCCGCGGCGCTGGAGCACGTGCGCGACCTGCGCGACGTGTTCGTCGACCAGGTGCTGGCGACCGGCATCGATCACCTGGAGGACGAGCTCGTCACGACCAATGCGCGCTTCCTCGAACCGACGCTGCTGGAGGCCGGCGACGAACGCGTCCGCGCGAAGCGGATCATCATCGCCACCGGCTCGAAGCCGGTGGTGCCGCGCGCCTGGGCGGCCTTCGGCGACCGCATCGTCACCACCGACAGCTTCTTCGAGCTGGAGGACCTGCCGGAGAGCATGGCGGTGATCGGTCTGGGCGTGATCGGCCTGGAACTCGGCCAGACGCTGCACCGCCTGGGCGTGAAGGTGACCGGCATCGATCAGCTGACCACGATCGGCGGACTGCGCGATCCGGAGGTGAACGCCCAGGCCGTGGAGATCATCGGCAAGGAATTCCCGCTGTGGCTGGGCCGCGCGGCGGAGCTCAGCGAGGAACCCGACGGCCGGCTGCGCGTCACCGCCGGCGACGACAGCGTCGTGGTCGACAAGGTGCTGGCCTCGATGGGCCGGCGTCCGAACCTGGCCGGCCTGGGCCTGGAGGACATCGGTGTGCGCCTGAACGACCGCGGCGTGCCGGATTTCGATCCGCACACCATGCAAATCGGCGATATGCCGCTCTACATCGCGGGCGACGTCACCGGTGAACAGGCGATCCTGCACGAGGCGAATCTGGAGGCGCGCATGGCCGGCTACAACGCCACCCACGATACGCCGGTGCGCTTCAAGCGCAAGGTGCCGTTCGGCATCACCTTCTGCGATCCGAACATCGTCACCGTCGGTGCCGCCTTCGACGAGCTCGATCCGAACGCCATCGAGATCGGCGAGATGAAGTTCGGCCCGCTGGGCCGCGCACTCATCATGGCCAAGAACAAGGGCCTGTTGCGCCTCTACGCGCGCAGGTCCGACGGCCGCCTGCTCGGCGCCGCCATGATCGCCCCCAAGGGCGAGAACCTCGGCCACCTGCTGACCTGGTGCATCCAGCAGAACCTCACCGTCGCCGACCTGCTCAAGATGCCCTTCTACCACCCCACCGTCGAGGAAGGCGTGCAGAGCGCCCTCTACGACCTGCGCCGCAAGCTCGGGCTGGAGAGTGAGACGCCGCTGGAGCTGGAGGTGCTGTAGAAGGCCTGGGATGGGATGGCCACGAAATCCACGAAACCCACGAAAGGAACCTCTGATTAATCCAACTGCTCCCGTCATTGCGAGCGCAGCGTGGCAATCTCGTAATGCAGAATCAGTCGCTTAGAGATTATTCGCTGCGCTCACCCCTTCGGGGCCGCCCTACGGGCGTTCTGCGCTCGCAAGCTCGCTGGTGCCGCGTCGCTGCGCCCATAGAACCCCTTCGGGGTTCATTACGGGTACCTTATCCTTCGGATCAAGGCATCCTCGCAATGACGGATTAATCAAAGGTTCCGAAAATGTATGAGAGAAACATCCTTACGCAGGGTGCTTCGGTGCGCGCCCCGGATGCATCACACTCTGTCCCGCAGGTCTTATACCGAATACATTTTCGTGGGTTTCGTGGATTTCGTGGCTATTCTTCCCCGCCGTCCGGCGCCGGCCGCTCGAGTTCGAGCAGCAAGTTGGCCGTGGCGTCGGGCAGGTTGTACTGCAGCCGCAGATCGGCGCGCGCGAGCTCCACGCCGCGGTCGCCGCGGCGCAGCTCGAAGTCGATCGTCGTGCCGTCGGCCAGTTCCACGCTCACGGGTGTGGCGCCCTCGGCCGAGGCATAGTCACTCACCCACAGGGCGCTGGCGTGCTGCCAGGCCTGCACCAGTTTCTGCGCCGCGTCGGCGGAGATGCCTTCCAGCGGCGGATCGATGTCCCAGCCGCCATCATCACGCTTGCGCAGGCGTCGCTCGGGCAGCGTCAGCGCGGCGATGGCGGCGCCCTCCGGCAGCAGCCGGCGGCTGGCGAGCTGGGTGCGCTTGCCCTGCAGGGTGTTGTGGAACTCGTCCGGGATCAGCGCGACGCGCTCGCCGACCTGCACGTAGCGCAGGCCCTCCAGGGGATCGGTGCCGCCGACCCCGATCGCGGTGTCGTCGAAGCGCACCGTGATCGGTACCGGATCGAGGCCGAGCTGCTTCAGATCCACGTCGGCGGCGGCGTAACTGCGCCGCGGCGTGGCGGCGGTCATGCGCAGCAGGTTGTCGACCTGCAGCGGATCGGCGGGCAGCGCCGGTTCGCCCGGCAGCCACCAGTACTCGCCGCGGCGCTCCAGCTCCAGCGTGTCGTCCGCACGCTCGATGCGGATGCGCGTGACCGCGGCGCGGTCGAGTGTCGTCAGCGCGGCCGGCGTCTCCGGCGCCTCGATGCCGGGCTCGAAATACACCACCGCGATCAGCGCCGCGACGGCGATCAGCAGGACGAGGTTGAGCAGAAGGCGTCGGTTCATTCTAAAAATTCACCTTGGCCGCGGCGGCACACGGATAGAACCCCCGGATGGCCACGAAATCCACGAAACCCACGAAAAGATATGAGTATACCGGCGCATGCAGGGAGGGGGACAGACTTAAGGAACCTCTGATCAATCCGTCATTGCGAGCGTAGCGAATAATCTCCAAGCTGTTGATCTGCCGGTGAAGGAGATTGCTTTACCGAAGGGTATCCTTTAGGGCGCTTCGCTCGCAATGACGGTACGATGAATTGATCAGAGGTTCCTTAAGTCTGTCCCCCTCTGTATGGCCACATCGGGGCCGCAACCGCCACGGTGCGTCGGGCTGCGCCTCGACACACCGTATAGATACATGCGTTTTCGTGGGTTTCGTGGATTTCGTGGCCATGACGGTTTCCGGGTTCATGCCGCGGTCCTCAGCGCTTGCGCCGCCGCAGCCAGATGAACAGGCCCGCGCCCAGCAGCGCGCCCGGCAGCACGAACAGGAAGCCGAAGCCGATGGCGGTCTGCGCGGCCTGCGACAGCGCCAGCGTCTGATCGGGCGCGGCCTTGGCGCGGATGGCGATGAAGTCGTCGTCGTGGCTGAGCCAGTGCACCATGTTCAGGCCCAGGTCCAGATTGCCGCCGTTGCCGAGGAAGGCGTTCGACAGAAAATCCCCGTCGCCGGTGACGATGACGCGCTGCTCGCGGGTCGTGCCCGCGTCGGCGTTCTCCACGTCCACGGTCCGCGTGAACGCGAAGCCGATGTCCAACGGGCCGGCGCGCTCGTCCGTGCCGGCGTCGAAGCGCAGCTCGCCGGTCAGCGGGCTCAGCTCGGTCCAGGCGCGGTCCAGCGACGACAGGATCGGCTCGCCCTGCCACGTCTCGCTGCGGTTCCACACCAGCGCCGTGCTGCGCGGGAACAGCGTCAGGGTGCGCAGCTCGCGCGTCACCGGGTGCGGCGGGTACTCCGGCACCAGCACGAAGTCGGGGTTCTGGATGCCGAACATCTGCGTGGTCGCGTCGACGATCACGCCCGGCAGGAACTCGATGCCGAGCAGCTCGGCGATCGCCTCCATGCCGGCCGACTCGCCGGGATCGGACAGCCACAGCAGGTTGCCGCCGCGTTCGAGGTAGCCGCGCAGCAGCCCGATCTCGCCCGGCAGCAGCGCCACCTGCGGGCTGGCGATCACCAGCAGGCTGATGTTGGCGGGGATCTGCGGGTCCTGCGCGAGATTCAGCACCTGCGCCTTCAGACCCTTGCGTTCCAGCTCGGTGCCGAAGTTGCCCAGGTCGTGATTGGCCTGGCCCTGCGGGCTGCGCTCGCCGTGGCCGCCGAGGAAGGCGATCCAGCGTTCGCCCTGGCGCGCGGTGCGCAGCAGGGCGTTGGTGAGCGCCTGTTCGGTCAGCTCCTGCACGCGCTCGCTGCGGCCCTGATAGGCGACGCGCAGTTCGCCGTCGAGGGTGACGCCGAGCTCGCGCACGCGTTCGGGCTCCACGTCCGGGTTGACGAAGGCGAGCTCGACGTCGGGCTTGCTGCGCTGATAGCGCGCGACGAGGTCGCGGATCTGGCCGCGCAGGGCCTCGTTCTCGCGCGCGAACGCCGTGATCTGCACCGGCCCGTCCAGCGTCGCGAGCAGCTTCACGCTGGCCTCGGCCAGGCTGTTGCGGCCGCCGGCGGTCCAGTCGGTCTGGCGCACGTACTGCGTGCTCAGCCAGGCCAGCAGGCCGATCGCGGCGAGGAACAGGAGGATGAAGCTGTAGCGCTGCAGGCGCAGTCCGAAGATCGTTTTGCGGTTGACGTCCATGGGCGCTCAGTGCGGCAGGCGGTTGGCATCGAGGCGCTGGATGCCCAGCACCAGGAAGGTCAGGATGAACAGCAGGTAGTAGATCACGTCCGTGCTGTCGAACAGGCCCTTGAGCAGCGAGTCGTAGTGCTGCACCAGCGACAGGTAGGCGAACAGGCCGCTGACCTGCTCGCCGGAGGCGCCCGCCCAGTTGATGATCCACAGCAGCAGCAGCAGGCCGAAGCTGCTCACCGCGGCGATGGTCGGCTGCTCGGTCAGGCTGGACATGTACAGGCCGGCGGCGGCGAACGCGCCCACCACCAGCGCCAGGCCCAGCAGGCCGCTGGCGAGCTTGCCGTAGTCGAGTTCGGTGCCGGCGGCGAGCGACAGCGCCATGCCCGCCAGCATGAGCAGCATCACCGCGAAGAAGCCGAGCACGCCGAGATACTTGCCGAGCACGATCTCGGTCATGGAGACCGGCGCGGACATCAGCAGGCTGAGCGTGCGGCTGCGCCGCTCCTCGCTCAGCACGCGCATGGTGATCAGCGGGGCGACCAGCAGCAGCACCACGGCGGCGTTGCCGAACAGCGGCGCGACGATCACGTCGGTGACGCCCGGCGCGTCCTCCATGCCCGCCAGCCGCGGGGCGAACATCATGTAGGTGTCGATCTGCGCCAGGAACAGATAGGCGAGGATGAACTGCACCACCGCCAGAATGGCCCAGGCGAGCGGCGACAGGAACAGCGCCTTCAGTTCGCGCGCGGCGATGTGTCCGATCATCAGGCGGCCTCCCCTGCGGTGGGCTGCGCATCGACATGCGCGTCCTGCATAGTCAATTCGACGAAGATCTGCTCCAGGGTGCGGCGCTCGGGGATCAGCGCCTCCAGGCCCCAGCCGCGCGTCACCGCCGCCTCGGCCAGCGCCGCGGCCGGGCTGACGTCCTCGTAGCGCAGGCGCAGGCGGCCGTCGTCCAGCGACTCCAGCGCGGCGACGCCGGGGATCTGCAGCAGCTCGTCCGGCGCCGGCGGGTTGCGCAGCTGCACGATCAGGTGCTGCGAGTGCAGGTGCTTCTCCAGGCCGCTCATGCTGTCGGCGAACACCAGCCGGCCGCGGTTGATGATCTGCACGCGGTTGCACACGCCCTGCACCTCCGGAAGGATGTGCGTGGACAGGATGACGCCGTGGTCGTTGCCGAGCTCGCGGATGAGGTGGCGGATCTCGCGGATCTGGATCGGATCGAGGCCCACGGTCGGCTCGTCGAGGATCACCACCGCCGGGTTGTGCAGGATCGCCTGGGCGATGCCGACGCGCTGCTGATAACCCTTGGACAGGTTGCCGATCAGGCGCCGGCCGACCGCCCCCAGGCCGCAGCGCTCCTTGGCCTGCGCCAGCGCCTGGCGCAGGCGGGTGCGCGGCACGCGGTGCAGGCGGCCGCAGTAGAGCAGGAACTCGTCGACGGTGTGCTCGCGGTACAGCGGCGGCTGCTCGGGCAGATAGCCGAGCTCGCGCTTGGCGCGCTTGGGCTCGTCGAGCAGGTCGATGCCGCGCACACGGATGGTGCCGGCGCTGGGCGCGAGGTTGCCGGTGAGCATCTGCATGGTGGTCGACTTGCCGGCGCCGTTCGGCCCAAGAAAACCGAGCACGTCGCCCTTGGCGAGCTGGAAGCCGACGTCCTGCACCGCGCAGGCGGGACCGTAGTAGCGGTAGAGGTGCCGGGCGTCGATCAGCGTTTCCGTGGCCATGTTCTTCTTGATCAACCTGCGTGATTGACGGGGCAGTGCGGGCCTGGGGCCGGATTATAGTGCAAGCCCGGCGGCGCTCAAGCCGCAGCCGTTGCGACCGGCAGCCGGGATGACGGGTTACCGGCCCTGCGCTACGCGTCGAAGCGCGCCGCGAACTCCCGCAGATACTGATTGATGGCCTCCGACTCGTACAGCCAGGTGTGGCTGCCGTCGGCCGCAGTGATGCGCAGGCAGGGCACCTTGACCTCGCCGCCGCCCTCTTCCAGTTCGCGGCGGCTGACGGGATCGTGCTGGGCGTCGCGGCGCTCGACCGGCAGCGACAGCGCGGCCAGCGTGCGGCGCACCTTCATGCAGAACGGACAGGTGCGGAACTGATAGAGCACCAGCGCGCGGCTCGCGGCATCGACACGCGCCTGCGCCTCGGCGCCGCGCACGACGCCCTTCGGCGTGGTGAGCATCTCCCACAGCAGGATGAACGGGCCCAGGACGATGTGGAGGATCTTGAAGAACAGGCGGAAGAAGGTTTTCATGCGGCTCGCGGACAGTCGGAATGGCGCACGGCAGGGCGCGAAGCGTCCCATTCTCGCAGAGGGCCGGGACGGAGGAAAGGCGCGGGCGCGGGACCCGCAAAAACCGCATTGCCAATGCCGCTATTGGCTGGCAGACTCGATGCAGGCGGCCGCCCTACGGCCGACCGGCATGCCCCCGACCCTGGCGGCAGACAGGAGATGACAGCCATGGCAGGTGGCGATTCGGAAAACGGAACATCCGGATATCACGGGTCCTCGTCGCGGACGGACCGCACCGCGTCCTGCGGCGACGACGCCTATCACGCCGTCTTCGAGCATCTGCTCAACGGCGCGGCCTACGGCCGGATGCTGTTCGACGGCGGGCGGCCTTCCGATTTTCTCTTTCTCTACACCAACCCGGCCTTCGAGCGGCAGACCAACCTGCGCCACGTGGTCGGCAGACGCGCGACGGAGATCGTGCCCGGCATCGACGCGGCCGATCCACGGCTGTTCGAGATACTGGGCCGCATCGCCCGCGGCAACGGCCCGGAGCAGTTCGAGATCTACCTCGAATCGCTGATGACCTGGCTGTCGGTGTCGGCCTACAGCCCGGCGCCGGATCATTTCGTCGCCCTGTTCGACGTCGTCACCGAGCGCAAGCTGGCGGAGGAGATGCTGCGGCGCGGCGAAGAGCGCTATCTGGACGTCTTCGACAACACCAGCGACCTGATCCAGTGCATCGCGCCGGACGGGAGCTTTCTCTACACCAACCGCGCCTGGCGCGAGGCGCTGGGCTACACGGAGGAGGCGGTCCGCTCGCTGAAGCTCGTCGACGTCCTGCATCCCGACAGCCTGGCCTGCTGCCAGGACCGCTTCCGCCGCCTGCTCGCGGGCGAGACGCTCACCTGCATCACCTTCAAGTTCATCACGAAGACCGGCGAGCCGGTGCACCTGTCGGGCGACTGCGGCTCGATCATCCGCGACGGCACGGCAATCTCCACGCGCGGGATCTTCCGGAACATCACGGACACCGTCGAGGCGGAGGCCGCGCTCAAGACCAGTGAGGCCCGCTATCAGGCGCTCTACGAACATGCGCCCGACCTCTACGCCACCATCAACCGCGCGGGCGAGATCCTGTCGCTCAACCGCACCGGCGCGGCCATGCTCGGCTACGAGCGGGACGAGCTGATCGGCGAATCGATCTCCAGGATCGTCCACCCCGAGGATCAGCGCGCCGCGTTCCGGCACATCGAATCGCGCTTCACCGGCGCCGGCGCGGACGAGGGCATCGAGTACCGGGGCGTCCGCAAAGACGGTTCCGGCCTCTGGCTGCAGCAGCGCGCCACGCTGGACTGCGGCGTCGACGGGCAGCGCCTGCTGGTGGTCGGCCGCGACATCACCGAGCGGCGCAAGCTCGAGAACCAGCTCGCCTACCAGGCGGCGCACGACCCCCTCACCAGCCTCATCAACCGCCGCGAATTCGAGCGGCGGCTGCAGCGGGTGCTGGCCAGACCCCCCGAAGGGGACATCGGGCACGTGCTGTGCTTTCTCGATCTCGATCAGTTCAAGATCATCAACGACACCTGCGGGCACATCGCCGGCGACGAGCTGCTGCGCCAGGTCGCCGCGCTGCTGCAGGGGCAGATGCGCTCGCGCGACACCCTCGCCCGGCTGGGCGGGGACGAGTTCGGGATCCTGATGGAGTACTGTTCCGTGGCCAGCGCCGTGAGCGTGGCCGAGAAGATCCAGAAGACCCTGCAGGACTTCCAGTTCCACTGGCGGTCGCGGCAGTTCCGGATCGGCGTCAGCATCGGCATCCTGCAGATCCAGCCCGGCCGCAGCGTCACCGAAACCCTCTCCCGCGCCGATTCGGCGTGCTACACGGCCAAGAAGTCCGCCGGACGCCGCATCCACGTCTACGCGCCGGGCGACGCCGCGCCCGCGGCGTGACGGATGCCGGCAGCGCGGCGCGTGAAGCGGGCCAAACCCGGGATGGCCACGAAATCCACGAAACCCACGAAAAAATTTGGATGGGGCACGCCGCGGCCATGCAGGGTGCGTCGAGGCGCAGCCTGACGCACCGGCGGCTCCGTTCCACCGCGCCTGGGTGCGTCGCTGTGCCGACACACTCTACGGGGGCTGCGTTCGGGGCTATCCGGTCTTGCGGCCGTTGCGGTGATACACGCGCACCAGGCGCAGCAGCAGGAGGAGGAACGCGGCCGACCAGGCGAGCGCGGCCAGCCACAGCAGTGTGTCGCGGCCAGGCAGCGACGGCGCGGCGATCAGGCGCAGCACGGCGGCGGTACTCACCAGCAGTGCGGCGGCGACGACATCGCGGAAGACGCCGAACGGCTGCCGCACCCGCAGCGCCGCGGTGCGGCCCATCATCACGATGGTCAGCGTGCCGAGCGCGCCGACCGTCAGGCCGTGCAGCGCGTGCGCCAGCGAGGGCAACACGCCGAACTGCGCCAGCCCCTTCAGCGCCAGCGCCGGGATCAGCCACAGGTAGCCCAGCGCCAGCGTCCACAGCTCGGCGCGCGCCCGCGTGTGGAGGAGCTGCCAGGCCGACACCCGCACCAGCGTGGTCAGCGCGGCGGCGAGGCAGAACGCACCGGCCGCCGTGCCCAGCCCGGCCAGATCGAGCAGCACCGCCGCCAGCATCAGCCCGGCCAGCGGCAGCTCGTAGCCGCGGCGCACGTGATCGCGCCGCGCGATGCCGCGCCGCTCCAGATGGCCGCCCACCGCCGCCGGCAGCACCCGCCCGCCGACGATCAGCATCAGCAGCGCGAACAGATCCAGCGTGGCCAGCAGCGCCCGTTCCTGCAACGCCGGCCCGAACCGCAGCGCGCCCAGCCACCACAGCGCGTCCATGGCGAGCAGCGCCGTCAGCAGCAGCGGCACGATACGGTTCTCCCAGCGCTTCGCCCCGCGCCACAGCGGCGGCGCGGCCAGGGCCAGCACCGTCGCCGGGAAGCTCAGCCCCGCGACCAGGTTCACCGCACCGTCCGGGATCGCCGCCGCCAGCCGCGCGGCGAGCCAGCTCGCCAGCAGCAGCCCCGTCGCCCACGGCCCCGCGCGCGTCACCAGAAAGCCGGCCGCGACGGCGAGCGCGTAGCCGAACAGCAGCTCGTGACCGTGCCAGGCCGCAAAGGCCAGACCGTTCCCACGCAGCACCAGCCACAGCGGCACCGCCACTGCCGCGAACAGCACGGCCAGCGGGAACAGCCAGCGGTCGGGGCTGACGGGCTTCGGTTTGCGCGTCCGGCGGGGCGTGGATGGCTCTGCGGTGGTGTCCGGCACGGCAGTGGTCGCGGGAGTCGTCGTAGTGGCTATTGAGCATGACCACACCGTTTGGCATGGCTTCGTAGGAGCGGCCTTCGGGCCGCCGCAAGGGCGGGGGCGGCCCGGGGTGGGGCC
>CAYWKV010000024.1:0-7201 GCA_964458835.1 uncultured Gammaproteobacteria bacterium | reverse complement strand
GCCTTCGGCCGCGAACCGGCGGCCCTCCGGACCGTTCGCGGCCGAAGGCCGCTCCGACAAGCGGCAAACGGTGTGGTAATGCTCAATAGGGTACCGCATCCGCGCGGCCGGGCGGGGCCGCGGCCCGCGAGAAGCCAGGATCGGCGGGCGCGGGTCCCCGGTCGTCACTGTGAGCCGCCACTCTCGTTGCGGGGCCCCAACCGTCACTGCCAGGCTCCAACCGTCATTGCGACCCCAGACTGTCAGTCCGAACCCAGACCACCGGTCCGAGACCGGAATGACCGGCCGAATCCCCGACCGCGGCCTAGAATTGCAGTGACGCCTCGAACGCCGGATCCACGTCGGCAGCCGGATGCACCCTCATGCTCAAGCGCAGCTCCGCCGTTTGCATCGCCCTCCTGTCGACCGTCCTGCTCGGCGGCTGCCGCGTCGACTTCTGGTTCTCATCCGACGACGACGACGATTTCTGGACCGACGCCACCGGCGTCTGGCAGGGAACGCTCACCGAGACCGGCACCGGCGGCTTTCCCGTGACCGGCCTGATCATCGCCGGGCAGTTGCGCGTGTTCGGCCTCGGCGGCGACCCCGCCATCGCCGGCAGCTATGCCATCTCGCGCGACAGCCTCAGCGCCCCGACCACCCACTACGCCGGCGACGGCACGGCGGAGGCCGACGGCACACTCAGCGCCACCGTCTCCACGCGGAGCTGGATCAGCGGCTCGTTCACCACCACCGACGGCGGCAGCGGCACGCTCAGCCTGCGCTACGACACCCTCACCGCGCGCGGCGCCTCGCTCACCGTCCTGGACGGCAACTGGTTCGTCACCGACGGCGGCTACAGCATGAGCCTCGCCATCGATGCGGCCGGCACCGTCAGCGGCTCGGACACCGACGGCTGCGTCTACGCGGGACGGGCACGCATCATCGACCCGACCGTGAACGTCTACGGCCTCAGCCTCACCGCCTCCGGTTGCGCCGCCGACGGCAGCTACAGCGGCCACGGCGCGCTGCTGGACACGACCCTGACGAACGGTCGCCTGGTGTTCATGGTGTCGAACCCGGACCGCGCGATCGTGCGGACGCTGGACCGCACGTAAGAAACGCCGCCGGCACACCTGCACGGATCGGAGGACGCCGGTAACATTCGGCGGGTTGCGGGCCCTCCCGGCGGCTGGCACACTTCGATCGAGCCGCGAAAAAAAGAACGACGGCCGCATAGACAAAAATCAAAACATTGAGAACAAGGGGGGGAACCATGTTCGAGCGCGCGCGCATCCTCTGTGCAGCCCTGCTGCTGTCCACAACACTCGGCGGCTGTGGAGGCGGCGGCTCGTCGTCGTCCCCGCCCGCGGCCGTGGCGGCCGCCGCCGCCACCGCCGTCTGGGAAGGCGCCATCACCCAGAACAGCGGCGGCACCTACAACGTGACCGGCCTGATCACCGGCGGCCAGATGCGCTTCATCAGCGTCGACGGCAACGCTATATACGAAGGTACGGTCTCGGTCTCCGGCAGCACCCTCACCGCCACCACCACCAACTACGTCATCGACGGCGGCATCTTCTCCACCTCCACCCTCACCGGAACCGTCGTCACCGCCAGCACCATCAGCGGCACGTTCACCAGCTCCGACGGCGGCAGCGGCAGCTTCAGCCTCAGCTACGACCCCATCACCACCCGCGGCTCGTCGCTCGCCACCCTCACCGCCAACTGGTTCGTCACCGACGGCGCCTACAGCATGAGCATCCCCATCGACGCCACCGGCGCCATCAACGGCACCGACAGCGACGGCTGCGTCTACACCGGCCAGGTGAACATCATCGACCCCGCCGTGAACATCTACGCCATCAGCCTCACCGCCTCCGCCTGCGGCCTCTACAACGGTGCCTACAGCGGCTACGCGGTCGTGGCGGACGACACGGGCATGAACGACATCCTGGTGTTCACGGTGTCGAATGCGAATGTGGTGATTGTGGGGGTTTTGGATAGGATTTGAGGGGGCGTGGTGCGCTATCGACATTTTTCATTAGGCACCCTGGCAGGACTCCAAGCCCTTGGCCTTAGGCAAGGCAAATGATTATGGAGCCTAATTACTCCGTATGTAATGGAGCTTTTGGGCTCCCCAACAATGGTTAGATTTCAAAGGGAGATATTGATGAGTCCAATTGTCAGGAAGGCAATAGAAACACTTTCCAATGTGGTGAATGTTTCTACTGGTCTAGCGCACCCTCTAGATGAGTCAAGAGCAAAAGAGCTATTTAAGGCTCTTCATAAGCAAGGAATACCACTAAATTCAAGTGAGGTGTATTCGGTTGCTATTGAGAACTCATGGCCAGAACGTCATGCTAAGGCCCTGTCTGAGCTTGCGGGGAAAATTGGAAATGGCGGACGTGTTCAAATCAAGCACCAAAAGGGATGGGGTGAGCCTACGGTCAGAAAAATTATTGCAGAGATTGAAGAAATCTAACACGTCGCTTCACCCGACCAAAAACCGCTTCGCGGTTTTCGTCGGGTGAGCTAGGCGTTAGGTGTTTGGAGCAGGCATGAATTCAGTAGAGAGCAACTTCGACGACTGGAGAGAAATACGTGCGCGAGTGGATTCCATTGCAAACGTGGTATTCCTGATCGGAGGTGGCGCACTATCACTATCCATAACAGTTGTATTGGGCAACTTGGAGAAGTTTGAACTGACTCAGCTTGACATGCGCCTGGTTGAGTACGCTTGGTGGCTGCTGCTTTTTTCCATAATTCTTGCGTTGCTGCTAAAGATATTGTTGGTCTTTGAAAAGTATATGCTTCTCGTAAATGCAGAATTCACAAGCAAGCACTTTATGAAGCTCAATTACGTCGGTTGGATCATTGGCATGGCGTCCTTTTTCTCCTTCTGCGGAGGCCTTTGGCTAATGGTCTCGTCAGCGTCACAAATAATGACCGGACAACCATGAGAGAAGGAACACCTAACAACGCCATCGACCGAAAAGGATCGCCGCCGGTTCGCTTAGTTGTTATACGATCAAAAAAAGCTAGTTTATGGACCTATGTTTATTTGGGCGGCTCGTTAGGGTGACATTGGACACGCTTATTGCGAGCTGTGCGCTCCTAGTCTCCATCATCGCGCTTGCCCTGTCCGTATATTTCTGGAAGAGGTCATTTCGTCCAATTGTGACTGCAATGGTTAAAACACACTCGGCTGGAAATGTGGCAACGGCCTTTGACCTAGAAATTCTTAATTCAGGGACCCTCCCGGCCAAGAACATCCGTTTGCTTACTGAGCAAGAACGAGTGAATGCTTCGCTAGGTACCGATTCAGGACAAGAAAATAGACGTCGTTGGCTTAGCTGTTTCGAGCCGGAAAACATAATTGCGATCTTGCATAACGGTGAAACGATTCGATGCTCTTTCGGAACAAGTCGAGAAAATGATAGTGGATTCTGGAAATACAGAGCAGAGATTCCGATAACAATTCAGTACGAAGGATGGTTTGGGAAGAAATACACCCAGGAACAAATAATACGAATCATCGACAGCGATAGCTTCACGGGTTTTATGTGGAATTAAGGTCGCATAACACGGCGCCCCAGTCGACTTCGCCGCCGCTGGGCTTGGTCGTTAAGCGCTAAAAGAAGGGAGGAGCAAGAATGTGGCCACTTGGGAAAAAGCGCCAACTAATGACGACGGATGCCGCGGTAAGCGTCTTGGCTGACGAAATCAGGGCGGGCATGGAGCCTTACACCATAGCATTGGGGAAAAAGGGGACAGATTTATTTTACAGCCTTACACCATGGGAAAAAGGGGACAGATTTATTTTACAAGGAATGGCCACTAAATAAATCTGCCCCCGGTTTTCTTAGGCCGCTGCAGGAAATGGGGACAGATTTATTTTTCATGGAATGGCGGCCAAATAAATCTGTCCCCGTTTTCCCGTTCTTAAAATGCTGGAGGCTCTCGGTAGAGGGCCAACATAACAAGGCGCCCAAGCCGGACGGCTTCGCCGCCGCCTGACTTGGTCGTTAGCTTCTTTAAGTTTGGATGGGTTCAAGCCCTGGAGGGAATGAAAAATGGCCGTTAGTACAGAAACACTATACGGAGAGGCAAAGGAATCGCTTGAACGCATTCAGAAGTTCGATGTAGCCACGCTGGTGCGCGAGTCCGAATTAGGTAGTCGGCTGAACTTCGAGGAGGCGATTGAGCCCGCGCAGCTTCTTATTGATCTGTATAAGCGGCTTTCAGTTACGGCGCTGCAAGACTTCCCAGACAATGTTCTTACGATAATTCGTGACAATACAAATAATCACTTCAAGCTGTTTTCGCAGGCCCTCGAATTTGACCCTGAACAGCAGGACCCCAAAGGTGTGCGGGCCGGCATCTTAAGCAACATCTCCAAAGCCTATCAGCCTGCGTTTCAAGCGCTGCATCCCTACATAGCGTATTCGCTGCATCGCTCTGCGGATTTCCAAAGACTTGATGCGGATGCAAGAGCCACCTTGCAGTCAATTGAAGACAAGGCATCAAAGATATCTAAGGCGCTGGCGCAGCATGAAAAGGACGCGCAAGGCGTCCTAGATGAAATCCGCAGGGTAGCCGCCGAGGAGGGGGTGACTAAGCAGGCAGCTCATTTCAATGCTGAATATGAGCACCACAAGATTGAGGCGGAAAAGTGGCAAAAGTATTCGGTGTGGCTTTCGGTGGGCCTCGGTTTGTTCGCAACTTTGTCACTGTTCATCCATAAGATTCCTTTCTTGAAGCCAGAGACCACATACGATGCCGTTCAGCTGTCGATAAGCAAGTTCCTGGTTTTCTTTGTGATCGCGTACATGCTGTTCCTATCGGCTAAGAACTTCCTGAATCACAAGCACAACGCGATCGTCAACAAGCATAGGCAAAATGCATTAATGACTCACGCAGCATTGGTTGAGGCATCCGGTAGCGAAGGTGTGAGGGATGCTGTGTTGCTCCAAGCGGCTGGATGCATATTTTCGCCGCAGTCTACGGGTTATGCTTCATCGGATTCGGATATTTCCAATCAGAAGTCGGTAGTTGAAATTCTATCAAAGCCAGTGGCGCAGGCGATAAAGGAAGTTAACAAGTAAATCCAGCCGACCGCTAACGCGTCGGCTGATTTCGTCGTTAGAGTGCAAAACAATGGAGCCAGCAATTCTCTTGGCACAACTCCGAGCGCTCCTTGAGAGGGCGCCTGATCTGTGGGAAATGGGGACAGGAAATGGGGACAGATTTATTTTCCAAGGAATGGCGACTAAACAAATCTGTCCCCGTTTTCTTGTCCCCGTTTTCTCTGTCCTGACGCGCGCGGCTGGCTTCAAACGTTAGCAGCAAGGAGATCGGAATGCACCGCACACTACTTTGCGTCGTTTGTCTGCTTGCTGTAACGGTGGGTACACGCGCCGCCGAACCAAATCTCATCGATATAACGCAGGACAGCTTGGCTAGCGACTACGCCACATGCGCCGCTTACTTCAGGCTCGTATCTCAAGGTATGGCCGCATCCGCCGCGCCTGAAGGAGCCGCTGCTTATAGGGAAGCCGAGGACACGTCTATGTTTTACTCCCTCTTGCTTGCCAACGAGGGGCGTACCAAGGATATGGCGGTAAAGGTCACGAATGCTCGTATTGAGATGAACTTGAAGGTGACGAAAGAAGAAGTCGACAATCGGAACGAAAACATAGCAATTCTTGCGGGCAAGCACAGCGAGACGTGCAAGCACCTCGTCGAAAGCCCCCCGTCGCGTACGGAAAAGGGGACAGATTTATTTTTCCGTACTTTCCAAGGAGTGGCGACAAAATAAATCTGCCCCCGTTTTTAGTTAAACAATCGCATCCAAAGCAACGCGGCTTCGCCGCGCGCTTGAGGCGAGACGTTATGCCGCTCGCGTTCACGCCTCATGGAGGTTTAGTCAATGGGTTTCTATCTGAGAAAGAGCATCAGTGTCGGGCCGCTGCGATTCAATCTCTCGAAGTCAGGAATCGGCATTTCGGCTGGTGTAACTGGCCTCCGCTTTGGCATCGGCCCCCGAGGTAACTACGTCCACATGGGCCGAGGCGGCCTTTACTATCGCGCCATGCTTCCTCCATCGTCTTCGCCTCGTAACTCGCCACCTCGGCCGCTTTCGCCATCGGGTCCTGAAATACCACCAGGAACTCACGCTCCGCTGGAGGAAATCGAATCCGCCAATGTTTCTCAAATCGTCGATTCGTCATCCCGCGAGCTTCTAGACGAGCTAAACCGAAAGCGCGCGAAGATTCGCCTGTGGCCTTTCGTTGCGGTTGTCTCAGCTGTGGTGCTTGGCCTTGGTGTCTCTTCAGGCTGGCCCGCTTGGCTTGTAGCCATGCTCGCAATCGCTGCCGCTGGCGGAACGTATGCAGCCCATACGCGAGATGCCCTACAAAAAACCGTCGTGCTCTTCTATGACTTTGACCCCGACATGGAAGCCGCCTACGCCAAACTTCACTCGGCCGCGAGCCAACTCGCCGATTGCGCATCGGCTTGGCATATCGAGGCGTCTGGGAAAGTACATGATCGAAAATACCATGCGGGAGCAAGCGATCTTGTCCGCCGAAAGAGCACTTCTATTCGTAGGACTGAACCACCATACGTCAAGACGAACATTGAAACCGTCGCTATTGGCGTAGGTCGTCAAACGCTTCACTTCTTCCCTGACCGCGTTCTCGTATATGACCAGAACGGCGTGGGTGCCGTTGGCTATCAAGAACTGCGCGTGGAAGTAGGCGCAACTCGATTCATCGAAAGTGAGTCAGTTCCCCGAGACGCAGAAGTCGTAGATCGAACGTGGAAGTACGTCAACAAGTCCGGTGGCCCCGATAAACGATTCAAGGACAACAAGGAACTGCCCATCTGCCGATACGAGGAAATCACTCTGTCGAGTCAGTCTGGGCTAAATGAGGTGATTCAACTATCCCGTTGCGGTGCCGGAAGCGATTTTGCTGAAGCCATTTCTTTGCTGGGCAAGAGTATACCCAAGGAAGGTGTCTATGCTGCACAAGCGGCATAACCCTGCGATCCACCGGGCGCTGCGCGATAAATCCGCACAGCGCTGGTGACTTCCACGTTAGACAGAACAAATGGGGACAGACCACGGTTTCGTTGTTCACAATTCTTCCGGAAAATGTAAACCGTGGTCTGTCCCTGAGGTTTCCCCGCATTTCAGGTAGCCATGGCCACCGCAAAT
>CAYWKV010000023.1:0-25935 GCA_964458835.1 uncultured Gammaproteobacteria bacterium | reverse complement strand
TTTTCCGTGGCTAAGGTTTTGCCTGTGTTTTCCGTGGCCGGTTTTAGGTTTCGTGGATTTCGTGGGTTTCGTGGCAAAACGGGTTTTGTCCGTGTTTTCCGTGGCCGGCGTCGCCTTTCAAAGACGGCGCCGGCTCAGGTGCGGTATTCGGCGTTGATCTTGACGTAGTCGTAGGAAAAATCCGTGGTCCAGATGCGCTCGCGGGCATCGCCCCGGCCGAGCAGCACGCGGATGAGGATCTCGTCGCGGGCCATCACCGCCTGGCCGGCGATCTCGGTGTAGTCCTGGGCACGGCCGCCGTCGCGGACGATGCAGACGTCACCGAGGAAAACCCGGACCTGCGCGATGTCGAGGCGTTCCAGACCGGCGCGGCCGACGGCGGCGAGGATGCGCCCCCAGTTCGGGTCGCTGGCGAACAACGCGGTCTTGACCAGTGGCGAATGGGCGATGGTGTAGGCGACCCGCAGGCATTCCTGGCTCGATGCGCCCTCGGCGACCTCCACCGTCACGAACTTGGTCGCCCCCTCGCCGTCGCGCACGATCGCCTGGGCGAGTTCCGTGCAGAGCTCGGCCAGCGCGGCCGCGAAAGTCTGAAACGCGCCGTCGTCATCGGCGATGGCGGCACCCGACGCGCCGGTGGCCACGAGCACGCAGCTGTCGTTGGTCGACGTGTCGCCGTCGACGGTGATGCGGTTGAAGGAGACGTTCACCGCCTGCACGAGAGCACGCTGAAGCAGCGCCTTGGACACGGCAGCATCGGTCGCGACGAAACACAGCATGGTCGCCATGTCCGGCCGGATCATGCCCGCCCCCTTGGCGATGCCGGTCAGCGTGACCTCGGTGCCGTCGATATCGACAGTTCGCGATGCCCCCTTCGGCACGGTGTCCGTGGTCATGATGCCGTGCGCCGCCTCGACCCAGCCGTCGGCGCGCAATGCCGCCAGCGCATCCGGCAGGCCCGCCTTGATCCTGTCCACCGGCAGGGGTTCGCCGATGACGCCCGTGGAAAACGGCAGCACCTGCTGGGCCCGGCATCCGGCGAGCGCCGCCAGTTTGGTGCAGCAGCGCCGCGCGTCGTGCAGACCGGCCTCGCCCGTGCCGGCATTGGCATTGCCCGTGTTGATCAGCAGATAGCACGGGGCGCAGGTGCCCAGGTGTTCGCGCGCGACCTCGACCGGTGCGGCGCAGAAGGCGTTGCGGGTGAACACCGCCGCCACGGTGCTGCCCGCGGCGATCTCCAGGACGACCAGATCGCGGCGACCGGGCTTCTTGATGCCGGCACAGGCGACGCCCAGACGGACGCCATCGACAGGGGAGAGATCGGTGGGAGCGTGGAGTCCGACAGGCATGATCTATAAGCTGCAAGCTGCGGGAGACAAGATACGAGAGACGCCTGGAATCCCCGTTTTTTGTTTGTCTCTTGTGTCTTGACCCTTGTCGCTGTCCTTCATTGCAGCTGCCCATGGCAGTGCTTGTACTTCTTGCCCGAGCCGCACGGGCAGGGCTCGTTGCGTCCGATCTTGCGGCCGCGCACCAGCGGCGTCTGCTTGTCGTCCGGAGACGCGCCTTCCTCGGCCTCGGCCAGGGCGCTGGCCTCGGGATGGCTGAACTCCATCGGCGCCGCCTGCCGGCGCTGCTCGTCGACCGCCTCGACGTCGGACTCTGTGCGCACCTGCACCTTGGCCACGATGCTGACCACGTCGTGCTTGATCCGCTCGAGCATGGCCGAGAACATCTCGAAGGCCTCGCGCTTGTACTCCTGCTTCGGGTTCTTCTGCGCATAGCCGCGCAGATGGATGCCCTGGCGGAGATAGTCCATGGCGGCGAGGTGCTCCTTCCAGGCCTGGTCGAGCACCTGCAGCATGATCGACTTCTCGAAGTGCCGCAGAACGGGCGCGCCGACCAGCTGCTCTTTGGCCTTGCTGGCGTCCTCGATCCCCTGCCGGATGCGCTCGCGCAGATTGTCCTCGTGCAAATCCGAATCTGTCTCCAGCCACTGTCGGATCGCCATGCGCTGACCGAATTCGCGCTCGATCGCGTCCTCCAGACCGGCAACATCCCACTGTTCGTCGAGACTGCCGGGCGGGATGTAGGTCGAGATCACGCCGTCGACCACGTCGCGGCGGATGCCGGCGATCATCTCGGAGATGTCGTCCTCGGCCATCAGCTCATTGCGCTGCTGATACACGACCTTGCGCTGGTCGTTGGCGACGTCGTCGAACTCCAGCAGCTGCTTGCGGATATTGAAGTTGTGCGCCTCGACCTTGCGCTGGGCGTTCTCGATCGCCTTGGTCACCCAAGGATGCTCGATGGCCTCGCCTTCCTTCATGCCAAGCTTCTGCATCAGCGTGGATACGCGGTCGGATGCGAAGATGCGCATCAGGTTGTCTTCCAGCGACAGGTAGAATCGGGACGAACCCCGGTCGCCCTGGCGGCCGGAGCGGCCGCGCAGCTGGTTGTCGATGCGCCGCGACTCGTGCCGTTCGGTGCCGATGATGTGCAGACCGCCGGCCTCCAGCACCGCGTCATGGCGTTGCTGCCAGGCCGCGCGCACCTTGGCCTGCTCCGCCTCGCCGGCCTCCTCGCCCAGCACCCGCAGGTCCGCCTCGAGGCTGCCGCCGAGGACGATGTCGGTGCCGCGGCCGGCCATGTTGGTGGCGATAGTCACCGCCCCGGAGCGGCCCGCCTGCTCGACGATGTGCGCCTCGCGCTCATGCTGCTTGGCATTCAGTACCTCGTGCTTGATGCCGGCCTTCTTCAGCGCCTCCGACAGCATCTCGGAGGTCTCCACCGACGTGGTCCCCACCAGCGCCGGCTGGCCGCGCTTCTGGCAGTCGCGGATGTCCTCGATGATGGCATCGAACTTCTCGCGGCGGGTAAGGAACACGAGATCGCCGAGGTCCTCACGGACCATCGGGCGGTGTGTGGGGATGACGGTGACTTCCAGACCGTAGATCTGCTGGAACTCGTAGGCCTCGGTGTCGGCCGTACCGGTCATGCCCGACAGCTTCTCATAGAGGCGGAAGTAGTTCTGGAAGGTAATGGACGCCAGCGTCTGATTTTCGCTCTGGATGCGCACGCCCTCCTTGGCCTCGATGGCCTGATGCAGGCCCTCGGACCAGCGGCGGCCGGGCATGGTGCGGCCGGTGAATTCGTCGACGATGACGATCTCGTCGTCCTTGACGATGTAGTCCACGTCACGGTGGAACAGCGCGTGGGCGCGCAGGGCCGCATTCAAGTGATGCATGAGCGTCAGGTTGGCCGCATCGTAGAGGCTTTCGCCCTCGCGCAGCAGACCGGCCTGGGTCAGCAGGTCCTCGACATGCGCGTGCCCGTCTTCCGTGAACTGGACCTGCTTGTTCTTCTCGTCGATCGAGTAATCGCCGGGGCCGTCCTCCTGCTCCTGGCGGGTCAGGCCGGGGATGAGCTGGTTGATGCGCACGTAGAGCTCGCTGTTGTCGCCGGTCGGACCGGAGATGATCAGCGGCGTGCGCGCCTCGTCGATGAGGATGGAGTCGACCTCGTCCACCACGGCATGGTGCAGTTCCCGCTGCACCTTGTCCTCCATGCGGAAGGCCATGTTGTCGCGCAGGTAGTCGAAGCCGTATTCGTTGTTGGTGCCGTAGGTGATGTCGCAGGCGTAGGCGGCGCGCTTCTCCTCGGGGGACATGCCGGCCACCACCACGCCGGTGGTCATGCCGAGGAAACCGTACAGCCGGCCCATCCACGCCGCATCGCGGCGCGCCAGGTAGTCGTTGACCGTCACCACATGGACGCCCTTGCCGGGCAGGGCATTGAGGTAGACCGCGAGGGTGGCGACCAGGGTCTTGCCCTCACCGGTGCGCATCTCGGCGATGCGGCCCTGGTGCAGCACCATGCCGCCGATCATCTGCACATCGAAGTGGCGCATGTTCAGCACGCGCTTGCCGGCCTCGCGCACCACGGCGAAGGCCTCCGGCAGCAGATCGTCCAGGGCCGCGCCTTCGGCAAGGCGCTGCCGGAACTGGTCCGTGCGGCCGCGCAGCTCGTCGTCGGTGAGTTTGGCAATGTCCGGCTCCAGCGCATTGATCTGCGCGATGGACTTGAACATGCGTTTGACTTGGCGTTCGTTGCGGCTGCCGAAGAGCTTGCGGGCTAGATTTCCAAACATGGAGATGGGGTCGCTGTCTGCTTGTGCGGTGGTGCGCGAAGGTCAGCATGATACCGCAATCGGGGCCGATGTAGCAGCCGCGACAGGGGGATGCGGGGCGCCTCCCGGCGGGAGGCGGGCGGCGGTGTCAGCGCGCCGCGGTCAGGTAGCGCGCCGGGTCGACCTGGCGGCCGTCGCGGAGCACCTCGTAGTGTACGTGGGGGCCGGTGGAACGCCCGCTGGAGCCCATCAGGGCGATCTTCTGGCCCTTCCTGACGGTCTCACCGACCTCGACCAGGTTCTTCTGGTTGTGAGCGTAGCGGGTCACGTAGCCGTTGCCGTGATTGATTTCGATCAGGTTGCCGTAGCCGTGGCGCTTTGCGGACCAGATGACGACGCCGGCCGCCACCGCCACGATGTCCGAACCCAGCTTGCCGGCGAAATCGATGCCGGCGTGCAGCGCGGGCCGGCCGGTGAACGGATCGGTCCGCTTGCCGAAGTAGGACGACAGCCAGCCGCTGGTGACCGGCCGCCCCGCGGGATAGCCCTGCTCGTTGAGCGTGCGGCTGAGCAGCAGGTCCTCGAGAATGATCAGCTGCTGCTCGCGGTCGTCCAGCTGCGCCGACAGGGCGTCCAGTTCGCGCATGAAGTCCGGCGGATCGAAGGCATGCGCGGCGTCGGCCTCGACGGGACCGCCTTGGGCCGGCGGCTGCTCGAAATTGAATTCGCCCTTGTCCAGCTTGGCGACCTCGACCAGCCGCTGACCGATGCCGTCCAGGCGCATCACCTGCGCCTGCATCTGCGCCAGCCGCAGCGTCAAGGCATCCAGATGCGCCTGGCTGCTGCGGCGCGCCTGTTCGACCGCCCGGCGCTGCGACTCCATGTCGGTCCGCCAGTCGGGCAGGGTGACGGCGGGCGCGGACTGCCCGGCACCCGCGATCCCGATGCGATAGCCCGCGTAGGCCAGCAAGGCACAGACGAGCGTCGCCGCCGCCAGCATGGGCAGATAGAACCCGGGGCGACTGAGATTGAGGCTGCCGGGTCGGCCGTGTACAGTGGTGAACAGAATGATATTCATGTGTCTGGGGGCGAAAAGCTGACGGACCCACGAGCCAATGCAAGAGCCGGGCCGATGAACCGCAATCCGACCCACAAGCCGGTGTCCATGAGCCGAATCCTTGAACGGTTTGGCACGTCCGAACATTCCGCAATCCCCCACAAGGTCCGCGCGCTGGCCGTCCTGGAACGTCAGATCCTGTCGCTGCTGCCCCCTGAATTCGCCCCCCATTGCCGCGTCGCGGGAGTGACCGGAGGCCGGCTGCTGCTGGTGGCCGACACGCCGGCCTGGGCCGCGCGGCTGCGCTTCCAGGGCACGCAGCTAGTTCAGCATTTGGGACGCGTCGGAACCGTGACGGTACGCACAGTCCAGGTGCGGATTATCCCACCCATCGACGAGACCAGGCCAGCCCCCCGCCGGATCCGGCTGTCGGCGGAAAACGCACGGCTGTTGGAACAGACCGCCAAGGGCATACGGGACACGCGCCTGGCGCAGGCCCTGGCCCGCCTGGCGCGACGGGCCCGCTGAACGGGGCAGGGCCGGGAGAGCCACAAGGCTGCCCCGCGCCCGGGGCGCCGCTCAGGAGGCCGGAACCGGCTGCAGGAAGGAGATCGGTGCGGTGGCCGCGTCCTCGAAAGTGACTTCTTCCCAGGCCGTGGTGTCCGCCAGCAGCGCGCGCAGCAGGCGGTTGTTGATCGCGTGGCCGGATTTGTGCCCGTGGAAGGCGCCGATCAGGCTGTGCCCCAACAGGTACAGATCGCCGATGGCGTCGAGGATCTTGTGTTTGACGAACTCGTCCTCGTAACGGAGGCCGTCCTCGTTCAGCACCCGATAATCGTCGACCACCACGGCGTTGTCCAGGCTGCCGCCGAGCGCCAGCTTGGCCTCCCGCAAGCGCTCGATGTCGCGCATGAAGCCGAAGGTGCGCGCCCGGCTGACCTCGCGCACGAACGAGGTGGTGGAGAAGTCCACCTCGGAGCACTGCGCGTGGTCCTTGAAGGCGGGATGGTCGAATTCGATGGTGAAGCCGACCTTGAAACCGTCGAAGGGATCGAAGCGCGCCCACTTGTCGCCGTCTTCCACCTGGATGCTGCGCTTGATGCGGATGAAGCGCTTGGCGGCATTCTGTTCCTCGATCCCGGCGGACTGCACCAGGAAGACAAACGGCCCGGCGCTGCCGTCCATGATGGGGACTTCCGGCGCGCTCAGGTCGACATAGGCATTGTCGATGCCCAGCCCCGCCAAGGCGGACAGCAGATGCTCCACCGTCGAGATGCGCACGTCGCCCTTGATCAGCGTAGTGGACAGCTGGGTGTCGCCGACATTCTCGGGGCTGGCCTTGATCTCGACCGGCTCCGGCAGATCCACGCGCCGGAAGACGATGCCGGTGTCGACCGCCGCCGGCCGCAGCGTGAGGTAGACCTTTTCGCCTGTGTGCAAACCAACCCCGGTGGCCCGGATGACATTCTTAAGCGTACGCTGACGGATCATTATCTATTTGATTCCTGAAGAATTTGGCATGCCCGGCGGGGCTGGCGGACGTGAGAATCCGGGCATATTATCACAGCCGCCGGGGGCCGGAAAAGCCGAACGCGACACATTCCCCCCAATAACCGCTTGACCCGCAACCGCAAAATCCCCGCCCGGCCTTAACGGCCATCCGCGGGCAACCTGAACCCTGGACAGCTCGGCCTGAATACCTTTTTAGCCACGAAATCCACGAAACCCATATTGGCCACGGAACCACACGGAAGTACACGGAATGCAAAACCCGCCGTATCCCTACCTTCGGTGTGTTTCCGTGGCTATTGATCTTTACCAGGCCGTTTGACATGGCGCTGTAGGAGCGGCCTTGGCCGCGAACGGACAGTAGACATACCCGTTCGCGGCCAAGGCCGCTCCTACAGGTATCAACCCGTCAGGTAATGCTCAATAAATCCACTAAATCCACAACCTGCCCGGCGTCGTCGACTGACATTGGGCTGAGGACTGTAGCGTGCGTCCGCGTGGTGACGCATCCTGCTCGCCTTTGCGCATCGATGCATTTCGTGGGTTTCGTGGCGACCGCCGCTCGCAATAAAAAAGCCGCAACCGGCCGGCCTCGCCCCGAGGAGACGAGGAGAGGTCGTGCCGGCCGGTCGCGGCGACAACGCCGTACCGGAATCCCGTCAGTCCGCCTGTCGGCGCAGGAACGCCGGGATGTCCAGATATTCCAGATCGGAGTCGTAGTTGGGCGGCGTCGAGAAATCCCCGCCGACGACCCGCTGGCTGCTGCGCATGACGGTGGGGCGCTCCAGCTTGCGGTAGTCGGGCTCGCCGTCGCTCTTCTTCTCCACCAGCTTCACCTGCGGCTCCTCCGGCAGCTGCGCCTTCTGGTGCGAGCCCAGACCGGTGGCGACCACGGTCACCCGCAACTCGTCGTTCATGTCCGGATCGATCACCGTGCCGACCACCACTGTCGCGTTCTCGGAGGCGAACTCCTTGACCACGTTGCCGACCTCTTCGAACTCGCCGATCGACATGTTCATGCCGGCGGTGACGTTGACCAGAATACCGGCGGCGCCCATGAGATTGACATCCTCCAGCAACGGGCTGGCGATGGCCGCCTCCGCCGCCTCGCGGGCGCGGTCCTCGCCACTGGCGCGACCGGAGCCCATCATCGCCATGCCCATCTCGGACATGACCGTGCGCACGTCGGCGAAGTCGACGTTGATCAGGCCCGGACGGGTGATCAGTTCGGCGATGCCCTGCACGGCGCCCAGCAGGACGTCGTTGGCGGACTTGAAGGCATCCAGCAGGCTGACGTTCTTGCCCAGCACGGCGAGCAGCTTCTCGTTGGGGATGGTGATCAGGGAATCGACGTACTGGCCCAGTTCCCGGATGCCCTTCTCCGCCACCGCCATACGCTTGCGGCCCTCGAAGGGGAACGGCTTGGTCACCACCGCGACGGTGAGGATGCCCAGTTCCTTGGCGACCTGCGCCACGATCGGCGCCGCACCCGTGCCGGTGCCGCCGCCCATGCCGGCGGTGATGAACAGCATGTCCGCGCCGTCGATGACCTCCATGATGCGCTCGCGATCGTCCAGCGCCGCCTGCCGGCCAACCTCCGGATTGGCGCCCGCGCCCAGCCCCTTGGTCATACCGGAGCCGAGCTGCAGGGCCACCCGGGCATTGGTGTTCTGCAGCGCCTGGGCATCGGTGTTGGCGCAGATGAAATCCACGCCCTCGATGCTGGCCTCGACCATGTGCTGCACGGCGTTGCCGCCGCCACCACCGACGCCCATGACCTTGATTACCGCGTTCTGACTGTAAGCATCCATTAATTCGAACATCGTCTCGTCTCCTCTGACTAATTCAGGTACCAGGCCCGAGACTCCAGGACCGAGGTCTTGCGCCTCATTTCACCCATGGAACCACGCACCTTTCGTCACTGCCTTCCTGCTTCGGTTCGCGCTTGTAGCTTCACTCACGGTTTGCCTAGGACTTCGGTCCTGGGACCTCGGCCCTAGGGTTAAAAATTTCCTTGGAACCAACTGCGCATGCGCGCCCAGACGCCCGACACGCCCCGGCCGAACTGGGCCTCCATGCTGCGCTGGGCCCGATTCTGGTTGCCGAACAGCAGCAGGCCGACGCCGGTGGCATAGATCGGATTGCGCACCACATCCACCAGACCGGCGATGTACTGGGGCGTACCCAGGCGTACCGGCATGTGGAACACCTCTTCCGCCAGATCGATCAGGCCTTCCATCTTGGAACTGCCGCCGGTGAGCACGATGCCCGCGGCGACCAGATCCTCGAATCCGCTGCGGCGCAGCTCCGCCTGCACCAGCGCCAGCAGCTCCTCGTAGCGCGGCTCGACCACCTCGGCGAGCGTATGCCGCGCCAGCCGGCGTGCACCGCGGTCGCCGACGCTCGGCACTTCGATGGTCTCGTCCGAGCTGGCGAGCTGTGCCAGCGCACAGGCGTACTTGATCTTGATCTCCTCCGCGTGCTGGGTCGGCGTGCGCAGGGCCACGGCGATGTCGTTGGTCACCTGGTCGCCGGCGATGGGGATCACTGACGTGTGCCGGATGGAGCCCTCGGTGAACACCGCGATATCGGTCGTGCCGCCGCCGATGTCGACCAGGCACACGCCCAGATCCTTTTCGTCATCGGTCAGCACCGAATAGCTGGAGGCGAGCTGCTCCAGGATGATGTCGTCAACCTCCAGGCCGCAGCGGCGCACGCACTTGATGATGTTCTGGGCCGCACTGACGGCGCCCGTCACCAAGTGCACCTTGGCCTCCAGGCGCACGCCGGACATGCCGACCGGCTCACGGATGCCTTCCTGCTTGTCGATGATGAATTCCTGCGGAAGGATGTGCAGGATCTTCTGGTCGGCGGGAATCGCCACCGCACGTGCCGCGTCGATCACCCGCTCCACGTCGCCAGGCGTGACCTCCTTGTCGCGGATGGCGACGATGCCGTGCGAGTTCAGGCTGCGGATGTGGCTGCCGGCGATGCCGGCATAGACCGAGTGAATCTGACAGCCGGCCATCAGCTCCGCCTCTTCGATCGCGCGCTGGATCGAATGGACGGTGGACTCGATGTTGATCACCACGCCCTTCTTCATGCCGCGCGAAGGATGCGAGCCGATGCCGATGATCTCGATGCCGCCCTCCGGCGTGACTTCGCCGACGATGGCGACCACCTTGGACGTACCGATGTCCAGGCCGACGATCATGTTCTTTTCGGATTTCTTCGACATCTGATCTCAACCCTCTTTCTGTTCGCCGGCCGTCTGCTGCGACCGGTCCCAGCGCACCGCGAATCCGTTGCTGTAGCGCATGTCGACTGTCTCGAGTTCCGCTTCGCGTACCGCGAACAGCTGCGGATAGACCCGCACGAAGCGCCGCACGCGCTCCAGGGTGTCATCCCTGCCCAGCTGCAGTTCGACGCCGTCGTCCAGGGTCAGCCGCCAGGCACGGCGATCATCGACGCTCAATGCCGCCACACGGCGCCCGAGCGGTGCCAGTGCGGTCGTGATGGCGATGTATTGTTCCATCACCCGGCGCCGCAATTCGTCGGGGCCGTTGAGCCGCGGCAGATGCTGCGGGATGGTCTCGGCCGCCGGTTCGAACAGCCGGCCGCTCATGTTGAGCAGCCCCGCCTCGCCCCAGCGTGCCGCCGCACGCTGCTCCACCACGTGCAGCCGCAGCCCGTCCGGCCAGATCCGGCGCACCGAGGCCGACGCCACCCATGGCAGCGATTCCGCCGCGCGCCGCACCTCTTCCACGTCGACGGTGAAGAACCCGCCCTGCGTACTCGTGGCGATGGCCGCTTGCAGCTGCTCGGTGTTCAGTTTGCGGAACTCGCCTTCGATCCGGACCGAGCGCAGCGGCATATTATGCGGGTCGCGCAGCCACGTCACGCCCCATGTGAGCGCCGCCGCGAACAGCGCGAACGACACCGCCCTGGCGACGGGCCGCAGCAACGGCCGCAGGCGCAGATGCAGCGGCAGCGGCGGCTGCTTCGGGCGTGCCTGCGCGGTCTTCTTACGCGCCATGCGACACCTCCGTCGCGCCGCTGTCCGCCGGATGCGCGGTCTCCAGGATGCGCAGCACCAGTGCATCGAAATCGATGCCGGCCGCACGTGCCGCCATCGGCACCAGGCTGTGGTCGGTCATGCCGGGCACGGTGTTCACCTCGATCAGATACGGCTGGCCGGCGGCGTCGCACATGAAATCCACGCGTCCCCAGCCGCTGGCCGCGACCGCCGCGAAGGCGCGCAACGCCAGATCCCGATGCGCACGCTCATCGTCAGCGGACAGGCCGCAGGGACAGTGATAGCGCGTGTCGTCGGAGCGATACTTCGCCTCGTAGTCGTAGAACGCACGCGGCGTCTCCAGACGGATCAGCGGCAGCACCTGCCCGCCCAGGATCGAGGCGGTGTATTCGCGGCCGGTGATCCAGGCCTCGGCGAGCACCGCCCGATCGTATTTCGCCGCCAGCCGCCACGCGGCCTCCAGATCCTCGCGCCGCTCCACCTTGGTCATGCCGATGCTGGAGCCCTCGTGCGCCGGCTTGACCATCATCGGAAACCCGATGTCCGCCACAGCAGTCTCGAGATCCCCGGCCGAAGCCAGCACCCGGAAGGCGGGCGTCGGCAGGCCGCAGGACTGCCAGATCTGCTTGGTGCGCACCTTGTCCATGCCCAGCGCCGAGCCCAGCACGCCGCTGCCGGTATAGGGCAGGCCCAGCGTCTCCAGAGCACCCTGTATCACGCCGTCCTCGCCGCCGCGGCCGTGCAGCACGATGAACGCGCGCGCGAAGCCGCCGCGGCGCAGGGTCTCCAGCACACTGCTGTCCACCACGTCCACGCCGTGCGCGTCCACGCCCTGGCGCAGCAGCGCATCCAGCACCGCACGGCCGGATTTCAGCGACACCTCGCGCTCGGCCGAGGTCCCGCCGAACAGCACCGCCACCTTGCCGAAGCGCGCCGCGTCGCTCATGCCGGGACACCCGATGCCGTTGAGAACCGCCAGGACGCCAAGGCTGGCAGGATTTCTTGAACCGCCAAGCCGCCAAGCAAGAGAATGTTGAACCGCCAAGGCGCCAAGACGCCAAGACGCCAAGGGAGACAAGGGTAAGAACCAATCCGGTTTTTCAATGATCTTCCTTGGCGCCTTGGCGTCTTGGCGGTTCCTAAAATTCTGCTTGGCGCCTTGGCGTCTTGGCGGTTCAAGAAGTCTTGGCGTTCCTGGCGTCTTGGCGATTCAAGAAATCCTGGCGTCCTGGCGGTTCCAATATTCATATCGCCACACCCACGATGCGCACTTCCGGGATCAGGCGCACGCCCTGCTCGCGCTCGACGGTGTCGCGCACCTGTTCGATCAGCGCCTCGATGTCCGCGGCACGGGCGCCGCCGGTGTTGATGATGAAATTGGCGTGCTTCCCGGAGACGCAGGCCTTGCCGATGCACAATCCTTTCAGGCCGCAGACCTCGATGAGGCGCGCCGCATGATCGCCGGGCGGATTGCGGAACACCGAGCCGCAGCTCGACTGATTGGTCGGCTGGGTCGCGGCGCGGCGCTCCAGCAGCGCTTTGATGCGCGCCTGCGCGGCGGCGCTGTCGCCGGGCGCGAACCGCAGATGGGCGGCGACGAACCATTCGTCGGTCGGGCCAAGCACGTGCCGGTAGCCGATCTCGTAATCCGCGGGTTTCCGCACCCGCCGCTCGCCGCGACGGTCGATGGTCTCGACGGCGACCACGTACTGCCAGGTCTCGCCGCCGAACGCGCCCGCGTTCATCGCCAGCGCGCCGCCCATGCTGCCGGGGATGCCGGCCAGGAATTCACCGCCGGTCAGTCCGTGCCGCGTCATGAAGCGCGCGACCTTGGCGCAAGGCACGCCGGCCTCGGCGCGCAGCGTCCGTTCGTCGAGCATGTCCAGCGCACCCATCCCCCCGAACGTCGAGACGACCGTGCCGCGGAAACCGCCGTCGCGGACCAGCAGGTTGCTGCCCAGGCCGATCCACAGCAACGGTTCACCGACCGGCAGGCCAGCGAGGAAATTCGCCAGGTCGTCGAGATCGGCCGGCGTGTAGAAGCATCGCGCAGGACCACCCGCGCGCCAGCTGGTGTGCCTGGCGAGCGGTTCGTCATGCAGCAGTTCGCCACGCTGCCGTGTGGTGTCCATGGCCGTCATCATTCCCGCGCCCGCTCCCGTCGGTGGCCCGAAGGCTTGGGCTTGCGCGCAGCGGGCACCGCACCGGGTGCCTTGCGCGCCGCCGGCGCCGGACCCCGCAGCCAGCGGCTGCACAGGGATTCGCCGCAGCCCATGTGCAGGCGCAGATGAACGGGATGCTGCGTCATGGCCGGTCCTCCTCTTCCGCCTGCCATTGCATCGCCAACTCGGCCGATGCCGCGCCGATGTCGCCGGCGCCGGCCATCAGCAGCACGTCGCCGTCGGCGAGGATGCCGGGCAACACCCCGGCCAGGTCGGCGGCGCTGTCGACGAATACCGGATCGACCTGGCCCCGCAGCCGGATGGCGCGGCTCAGCGCACGGCCATCGGCGCCCGCGATGGGCGCCTCGCCCGCGGCATACACGTCGGTCAGCACCAGGGCATCCACCTCGGACAGCACGTGCGCGAAGTCCTCGAACAGGTCGCGCGTGCGCGTATAGCGGTGCGGCTGGAACGCCATCACCAGCCGGCGCTCTGGCCAACCGTGGCGGATGGCATCGATCACCGCCGCCACTTCGCGCGGATGATGACCGTAGTCATCGATGAGCAGCACGCGTCCAGCCGGCAGCCGGCATTCACCGTAGATCTGGAAGCGGCGGCCGATGCCGGCGAAATTCGCCAGCGCCGACTGGATCGCGCCGTCCGGAATGTCGAGTTCGCTGGCGACCGCGATGGCCGCCAGGGCATCGAGCACATTGTGCCGCCCCGGCAGATTCAGCGTGACGGGCAGCACCGTGTCACGGTCCTTGCGATGCAGATTGAAATGCATGCGCATGCCTTCCTGGCGCAGCCCGCTGACCCACAGATCGGCGTTGGCGTCGGCGTCGATGGCGTAGGTGCGCACCGGGCGCGTCACCTCCGGCAGTATCTCGCGCACACCGGCATCCTCGACGCACAGCACTGCCAGGCCGTAGAACGGCAGGTGGTGCAGGAATTCGACGAAGGTGTCGCGCAGCCGCCCGAAATCGCCACCGTAGGTGGACAGATGATCGGCATCGATGTTGGTGACGACCGCGATCATGGGCTGCAGATACAGAAATGACGCGTCGCTCTCGTCGGCCTCTGCCACCAGATAACGGCCCGCGCCCAGGCGCGCGTGGCTGGCGGCGCTGTTCAGCCGGCCGCCGATGACGAAGGTCGGGTCCAGCCCGCCCTCGGCCAGCAGGCTCGCCACCAGGCTGGTGGTGGTCGTCTTGCCGTGTGTCCCCGCCACCGCCACGCCGTAACGGAAGCGCATCAGCTCGGCCAGCATCTCCGCACGCGGCACCACCGGGATACGCAGCGTGCGCGCGGCGACGACCTCCGGGTTGCCGCTGCCGACCGCGCTGGAGACCACCACCACGTCGCTGCCGACGATGTGATCGGCGTCGTGGCCGACGAAGATCGTGACGCCCAGCGATTCCAACCGCCGGGTGACACTGTTGCTGCGCAGATCCGAGCCCTGCACCTCGTAGCCCAGATTGCGCAGTACTTCGGCGATACCGCCCATGCCGGCGCCGCCGATGCCGACGAAATGCACGCGCCGCACACGCCCCATGCCGCCCGGCCGTACTGCGATGTTCGACATGCCGTTCTCGCTCATGCGGCGGCACCTCCCGTTCGCGCATCCAGACCGGCCAGCCGCAGGCATTCCTGCGCGACCACGCGCGCGGCCTCCGGCCGCGCCAGATCGCGCGCCGCGGCCGCCATCCGCAGCCGGCGTTCGGGATCGCGCGCGAAGTCTTCGATCACTTCGGCGAGCGCCGCGGCCTCCAGCTCGGGCTGCGGGATCAGCAACGCCGCACCGGCCTCCACCAGGTAGCGGGCGTTGCCGGTCTGGTGATCGTCGACGGCATGCGGATAAGGCACCAGAATGGCGGCCACGCCGACGGCGGTGAGTTCGGCGATGGTGAGTGCGCCCGCGCGGCACACCACCAGGTCCGCCCAGGCGTAGGCCTCCGCCATGTCTTCGATGAAAGGCACGATCTCGGCCTCGACGCCGGCCCGTGCATAGGCTTCGCGTGCCGCGTCCAGATTGCGCGTCCCGGTCTGATGGCGGACCCGCGGCCGTCGTGCCGTATCGATGCGTGCCAGCGCCTGCGGCAGACTGTCGTTCAGTGCCTGCGCGCCCAGGCTGCCGCCCAGCACCAGCAGCCGCATGGGTCCTTCGCGCCCCGCGAAGCGTTCGGCGGGCGGTGCGACCCGGGTGATGGCGCCGCGCACCGGATTGCCCGTGTGCAGCGGCTGCAGGCGCACGGCCAGGCTCCCCGGGAACGCCTCCATGACACGCGTCGCCAGCGGCGCCAGCAGACGGTTGGTCAGGCCGGCCACGGAGTTCTGTTCATGGATGAGCAGCGGGCGGCGCAGCAGCCAGGCCATGAATCCGCCCGGGCCGGTCACGAAGCCGCCCATGCCGAGCACTGCGCGCGGCCGCAGGCGGTGCAGGACGCTGCCGGCCTGCAGCAGCGCGCCGGCCAGCATGAACGGCGCCGTCAGCACACGCAGGAGGCCCTTGCCGCGCAGGCCGCGGACCCGCACCCAGGCCATCGGCAGACCGGCCGCCGGCACCACGCGCGCCTCCAGACCCGCCTGCGTCCCCAGCCACACCACCGGATGACCGGCGCTGCGCAGCTCCTCGGCGACGGCGAGCGCGGGGAACACGTGCCCGCCGGTGCCGCCGGCCATGATCAGGATGGCGTCGCTGGGCCAGATCTCGGCGGTGTTCATGCCACCCTCCCGCGTGTGCGCCGTTGCGGCAGCGGCGTGTTCGCCGGCAGCGTGTGCACGGAGCAGCGCGTCTCGTAGTCGATGCGCAGCAGCAGGCCGACGGCGATGCACATCACCACCAGGCTGCTGCCGCCGTAGCTCAGCAGCGGCAGGGTCAGGCCCTTGGTCGGCAGCAGGCCCATGTTCACGCCGATGTTGATGGCGCTCTGCAGGGCCAGCCAGGTGCCGATGCCGTAGGCGAGGTAACCGGAGAACAGATCGCCTGCTTTCTGCGCGACGCCGCCGATGGCGAAGGCGCGCCACACCAGGAAGGCGTACAGCGTCATCAGCAGCAACGCGCCGATCAGCCCGAACTCCTCGGCGAACACGGCGAACACGAAATCGGTGTGCGCCTCCGGCAGATAGAAGAGCTTCTGGACACCGCCACCCAGGCCGACACCGAACCAGTGGCCGCGGCCGATGGCGATCAGCGACTGCGTCAGCTGGAAGCCGCTGTCGAAGGGATCCTTCCAGGGGTCGATGAACGTGGTCAGGCGTGCCATGCGATAAGGCGAGGAGACCGCGAGAATCGCCAGTGCCAGACCGGCACCGCCGATGAGGGTGCCGAACTGCCACCAGCGCACACCGGCGAGAAACATCATCGCCAGCGCGGTGGCGAACAGCACGACCGTGGCGCCGAAATCCGGCTCCGCCAGCAGCAGCACCGCCGCGATGATCAGGACGGCCATCGGCTTGACGAAGCCGCTGACCTTGCTGCGTACCTCCTCGCCATGACGCACCAGATAGCCGGCGAGATAGATGAGCAGCAGCAGCTTGGCCGGCTCCGAGACCTGGAGATTGACCGGGCCGAGCGAGATCCAGCGCGTCGCACCATTGACCGTGTTGCCGACACCCGGCACCAGCACCACGGCCAGCAGACCCAGTGCCAGCAGCAGCACCGGCACGCCGGCGCGCGCCCAGTGCGCCATGCGCACGCCGAACACCAGCGCGGCCGCGCCAGCGCCGGCGACCAGGTAGACCGCCTGGCGCAGGCCGTAATAGAACGGCTGGCCGAACTGCCGATCGGCCATGCTGACCGAGGCCGAAGTCACCATGACCAGGCCGATCGCGAGCAGGCACAGCACCACGCCCAGCAGCGGGTAGTCCAGCCGCGGACAGCGCAGCCCGCCGGCGCGTGGCAGTCGTGCCTGCACGGCGCCCGCGATGCTCATCCGACCAGCCTCCGCACCGCGTCCATGAACACCTCACCGCGATGATCGTAGCCCTTGAACATGTCGAAGCTGGCGCAGGCCGGCGACAGCAGCACCGCATCTCCCGGCTGCGCCAGTTCGGCCGCGCGCCGCACGGCGTTCTCCATGCCGTCGGCGCGCACGACGGCGGTAATGCCCTCGAGCGCGGACGCCAGCAGCGGCGCGTCCTCGCCGATGAGCACGGCCGCCCGCAGGCGATCACGCAGCGGTTCGCACAGCAGCCGGAAGTCCGCACCCTTGCCCTGACCGCCGGCGATCAGCACCACCGGCCGGCCCATGCCCTGCACCGCCGCCACGGTGGCGCCGATGTTGGTGCCCTTCGAATCGTTGTACCAGACCACGCCGCCGGCCTCGGCAACCCATTGCGTGCGGTGCGGCAGACCACCGAAGGTGCGCAGCGTCCGGAACATGGCCTCGCGCCCGAGACCGGCGGCATCGCCGAGCGCCAGCGCCGCCAGCGCATTGCTCAGGTTGTGCCTCCCGGCCATGCGGATCCCGGCCACCGGCAGCAGCCGCTCGTCGCCGTGCATCAGCCATGCGGCGCCATCGAGCTCGCGCACCCCATAATCATCCGCGCCGGGCGCCTGCACGCCGAAGCCGACGCTGGGCCGTCCGGGGTCGGCAAGCCGCGCGGCGTAGGGATCGTCCCGGTTGACGATCTGCACGCGCGCGTTGCGGTAGATACGCTGCTTGGCCTTGGCGTATTCGTCCAGTCCGCTGTAGCGGTCCATATGGTCCGGGCTGATGTTCAGCACCGTCGCCGCCTGCGCCGCCAGCGTGAAGGTCGATTCGAGCTGGAAGCTGGACAGCTCCAGCACATGGAGGTCGGGCTCCGGACCGGCCGGATCGAGCAGATCGAGCGCCGGTGTGCCGAGGTTGCCGCCGACCTTGACGCGGCGGCCGTCGGCGCGCGCCATCTCGCCGACGAGGGTCGTGACCGTGCTCTTGCCGTTGGAACCGGTGATGGCGATGACCGGCGCCCGCGCGACCCGCGCGAACAGTTCGATGTCGCCGATGATCTCGACGCCGCGGGCACGGGCTTCGCTGATCAGCGGGTGCTTCAGGGACACGCCGGGGCTGACGACGATCTGCTCGGCATGCGCGAACGCCTCCGGTGCGAAGCGACCCAGGAAGAGCGCGACGTCGGGCAGCTCGTCCTGCACCGCGGCCAGGCCGGGCGGGGCCGGGCGGTCGTCGGTGATGGCCACCTGCGCGCCGGCGGCCGACAGGTAGCGGGCACACGACACCCCGGTCTTGCCGAGACCGACCACCAACACCTTTTTGGGCGCCTGCGCATCTGCCGTCATGGGTGCAATCGCCGTCATGGCTCCAACCGCATCACGAAACCAGCCACAGCACCGACATCACGAAAAAGGTGAGTCCGACGAGCGCCATCTGGGAACGCACATTCATCCTGCCACCTCCTCAGCGAATCTTGAGTGTCGCCAACCCGATCAAGACCAGGATGACGGTAACGATCCAGAAGCGCACGATCACGCGCGGTTCCGGCCAGCCTTTGAGCTCGAAATGATGATGCAGCGGCGCCATCCGGAAGATGCGGCGGCCGGTGAGCTTGAACGACGCCACCTGCAGTATCACCGACACGGTTTCCATCACGAACACGCCGGCCATCACCAGGAATACCAGCTCCTGTCGCACCAGCACCGCGACCAGCCCCAGCGCCGCACCCAGCGCGAGCGCGCCGACGTCGCCCATGAAGACCTGGGCGGGGTAGGCGTTGAACCAGAGGAACCCCAGGCCGGCACCCATCAGCGCGCCGCAGAACACCACCACCTCGGCCGCCTCGCGGATGTGCGGTATGCCCAGGTAGGTCGCGAACTTGAAATTGCCCGTGGCGTAGGCGAACACCGCCAGCGCGCCGGCAATCATCACCGTGGGCAGGATCGCCAGGCCGTCGAGGCCGTCGGTGAGATTCACCGCGTTGCTGGAGCCGACGATGACGAAATAGGTCAGCAGCACGTAGCCGATGCCGAGCTCGACGGCGACGTCCTTGAAGAAAGGCACCAGCAGCTGGGTCTCGGCCGGTGATTGCGCGGTGAGGTACAGGAAGCCTCCGACGGCCAGCGCAATCACGGACTGCCAGAAATACTTCCAGCGCGCGGCCAGCCCCTTCGAATTGCGCAGCACCAGCTTCTTGTAGTCGTCCACCCAGCCGATCACGCCGAACAGCAGCGTGACGATCAGCACCATCCAGACGTAGCGGTTGCTCAGATCCGACCACAGCAGCGTCGCGACCGTGATCGCCACCAGGATGAGCGCGCCGCCCATGGTCGGCGTACCCGCCTTGCTCAGGTGGGTCTGCGGACCGTCGGTGCGCACCTGCTGGCCGATCTGGTATTGACTCAGCCAGCCGATCATGGCCGGCCCGATCACGAACGAAATGATGAGCGCGGTGAGCACGCCCAGGATGGCGCGCAGCGTCAGGTACTGGAAGACATTGAAGCCGGTGTGGAACTGGCTCAGATAGTCGGTGAGCAGCAGGAGCATCAGGCCACCCCCCGGTCCGGTCCGGCTAGCGCGCGCACCACGCGCTCCATGCCCATGCGTCGGGACCCCTTCACCAGCAACGTGACCTCCGCAGTCAGATCGGCGCGCAGCGCGGCCAGCAGTTCATCGAAATCCATGAAGGCGTGCGCACCGGGGCCGAAACTCCGGGCCGCCTGCGCCGCGAACTCACCCAGGCAATACAGCGCATCGATGCCGGCCGCCTGCGCGTAGGCGCCCGCCTCGGCGTGCAGCGCAGCAGCCTCGGGGCCGAGTTCACCCATGTCGCCGAGCACCAGCCAGCGCGGCGCCGGCGTCTCGCGCAGTACGTCGATGGCGACTGCCAGCGAGCCGGGATTGGCGTTGTAGGTGTCGTCCAGCACGATGCCGCCGTCATCACGGCGCGTACGCTGCAGGCGGCCAGCCACCGGCATCAGGGATTCGAGGCCGCGGCGGACCGCGGTCAGATCCGCGCCGGCCGCCAGCGCGGCGGCGGTCGCGCCCAGGGCATTGAGGACGTTGTGGCGGCCGGGCAGGGGCAGATCGACCTCCGCCTCGCCCGCCGGCGTCCGCAGCTGCAGCCGCGTACGGCCGTCGGCGCTCCGATAACCACCACTCACGTCGGCATCCGCCGTCAGGCCAAAACTCAGCATACGGCGGCCGCCGGCCAGCCCGCGCCACAGATCGGCGTAGGCATCGTCGGCATTGATGACGGCCACGGCATCATCGGCGAGCCCTGCGAACAGTTCGCCCTTGGCGCGCGCCACGCCCGCGATCGACCCGAAGCCCTCCAGATGGGCTGGACCGGCATTGGTGACGATACCGACCGTGGGCCGCGCCAGGCCGGTGAGATAGGCGATCTCGCCGGAGTGGTTGGCGCCCATCTCGATGACGGCGCCGATATGCTCCGGTGCCAGGCAGGCCAGCGTCAGCGGCACTCCGATGTCGTTGTTGAGATTGCCGCGGGTCGCCAGCACCGGACCCACCGTGCCGAGGATGGCCGCCAGCATCTCCTTGACCGTGGTTTTGCCGTTGCTGCCGGTCACGCCGATGACCGGGAACGCGAAGCGGCCGCGCCAGTGGGACGCGAGCCGGCCCAGCGCGAGACGCGTGTCATCGACCTGCAGCAGCGGCAGCGCCGTGTCGACGCCGCGGCTGACCGCCGCCGCCGCGGCGCCGGCCGCGCGCGCCTGCTCGACGTAGTCGGGACCATCGAAGCGCGGACCGCCCAGCGCGCAGAAGCGATTGTCGGCGGCGAGCGTGCGGGTATCCGTGCTCAGGCCGGCGAAGCGCAGGTCCGCGCCGCTGCGGCGCGCCTCCAGCACTTCGGCCGCCTCGGACAGGCGCATGGCCATCATGCGGGGCCCTTCCGCAGCAAGGCCCGCACGGTGTCGCGGTCACTGAAGGGCAGACGCTTGTCACCAATCTGCTGATAATCCTCGTGGCCCTTGCCCGCGATCAGCACGACGTCGCCGGGATCGCTGTTGGTGATCGCCTGGGCGATGGCCGCGGCACGATCGCGCTGGACATAGGCGGCGTCGGGGTCCTCCATACCGGTCAGGATGTCCATCACGATCTGGGTCGCGTCCTCATGGCGCGGGTTGTCGTCGGTCAGCACGACAAAGTCGGCCAGGCGTTCGGCGATCGCGCCCATGAGCGGCCGCTTGCCGGTGTCGCGCTCGCCACCGGCGCCGACCACGCACCAGAGATTGCCGTTGCAGTGTTCGCGCAACGCCTTCAGCACCTGCTCCAGGGCGCGCGGGGTGTGGGCATAATCGACCACCACCAGCGGTTGCGCGGCGCTGCCACCAAACGGTTCCATGCGCCCCACCACTGTCCGCACCCGTGCCAGCCGTACCAGCGCCTCACCGAAGGGCACGCCGTGGATCAGCAGTACGGCCAGCACCGCCAGCAGGTTGCCGGCGTTGAAGCGCCCCAGCAACGCCACCTCCAGACGCCCGGCACCCCAGCTGCCATCGATGCCGATGGACAGGCCGGCAGTGCTCGCGACAATCTCCGTCGCGGCCAGCCAGCGGGTATTGGGACGATCGATGCCAGCCACCACGGCACGCTCCAGCGCATAGACGACCACCGGCAGCGCCGCCGGCAGCTCCGCATACAGCGAGCGGCCGAAGGCATCGTCGAGATTGAGGACCGCCGCGCCGAGATCCGGCGTGAAGAACAGCCGGCGCTTGGCCGCGGCATAGGACGCCTCGTCGCCGTGGTAGTCGAGATGATCGCGGCTCAGATTCGTCAGCACCGCCACGTCGAAGGCCACGCCGGCGGCGCGCCCCTGATCGAGCCCGTGCGAGGACACCTCCATGGCCACGGCCCGCGCGCCGCCGTCGCGCAGCGCCGCCAGTTCCTGCTGCAGTGTGAGTGCGTCGGGGGTGGTGTGCAGTCCCGGGCGCAGCGCACCGTACAGGCCGTAACCGAGCGTGCCGATGACGCCGCACCTGTCACCGTCGGTGTGCAGTGCCTGGGCGATGAAATTCGCGCAGGAGGTCTTGCCGTCGGTGCCCGTGACGCCGACGACGAACATGTCCCGGGAAGGATGGCCGTGGAAGCGCGCGGCGATCTCGCCGACATGGCGGCCGAGCCGTTCGACGGCCACGACAGGAATGGATGCGGCGCGCAGCGGCGCGCTGTCCTCGGTGACTGCATCGGTCGGTTCCCAGACGATCGCGGCGGCGCCGGCGGCGCCGGCATCGGCGACGAAGTCCACGCCATGCACATGCCGCCCGGCGACTGCCAGAAACAGAAAGCCGGGACGCACCTGACGGCTGTCCAGCGCCAGCCCCAGCACCGTGACGTCCTGACCCGGCGCGACCCTGGCCAGGCCGTGCAGCAGCTGCGAAAGAAGCGGCGGCTGAACCAGTTTCTCCGCGGCCATCATGGCTGCCCCCCGAGCGCCACGCGCTGCAGCGTCTGCGGCGACAGCTCGTCGGCGGCGTCCGGCGCGACGTTGAGGAAGCGCAGCGCGCCCGCCATGACCTTCGAGAACACCGGCGCCGCGACCGCACCGCCGTAGTACTGGCCCGCCGACGGTTCGTTGATCATCACGACGGCGACGAGGCGCGGCCGGCTCACCGGCGCCAGGCCGGCGAACACCGACAGGTAGCGATCCTCGGCATAGCCGCCGGCGATGGACTTGCGCACGGTGCCGGTCTTGCCGCCGGTGCGGTAACCGGCCACGCGCGCCGCCAGCGCCGTGCCCTGGGGACCGACGGCCTCTTCGAGCATGGCGTTGATCTGACCGGCGGTACGCGCCGACAGGATGCGCTCGCCGCGCGGCGCCCGCTCGAGCGGCAGGAAGGAGGTCGGCCGCAACACGCCGTCGGCGGCGAACACGGCGTAGGCCTGCGCCAGCTGCAGCGGCGTCACCGACAGCCCGTAGCCGAACGACAGGGTCGCCTGTTCGATGGGTCGCCAGCGACGGTGGTGCACCAGCAGGCCCGAGGCCTCGCCCGGAAAGCCGCTGGCGGTCACGGTGCCGAACCCCACCCGGTTCAGCAGCGACCAGAAGTCGGCGCGATCCAGCGACAGCGCGATCTTGGCCGAACCGACGTTGCTGGACTTGCGGATCACGCCGGTCACGTCGAGGGCGCCGTAGTTGTGCACGTCACGCACGGTATTGACGCCCACGCGGTAGAAGCCGGGACTGGTCTCGATGGGCGTGTCGGGACGGTAGTCGCCGGATTCGAGCGCGACCGCGATGGTGAAGGGCTTGAGGGTGGAGCCGGGCTCGAACACGTCGGTCACGGCACGGTTGCGCGTCGCGCCGGGCGTAAGCCGGGCACGGTTGTTGGGATTGAAGGACGGCTGGTTGACCATGGCCAGCACCTCGCCGGTCGCGGTGTCCAGCACCACGACGGAACCCGAACGCGCCTTGTGCTGCTGCACCGCCGCCTTGAGTTCCCGGTAGGCCAGATACTGGATGCGGCGGTCGATGCTGAGCCGGAGATCGCGGCCGGGGCGCGCGGCACGGATGCTCTCCACGGTCTCGATGACGCTGTGGCGGCCGTCCTTCACCACGCGCTTGGCGCCGGGCTCGCCGCGCAGCCATTCGTCGTAGGCCAGCTCGACGCCTTCCTGACCGACGTCGTCGATATCGGTGAAGCCGAGCACCTGGGCGGTCACTTCGCCGTCGGGGTAGTAGCGCCGGTACTCACGCTGCAGCGCGACACCCGGGGCGGCCAGCGCGCGCACCTGCGCCGCCACCGACGGATCGACGTGCCGCTTCAGGTAGACGAATTCGCGACCGGCGCGCGCCGCCAGGAGCCGCTGCAGATGGTCGGGCTCGATTTCCAGGATCTTGGCCAGGGCCGGCAGGTATTCGCGCGCCGGCACGAGTTCCTGCGGATTCGCCCAGACGGAATCGACCGGCGTGCTGACCGCCAGCGGCTCGCCGTTGCGGTCGGTGATCATGCCGCGGTGCGCGGCCAGCGTGACCACCCGCAGGTGGCGCGCGTCCCCCTGGTTCTGCAGGAAATCCTGGTTGAACACCTGCAGATCGACCGCGCGCCAGACCAGCGCCCCAAAGGCACAGGCGAACAGGGCCAGCACGAAGCGGCGGCGGCCGGCGAATTCGGTGTTGTCAGTCGCTCTGGTCATGGCCGCACGATTACCACGGCGTCGGGCGCCGGTGTCGTCATTTTCAGCCGCTGGCGGGCGAGATCCTCGATGCGGCCGTGGGTCGCCCAGGTGCTCTGCTCCAGCTGCAGCTGTCCCCATTCGATGTTCATTTCGTCGCGCGCGGCCTCGAGCGCCTGCAGTGCGATGAAGAGCTTGCGGCTCTGGTGCTTCGCGTAGACGACGCCCAGCGCGGACAGCACCGCGGCCAGCACGAGTATCGGCAGCAGGACGCCCGCGCCCCTCACGTCAGTCGCTCCGCCACGCGCAGCACGGCGCTGCGTGCGCGCGGATTGACCTCCAGTTCCCGCGCGCCGGGCCTGATCGCCTTGCCCACCAGGCGCAGGCGCCCCGGCGCCGGTCCGCCCGTCACCGGCAGGTCGGGCGGCAGCATCTCGCCGCGACTCTCGCGCCGCATGAAGCGCTTGACGATGCGGTCTTCGAGGGAATGGAAACTGATCACGCACAGACGGCCGCCGATCGCCAGCGCATCGAGGGCCTGCTCCAGCGCGGCCTCGAGATCCTGCAACTCACGGTTCACCTGGATGCGCAGGGCCTGGAAGCTGCGCGTGGCCGGATTCTTGTGGCGCTCCCGCGTCGGCACCGCCTGGGCGATGAGCTCGGCCAGCTGCTGCGTGGTGACGATCGGGCGTTCGCCGCGCGTCTGCACGATGGCCCGTGCGATGCGGCGCGCGAAGCGCTCCTCACCGTATTCCTGCAGCACCCGCGCGATCTCCGCCTCGTCCGCCTGTGCCAGCCACTGCGCCGCGCTCAGCCCGCTGTCGGGGTCCATGCGCATGTCGAGGGGGCCGTCCTTGAGGAAGCTGAAGCCGCGCGCCGCATCGTCGAGCTGCGGCGACGACACGCCCAGGTCGAGCAGAATGCCGCTCACGCGCCCGGCCACCCCCTCTTCCCGCGCCAGTTGCCCTAGCATGGCAAACGTGCCTCGTCGAATTTGGAATCGGGCGTCCCGCCCGAACCGTTCCTGCGCGACCCGCACCGCGTCCGGGTCCTTGTCCACTGCATACAAACGCCCGGCCGGGCCGAGACGCCCCAGGATCGCCGCGGCATGGCCGCCGCGCCCGAAGGTGCCGTCGATGTAGATGCCGTCGGGCAGTACCGCCAGTCCATCCAGCGCCTCCTCGAGAAGCACCGGACGATGCGCGTGGCTCGGGGTCATGCGGGAACTACAGAATCAGATTCTGCAGCGCATCCGGAATGCCGGATTCGCCGCCGTCCGCCGCCACCCAGTCGTTGCAGCTCGCGTCCCAGGCCTCTTCGTTCCAGATTTCGAACTTCCTCCCCAGCGCGGCCAGCACCACCCGCTTGTCGAGCTTGGCGAACTCGCGCAGACGCGGCGGAATCAGGATGCGGCCGTGGCTGTCGACGTCGGTCTCGGTGGCGTGGCCGAGCAGCATGCGCTGCAGGCGGCGGGTCTGGACGTCCTGGTTGGGCAGGCGCATCAGCTGACGCTCGATGTCCTCCCAGGTGGGGGCGGGATACAGCAGGAGGCAGCCGTCGTCATGGACGGTCAATACCAGATGCCCGCCACAGGTCTCCTCCAACTGCCCGCGGTAGCGGGTGGGGAGCGCCATGCGGCCCTTGGCATCGAGATTGACGGTGTTGCCGCCTCTGAACAAGAATACCCCCCGCTCCTGCCTGAATTACCATTTATTTCCACTTTCCCCCACTCGTCGACACTATAGGAACCACCCGCCCACCCTGTCAAGGGAATTGCCGCCCGAAAATAAAAAAATCTCGCTTTCTGGACAGTAACTTAGAGAATCGCAGGGGTGTGTCATGGTTTTTCCTGACCATTCAGCCCCTTGGGCCGGAAAGCTGCTACAGAGCATGACCTAAGTCGTGGTTTATCCTGGATCTGGCGTAGGAAACCGTACTTATCCCCGCCCCCACCGGCTGCCCACTCGAGG